>NZ_JBBNGA010000002.1:0-194784 GCF_040095305.1 Collinsella sp. CLA-AA-H167
GGGGCCGCCTCTCGGCGGCCTTGCGAAAAACAAATCCAAGTTAGACCATTTCAAATGGTTCGATGTCTGCCCGGATGCGACACTGAATGTGTCCATCCTCGCAGTATCCGGTTCTCAAGGTGCACGCTGTGCGGCTGATCCGGTCCGACCGGGCCGCGCGGCAAGGAGATATATTGCCAGACCGGAGGGGCGCCGGGGGCGGGAATCCCGTACTCCATATTTTGTTCACAAATGAATAGGTCCCTCAGTCACGTCACTGAGGTTATAACTGAAGCATCAGCTTCTGATATTGGCGGTGACCAGCTGGTTTATAGATGTTGAGGCATCGGTCATCTCTGGAGCGCCACTTTACTCCAAAAGCATCGGTTATTTGTTTCCCGTCGGTAAAAGGCAGGTTTTGTTCGCCAAGCGTTCCTATATATAGAAGTTCGGGTTCGAACCGTGCATCGGTAACAAAAAAGCGACCAGCCGGAGCCGATCGCTTTCTATTCTATGCTGGAGCATCCAGAGGGGTGCTTCCGAACTCATTTTCTCGCTGCCATTCATGCTTTCGAAGCATCTTTCTACAGCCCTCGTTGTCTATCCTCGTATCTCACAGGTCTTCCGGAAATTCACAAGCAGTCTTAGGGTCAATTTAGTTCTGCTTTCAGAGACTTGTTTGAGAGTTTTTAAAGACAGTTCAAAACAATAAGTGAGACACCATAAAGCAGAGCAAGATGAGCCGGATAGAAAATGTAGAAGAAATATTTGAGCTTCAGCCCTCGCTTGCCATTATAAAGATTGATAAGCAGCAACGAAACGACCGCGGCAGCAACATCAGGATTAAATATATTAGCTGTAGCAAACTCAAATCCGCCGCCAACTATATGGCATGACGAAAGGAGCACTGCGCATACTGCAGCAAAGAACATCTTGGCCTTGCTGTCGTGGAATAAATAGAATGCAGCCACAAGCAGAATGCCATACACACCGCCATCTAGTTTAGTGTATTCAGCTGCCAGTGCTGTCAAAACAATCAGAGCAGTTTCTGCGATGTACCTCTTCCATTTTGAAAGGCTTTGTATCTTTTCCAGAATTATCAAGAAGACCAAGCAAAGCAGGAGCTCACACATAACATTTTGTTGCCGAAGGTCAAATAGTTGCCCGGTTTGAACGAAATCGTATATGGGCTCCGCAATGATTGCGAAGACAAGCATATTTCGCAGGTACCTCTTTATGTCATGAGTATGCAAAAATCCCTCAACTATCAAAAAGCAAAATAAGGGAAATGCAATTCTGCCAAGAATATGAAGCACATCCGAAGCCTCGCTTAGAATCGCCCACTGTTCGTCTGATATCTGATTGTACGATGCGTGAGTCATGATTCCATTGGTCAGGACGATCCTGCTTACATGATCGAGAACCATCGAAATGGCCGCTATTATCTTTAATGTGCTGCCGCTAATTCCGTATCTATCTGTTTTCATTTCGTTTTCCTTTCTTTGGGTGGGCCGTCAGAGGTTCGGCCTGCTCTGCAGGCAGCCGCTGCGGCGCTTCGCGCCTCGCGCGCTGCACTGGCAAACGCTCACGCGTTTCCTCAGCTCCGCGCCCTTTCGGGTTCGAACCCATGAAAGGGCGACAAAAAAGACGGCCAACCGAAGTTGACCGTCTCAACAATCTTTGGGTGGGCCGTCAGGGGTTCGAACCCTGGACCTTGGGATTAAAAGTCCCCTGCTCTGCCAGCTGAGCTAACGGCCCGCGGGTGGCATTGTACCACGGTCTGGGACTATTCCCAACTCCATTGGCCGTTCTGGAAAATCACAACTTCACGTCCATCAGGCGTAATGCCCGCAATATCAATGTCGTCCGTACCGATCATAAAGTCGACATGCGTGCTCGAAACGTTAACGCCATGCTCCAGGAGCTCCTCTTTGGACATGTCGTACCCGCCTTCGATGCACTCAGGGAAACCAACACCCAACGCAAGGTGACAGCTGGCGTTCTCATCATAGAGTGTGTCATAGAACAGAACGCCGCTTTCGCGAATCGGCGTATTCTTGGAGATAAGCGCGACCTCACCCAGATGAGCGGCACCTTCATCGGTGTCAATAATGCTCGCAAGCGTCGCCTTACCCACGCGGGCATCGTAGTCCACTACGCGGCCCGCCTCGAACTTAATCCAAAAATCGTCAACCTTGTTACCGTGGTGAATGAGCGGCATAGCCGAATACACGATACCGTCGGCACGCATACGATCAGGCGAGGTGAAGACTTCCTCGGTGGGAATGTTGGGGAAGAAGGGGTGCCCATCGGGCGTCTTGCCCTTGCCGCCGGCCCACTCGTGACCTTTCGTCATGCCAATCGTCAGATCGGTTCCATTTGCCGAGGTGTAATGCAGGTAGTCAAAACGATTGTCGTTCAGGAAACGCAGGTTCTTTTCGAATGCGGCGTCATGGAGTTCCCAGTCGCTCTCCGGGTCCTGGCCATCGGCGCGAGCGGTATGCAGAATCGCATTCCACAGCTTATAGATTGCAACCTCATCGGCGTCTCCCGGGAACACCTCGCGCGCCCAGGCAACGACCGGCGCGCCGGCGATGCACCACGGGTTGATGTTGTAGTCCAGTCCGCGGCGGAAGACCTTGCACTGCGTGTTCCTTGCCTTAGAAGCTGCAGCAGGCTTAGCGGGATCGATGCCCTTAAGAGCGGCAGGGTCCGCACCCTCGATAAAGATAAAGCAGGCACCATCCTGGGCCAGTGAATCAAGCTGCAGGCGCTTCCACTCGGGCGTCTGCTCAAAATAGCTTTTCTCGACATGCTCGTACGTGAGCCTCGTCACGGCGTCATCGGCCCAAATAACCGTCACGTGACCGGCACCGGAGGCATAGGCCTCCGCGACCACCACGCGCGCAAACGGCGCGCACTCGACCGGAGACTGAACGACAACCTCCTGGCCGGGCTTGACGTTTACGCCCTTGCGGACAACCAGGCGCGCATAGTTTTTAATCTTGGGCTCTAGGGCCTTCATGCCCTCCAGAGCCTCTTCGACCGTCAGGGCAGCTCGAATCATGTGCCACTCCATCTATCTATAGAACAGTAAAAAGGCGCGCCGCAAAAACGACGCGCCTTATATCTTAGCGATAAGTATGCATGCAAACGCTACTTCTTCTTGGAGTCCTTCTTGTCCTCCTCGGCAGCCGAGCGCTCGATAAGGGCGTTGAGCTTGTTCTCGGACATGCCCTCGGCCTGCGTGCGGTACATGTTGCGCAGGGGACGAATACGAACGAAGTCGTAGATAAAGTCACCCAAAATGACGACGTAGGACAAAACGATGCCGACCATCTGGACAGGGCTGGACACCATGCCAGCGGGAGCGAAGTAGAGCGAAGCCCAAATTGCCACGACGAGTACCATGCCGATAGTAAGCACGGCCCACCAGATACGACGGCGCTTGGTGTAGTCCTCATCCTGCTTGAGAAGGATATTCGACACCGTGTAGATGCGGTCCTCCTTGGCGCGCTGCTTAGCCTTGCGGGCGCGCTTCTCCTCTTTAGAGAGGCCCTCGAGGTTCTCGCCCTTCTCGAGCTCTTTGCGGCGTGCCTTAGACGAAGCCGGCACGACGCGGACAGAGCTCGCTGCCTGACGGGCAGGCTTAGCAGATGCGGCGGACTTGCGCGCAACCCCGGTAACCTCGTGGGATTGCGTGCGCTTGTTCGTGGCGCTACGGGTACTCACTTATGCGTTCTCCTTCATGCTTGTGAACTGGGAGCCCGTGATGATCTGGAAGGCCTCGCGATAGCGCTCGGACGTGCCATCGATGACCTCGGCGGGCAGGTGCGGGGTCTCCCCCGTCATATCCCAGTTGGCCTTGAGCCAATTGCGGACGAATTGTTTGTCGTAGCTGGGCTGGATCTTGCCCTCCTCGTAGCTGGCAGCAGGCCAGAAACGGCTGGAATCGGGCGTGAGGCACTCGTCGATCAGCGTGACCTTGCCATCGATGACACCAAACTCGAACTTGGTGTCGGCAATGATGATGCCACGGGTCGCGGCGTACTCGGCAGCGGCCTTGTAGATCTTGAGGGAAAGGTCACGAATCTGCGTGGCGATATCCTCGCCCACGATCTCGCAGCAACGCTCGAACGAGATGTTCTCGTCGTGGTCACCAATCTCGGCCTTCGTGGACGGCGTGAACAGCGGCTCGGGAAGCTTGGAAGCCTCGGTCAGGCCCTCAGGCAGCTGGATGCCGCAGACGGTGCCGTTCTCGTCGTAGGTCTTCTTGCCCGAACCGGTCAGATAGCCGCGGACGATGCACTCGATAGGAATCGTCTGGGCCTTCTTAACCAGCATGGCGCGGCCGGCGAGGTAGTCACGATACTCAGCAAACTCCCCAGGGAAATCCGCCGGGTCGATGGAAACGAGGTGGTTGGGAACGATGTCGGCAAACTTATCAAACCAGAATGCCGAGATGCGGTTGAGCACCTCTCCCTTAAACGGAATCTCGTCGGGAAGAATGAAGTCGAACGCAGAAATGCGGTCGGTGGCGACCATCAGCAGGTTTTCACCGGCATCGTAGATATCACGAACCTTGCCACGGGAATCCGGACGACGCTCCATCGTTGTCACGTGAGTCACTCCTTACCAAAATACGACAGTAATGCGGGTTCTTTCCCGCACGTTTTCGCAAACTCGGAGCGGCAGGGATGAAACCCCTCCTTCACCGAATAGCGAAAAGCTAGTGCTCCATTGTAGTAGATGCCGCGTCCGCCGTGTGCTCGCGAGGCAGATGAATCGTAAAAGTCGTACCCTTTCCAAGCTCCGACTCCACGGAAATGTAGCCATGATGTCGCTCGACGATCTGTTTAGTCACGGCGAGGCCCACGCCCAGACCGCCCGCCTCACGGGCACGGCTGGCATCGGCGCGCCAAAAACGGCCGAAGATGCGCGACAAGTCATCCTTGGCAATACCGATGCCGGTATCAGAAACGGCGACGCTGACGTGTTTGCGGTCACTGAGCACCGACACCACGACCCAACCGCCCTCGGGGGTGTAGCGCATGGCGTTGCTCATGAGATTGATGACGCATTGTGTGATCATGTCGGGATCGGCCTCGACGACATCGTCGTGACCCTGGGTTTCATCTGCAAAGCGCAAGCGCAGATCGCGGTCAACAAACAGGCGCTCCTGAGCGTTGACGATGGAACGCACGAAGGGAACCATGTCCACCGGCTCAAGGTTGAGCGGCGCTGTGCTGTTTTCCATGCGCGATAGATCGAGCATCTGCTGCACCAGACGGGCCAGGCGACGTGTCTCGGATGCAACGGTTTCCAGATGCTCGTCGTCGGTGGGATACACCCCATCCTGCATGGCTTCGACTGTCGCGAGCATGGCCATAAGCGGAGTACGAAGTTCGTGAGCCACGTCTGAGGTCAGGCGCTTCTCGTGTTTCATATCCTTCTCGAGCGAAGTGGCCATCTCATCGAAGGTCTCACCCAGCTGATCAATCTCGTCATCACCGCGCAAACCAGTACGAGCGGACAGATCGCCATCGCGAATTTGCTTGGCCGTGCTCGTAATACGATGAATCGGCTTGGTGAGCATGCGCGACACGAGCGATCCGATAACGACCGAAATGCAGATTGCAACAACCGCGGCGAGGGCCATGGCGTTAAAGGTCTTCTCCCTAAATGCAGAATCCGCCTTGGTGAGCAAGGCATCGGAGCCGATGGCCCATAGCTTTACCTGTCCGACATGCTCGCCCGAAGACGTTATGATTTCGACGTTGGCAACGCTATCGGAGTCGGTTGGAGCAGACGAGACCGGGCTATGCGATGCTTTTTTACCGCTCGAGCTGCTCGACGCCGATTCGCTCTCGCGCACATCGGCGGTCGCGCTTGCCGAAGGCCATGAGTCGTCATAGACGACAACGCCCTTCTTGTTGACGACCTGCATACTCAGGTCGTCGGATACCAAACTCGATGTCGCGACCGTGCGCAGCTCGCCCGCAGTCCAGTTGCCGTTTTCCTCATACGACGTCGCAAGCTTTTCGGCAGCAGAATTGGCGATCTCGACGATATTGGAGCGCGTGTAATCCGAAAAGACCGTGCCCCACACAACAGAGACCACGCCCACCAGCACCAATACCGTCATGAGCGATGTCAGAGCAAAAGCAAGTGCCATGCGCGAGGGATAGCTCATCGTTGGCCGTGAATCGGAACGAGGCGTGTTCCAACTAGCCTTGGAACCCGCCTCGCTCTCCTGCTTGTGCTTTTGTCCGATTTCAAAGCGCGCAGGTGTCATATGTGATTTCCCTATTTCTCGTCCGACTTATCGGTCTTGGCCGGAGCCTCGAAGCGATAGCCGACACCGTGGACGGTGTAGAGCCACTTGGGCTTCTTGGGATCATCGCCCAGCTTGGCGCGAAGGTTCTTCACGTGGCTATCGATGGTGCGCTCATAGCCCTCAAAGTCGTAGCCGAGCACCTTCTCGACCAGCTCCATGCGGTTGTAGACGCGACCGGGGTGACGGGCAAGCGTGGTGAGCAGCTTAAACTCGGAAGCCGTCAGGTCGACTTCCTTGCCCTCGACCAAAATCTTGTGGCCCGAGATATCGATGACCAGATCGCCGAAGTCGAGTACCTCGACGGCTGGCTCGTCGGCCTGATGGGCACGGCGGAACAAGGCGCGTACGCGCGCGACAAGCTCGCGCGGCGAGAACGGCTTAATCAGATAGTCGTCGGCGCCGAGCTCAAGACCGATAATACGGTCCTCGATCTCGCCCTTGGCAGTCAGCATGATGATGGGGACATCCGAGGTATCGCGAATGGTGCGGCAAACGCGCTCGCCGGGGATCTTGGGGAGCATAAGGTCGAGCACGACCAGGTCAAACTGATGCTTCTCGAACTCCTCGATCGCGGACTGGCCGTCGCCGACACCCACAACCCAGTAGCCTTCGCGCTCGAGATAGGCAGCGACGGCGTCACGGATTGCCTTCTCATCCTCGACCAGCAGAATCTTTTTTGCATCTGAAGCCATAACACGGCCCCCCTGTCTCAATCAGCTAAGAACAAGCCCATTTTAACGCACCTGAGCCCGCCGGATGCCACTATGACGCGGCAGCTCGGCGGGCGGTACTCACAATTACAACGCGTTTATTCCCCTGTTGGCGCCTTTTTAACCCCTCTAAGCTTAAAGAGAGAATAGGCGTGCGGTGACCGTCTCGGGTATACCCTGGCTGTTGCGCACCGTGGCGTACGTAAGGAATGAGTCCGATTTTCCCGCCGTAGCTGGATAATCGCCATATTCCAAAGCGCGGTCGGGCGACAACAGCGAGCCATAGGTCTTGGCAGAGGTGTCGATGAGAAAATGCGATGCCTGTACCTTAACGAGATATTTATTCTTCTTGCCGGCAGCACATGCGAGCGGCTCGCGGGACAGAAAGAGGTATGGCCCTCCCTCATTACCGATATACGTGCCCATGTTGCCCAGGCTGCCCACGTCACTATAGGTCGCCTCGATAGAAAACACGAAGGTATCGCCCATATATACGGCCTCGAAAGGCGAGACTGACGAGGGAAGGACTAGCTGGGCACGTTTGGTGTTGTTGCCATCGGTCAGATCGATTGCCGTTATGCCGTAGTAGACGCCTTCGTCGTTGCGGACACGCGGCGAGATGGTCAAAATGCCGTCGCTCGCGCGCGGGGCCGATGCAAAGCGGCCCATCGATTTCCAAATTACCTCGGCCTTGGATTCATCAAGCGAGCGACGATAGCAAAACGAATCACTACTCGTTTTATTGCCGCCTGCCGAAGGCATTTTATACCAGATGACCGATAACCCGAACGCCGTAAACAGGGGCGGATCATAGTCCTTGCCACCTCGATCGAGCTCAGTCACGTCGCCAGAGAGCGAAGCGCCCGACAGATTTTGAGCGTAGAGCTTCCACGATGAGTTGGCAAAGTTCATCTCAACCCACGCAAACACGCCATCGCCGGCACGGACATCGTAAAAAGCATATCCCGTGCCCTCGATAGGATCCTCGATTAATGTGGTAAGCGAGCCATCGCCCAGGTTGAGCACACCAAGCGTATTGGCATGCAGGGCAGAAGCAGGCGCCATCATCGCGGCGGCGTAGTCGCCATCGCAGTAGTACAGCAGCGTGCCCAGCGGCAGCGTCCACGACGCCGCCGGCTCAAGATCGATATCAACAGCTTCGTACTCATCAGTGATCGAGACAATCTTCGAATCGTCCTTGATAACCTGCGGCTCGCCGGCGGCATCGTCGCTGGTGCCCGTTTTCTTTGAGCATCCGGCAAGCACCGTGGCAGCGCCCGCGGCAGCCCCTCCGAGCACAAAGCCGCGGCGCGATATTCCGTTCTTGACGTGGTCGGCGATACTCATTAGGCGATCTCGGCGCGAGCGGCCTCGATAGCGCGCGTGAGCTGATCGGCGCAAGAAGTCTTTTTCATACCGCAGGTATTACCAGCGAGAACCTCGATGACGCGATCGGCAGGAGCACCTTCGACCAGCTTAGAGATAGCCTTGAGATTGCCGTTGCAGCCACCGGTAAACTCGACGCCCACCACCTTGTTGCCGTCATCGGACAGGTCAAGGTGGATATTGCGAGTGCATACGCCCTGAGGCTTGTAATCAAAACTAATCATTGCGTTCCCCTCTCGTAAAGCAATTTCAGACGTCTATTATCCCCGTCCGAACCGATAAAGTATCGCGGGCACCGATTCAACATTCCCCAATGCGCAAACCGGCGGTAGCAATACTAGCAATCTGCTTCCCGAGCGTGGACTTTTCGTTTCTCTTGATACATGTTGTGGTCAGCGATGTGGTAAATCTCGGTCAGTGTATAACCGGGTGCCTCTGCCGTCGCGACGCCAAACGACGCACTGACCGTCAGCACCTCATCGCTCGCAGCAGCAAGGCTGAGGCGAAGATCTTGCACTACTTCACATGCGGATTCGCGATCGGTGTGAGGGTAAATCAGCAAGAACTCGTCGCCACCAATGCGCATAGGCACAAATTTCTCGCCTGCCGCCCGCCTCAATACAGACGCCGTACGCCGTAGCAGCTCATCGCCCATTTCGTGACCGTAGAGATCGTTGGTACGCTTGAGGAAATTGCAGTCCATCATGATCACACTCACGGGCAGGGACTCGTTCACCAGGTCGTCGCCAAGGGACTCAAGGTAATTTCTATTGCGAAGTCCCGTCAGCTTGTCCTGGAAAGAAAGCTCCTCGGCGCGCTTTGTCATCGAGATGTTATGCGTTGCCACGACGACCGATTCCAGTCGACCCCGCTCATCGCGGCGCTGTGGAACAACCTGCAGCGAATACCACGTACCTCGGCAGTCTCGTACCTCGGCATCCAAGTACGGCGCGCCCTCCATACGATCCCGAAGCGTCTTTATATCTAAGAGCTCCATGACCGCCTCGCGACTTTCGGGACTCACAATGTCACGGCAAACCGTTGCAAAAAAGTCATATGCCTCGGCGTGCTCGGCAAATATCTTCGCCACCGATGGCGACATGTTAATCCCCTCGATCTCAAGCGTGTCGAGATGCAACAGGAGGGTCGACTCATACGTGGTACTGATGGCATTGATGATGCCGAGCTGCTTGTCCTTTTCGGCCAAATTGCGACGATCGGCGACGATACGCACCAACAGCACTACAACCAAAAACACCAGGAACGCCAGTACGCCGGCAGTGATAAATGAAATCCTGCCCGACATGACCTCAGATTTGGGATAGAGCGCAAACAGGCGATAGTCCTTATACGCCGCACGCACGGCATACCAGGTACTTCCCCGATATTCGACACGTGATAAGCCTTCGTCTTTCCAATCAATTCCGCTATCGGCAAGAAGCCGGGCGAGAGCCATATCGACGGTCGAATCGTTTGAAGAAACGATTTGCGCATCGCGCATCACGAACACCGTTGGGCTCTGATGGAATGTGTTGTTCACGAGCACGTCGGCGATCGTATACGAATAATCATCGGCGGGCTCGGGCGCAAGCGATCGATACCCCAGCGCTACGCCATCACCGTACGGAACAACACTCACGGCAAAGTCGACATCTCGACGCTCAACGACCGTCGAGTAGGACACCTTGGAGCCTCGGTACATCGATGCGACCGACGAACAGGCAAGCTCCTCTCGCCATAGCATCAGCGGATCGCGGCCGTCGATATCGTAATGAGCGGCCATATGACCGTCGGCGTCCATGACCAACATTCCCGAAAGGTGCTCGGTATGGACGTACTCCTCGACGAGGTCATCGTTGACTTCAACGTGATCAGATGGCAAGAACGTCGCAAACGACTCGAGCGCGGCATCCAAATTGTGCGTCGCCTCGGTTTTTCTTCCCTGTTCGTATCGGTCATATTTTTCGCAGGCGTTTTTTAAAAACACCATGGTTTCCTGGCAAAACCCAAGCGTTTTATCGAGACAGCGATGCGTGCCGACCACATACAGCAGACCCAACAAAGCAGCGCTGGCCACAACGCAGATAGCCGCGGTGACTAATGCCTTTCGGCGTAAGCGGCGCTCATCATTTGTCATGATTCCGCTCCTTGCCCGTCCGTCGTCGCCCCCGCCTTGTACTTGCCCACAATGCGCTCAATCGTGCCATCTCGATCCATCTCGAACAGCACGGTATTGAGGTTTTTGACGTGCTCCCCCTCATAGCCGTCCTCAAACGCGACGCCAAGGTCAACCGTCATAACGTTGTCGGCGAACACACGATACAGGCCGGGATACTGGGCGACGAGGGGACCGAGCGACTGAACGTCCGCCATCCAACAGTCAACATACCCTTTGGCAAGGGCAGCTTTACAGAGTTCGGCAGAGCCATATGATTTGATGCGCACGTCCGGCGAGATTTCCAGATCGCCCGCAAGCAGCCGGCGTTCACTCACCGAACCGGCAATCACTGCAATGGTCTTGCTTCCGTCGAGATGCGCCAAGGACTTGATGCCGCTCGTTTTCTTGGCGGCAACCGAAACCGTTATGGTTAGATACGGCTCAGTCCAGTAATAATCGTCTTCGCGATAACAGGGCGAGTAGTCGCACCACAGACAATCGATATCGCCATTTTTGAGCAGGCGATCGCGGTCATTCCAAGATATGTCGACGAATTGCGGCCTGAGCCCCGCACGTTTGCAAGCCTCGCGTGCGATATCGATATCGATACCGGCGTAGTCGCCCGTGGTATCGATATACACATAGGGATCGTTATCCGTAACGCCAATTTTGAGTTCCGGGAGATCCTTGTCAGCTTCATTCGAGGAGGGGGAACTGCTTCGAACGGTATACGTCAGGGTAACCGCACAGACGACAGCAAGAAGTATGAGCACGGACGAGACAATGGTGGCTCGCTTGATACGTCTGGGCACGCTCCTCCTTTCATCGAAACAGCAGTAAAGTTCATTTTATTACCGGGAGCCAATGCGGCAGTGAAAAAAGTGCCTTGCCCAAAACGGGCTTATAGGACAAAATGTGTGTCCCGATAGAACATCCGTTTCCATCCATTAATCCAGCCAGAACGGGTACGGGTCCCTGTGGTGGAGGTCCTCCCACACGGCCCTGTCGCCCCACTCCGGCCCTCCGTCCTCGCGCGACGGCGAGGCGGAGTAGACGCTGAACAGGAAGTCGATGTCCGCGTCGGTCGGCATCGTGGCGAGCTTCTCGCGCGCCGTCCTCGCGTCCCCCGAGTGCGCGTGGCACCACCAGAACACCGCCTTAACGCGCTTGACCGACGTCAGCCCCCGGTGGTTGCGCAGGACGGCCCTCAGCTGCGAGTTCACCCCTCCCTCGATCATGTTGTTGGTCGACGGCAGCGGGCCGGCCTTGGCCAGGGCGGGGTCGAGGTAGGTGAACAGCGTCCCCGCCGACACCAGCGACGACAGCGACGAGCGCGCCCGCCTCAGCCTCTCGTGGGTGTAGACCCTCCTGCCGTCCACCACGGTCCTGTCCTCCAGGAAGTCGGCCCAGAACCCGCACCAGTCGAGGTAACGCTCGACCCAGAGCTCGGCCTGGTGCAGCGTCTCGATGCCCATGAGGTCGCGCGCGACGAGGTAGAGCTCGCGCCCCGCCTGGAGCTTCGGCCGCGTCGTCGTGTAGCGCTTGACCTGCGAGAAGGCGTGGAAGGTGCACCTCTGGACCCTGGTGCGCGGCCAGGTCTCTCGCACGGCCTTGGCGAACCCGCTCCCGCCGTCGGGGACGGGCATGGGCCAGACCTCCCAGAACTCGGCCGTCCTGCGCCTGAAGGACCGCCCGCCGCCCGGCATCGCCGCCTGGGAGTCCTTGGAGAGGAGCCACCCGAGGAACTCGTCCAGCCTTGTCGCCGTGTCGTCGTACCTCACCGTCGTCGACGCGCCGCAGGCCGTGCACCTCCACCGCTGGGATCCCGATGAGGTCCTGCCGTTGCGCTTGGTCCGACCGCCGCAGTAGGGGCAATAAACGGCCTTCATGGGCACCTCTTCCGAAGGGGTATTTAACGGTTCCGGAAAAGGTTATCTACCTGCGGGAACGATAGGCAACCAGACACACATTCTGTCCGAGCGGTTAAAAGCGGGCACGGAATTTAAACGGCTGAAAAAGGGGCATCGACCTGCGCCGATGCCCCTAAAGTGGACACACATTTTGTCCTATAAGCCCCAAAACGGGCAAGGCGCCAATGGTTGAAATGCATCCGCAGGCGGTCGAATTAGGTCAACCCTACTCGAAGCTCAGCTGCTCCAGACACACGGGATAAAGCCTGTAACGGAAAAGCCCCGTTGGTAAGACGAGTTACCAACGAGGCTTGGACTGGACAGTCGTACTTAAACGAGCGGGGTACCTTAACGCTCGAAACGTTTACGCATAAGAGCGAAGGTGATCAGCGCAACGCCCGCGACAGTAGCAATAAAGGCGACGGCAGGGGCCTGATCGCCCGTATTGGCGAGCGCGCCCTTAGTAGTCTTAGTAGACTTTTTGGTCACCTTGGTCGTCGTCTGCTGACCAGGCTGGGACGGCGTCACGGGCTGCGTAGGCTGAGCCGGCTCCCCATTGGCCTCCTCGCCCGTCACCACGTACGTCGAGAAGTGGCTCGTGCGGAAGCAGAGGTAGTCCCCCTCGATCCACGTATCCATAGCCTGGGTGGAACCATCCTCAGCAACGTAGAGCACCTTGAGATTGGTGAGCGCCTTCATGGCGGCAGTCATCTTGACACGGACGATGAAGGACATGCCATCGAAGTCCTCGATAACCTCGCCATTCTTGAGAAGCTTGATATCGAGCTTCTCGGCAACCTTGGAAGCCCCCTGCTCAAGGCCGGAAATCGTAGCATTGGCGGCGTCGGTAAGATTTGTCGGTTCCTCGACCACAAGAGAGATGCTGTTGTTCTGGGCAATGCCGGCAGCGACATTGTTCTCGGCGCTTACGCTAACGTCCGTTCCGTTGCTACCCGCAACGCCCGCAATGGTCTTTGCCGCTACGGTAACGGCGCAGGTCGCGGTTTTGTCGCCACAGGTGGCGGTAATCGTAACGGTGCCGGCCTTAAGCGGCGTCACGACGCCGTCTTTAACCGTAGCGATCGACGAATCGCTGGAGGTCCAGCTCACGGTCGCATCGTCTGCATCTGCAGGAGTCACCGTTGCGGAGAGCTTTGCGGAGGCGTCGCCTACGGTAAAGGAAAGGTTCGTCTTGTTGAGCTCAACCTTCTGGGCGGGATTGGTCACGCTCACCGAAACGGTCTGGGAGAGCGACCCCGCGGTGATGACGAATGAACCGGAACCAGTCTTGAGGGCAGTGACGGTGTAGGAGCCATCGCCGTTGTCGACAACCTTAAATGCCTTCGAGGCACCCGTGTCATCCAGAGCGAGCTTGGTCTCGTCGACCTCACCTGCCAGGGCTCCGGCAAGAGAGGCTTTTACGGTACCTCCCTCACCCTTCGCAAGGTTGAGGGAGGACTGATCGACTGTAAGACTCGTTGCGGGATTAGAGACGGTCACCGCGCAATCCTGAGAATAGGTGCCATCTTCGGTCGAAGCAGTGATGGTCGCGGCGCCCTTGGAAACAGACGTCACTTTGCCGGTTTGATCGACCGTAGCGACGCTCTCGTTACTGGACTTCCAGACAACCGTCTGGTCAGCCTCCGCGGGAACGACCGTTGCCTTAAGCTGCTCGGTTGCAGCGCCCGCAAGCGTGACCTTCTGCTTATCGAGTGTGATACCCGTTGCAGGTTGAATAACCGTCACCTTGCACGTGGCGCTATACTCGCCGTCCTCAGTGGTAACGGTGATCGTGGCAGCACCGGCCTTGACCGGGGTCACGACGCCGTCCGCAACCGTGGCGACCTCTGGGTCGCTCGAAGACCAGGACACATTCTTATTCGTTGCATTGTTGGGCTCAACCGTTGCGGTCAACGTCGAGGGCTCACCGCCCACAGCAAGCTTAAGATTCGACGCGCTGAGGCTGACGCCCGAGACCTTTACGACCGGAGTGGTTACCGTAATTGTATCCGTGGTTGCAGAGACCCCATCAACCGTTGCCGTGATCGTGGCATCACCGTCACCGACAGCGGTAACAAGACCGTTGCCATCGACGGTAAGGACGCTCTCGTTAGAAGAGGACCAGACAACCTTACTGGCCTTATCGTCAGGGGAAACCTTTGCCTTCAACTGCTGAGTCGTGCCCTTGTCCATAGATGTTGAGTAACCATCCGCAATGGAAACCGTCGTTTTTGCAGGTTCCTCGCCAGGCTTGACGACATGAACGGTCATCGTGTCACAGAGACGACCACCCAAGTACATTGAAACCGTTGCATCGCCGTAACTATGAGGCACTAAATACCCCAAGTAACTGCCACCATTAAACATCGGTCCTTTTACCTCGAGGACATCGGGATTATCTGAAGTGAAAGAATACTTTGCGCCGGCATAGGAGTCCATCAATTCCTCAGCGCTTTTGCTCAGCACGCCCTTTGGATATTCAAACCCCCTGTCACATTCCAGCCAAAGCCAATCTTTGGATATACTATCTGAACTGACCTCACAGGGAAATGTATAATCGCTCGACACAAACTTAGCCTTCGAAAGGCTCACTTCCGCAGGGTCGACAACCTCTATCTCAAAGGGATGGTCATTGCCAAGGCCATCACGAGCATGAGCCTTAACGGTGCCAGGCCTTATTGCCTTAAACGAGTTTTCACCATCGATAAGCTCAACAACATCGCTGCTTTCTAGAGAATAGGTTACAGAGCTAACGAGCGCATCCCAATGTGCACGCTGGCATGCCTTCAGTGCTTCATTTGGGGAAACGTTGAGAATGGCAGACAGATAAGAGCTGTCCCCAACCAGCATCTTTTGTTTTTTGTTCCCACGCTCATTGAATCCAGGCTCCTGATTCTCGGTTACAACATCACATAGCTTCTTCGTCTCGGTCTCGCCGTTGCAATAGTCGACAAGAACCTTGGCCTCTTTTGCATCTTTCGCCAACGCCTCGAGTTGCAAAGAAGCGCTTAGCTCAGAAGTTCCATATGAATAATAATTCGAATTCACCCTTGCCTGAACTTTGGAATCCTTTGAGGGATCTTCCTTTATTTCAAAATATGTAGCCGCACGGGTCTCGTCCTTGGGGCGAACGTAAACTGTCCCCTCTAGCAATGCATAGTGCGTGTTCCCGCATTTTTGCGGACAATCATCCGTGTAACCCAGCGTTGCAGTCGTTGTCGTCGCACCAGATTGGTCATAGGATACGAAACTCACCTTAATTGGATTGACATTAGCCACGCTCTTAATCTTAAGAGAACCGTTTAAACTCTCGTCAGCCTTGCTCTTCATGGTTATAGTCGTTGTGCCGACTTTGGTGGGACTAATTGTCAACACCCAATCACGTGATTTATAGCTCACTTTAGCGATATCCTCATCAGACGATGTGATATCGATATCACTAGGGTCAATGGGCGCCCATTCGTGATTTTTATTAAAAAAGGAAAGCCTTCCTTTCACCGTCTGTCCAACAGCGACATCAAATTCTGACCACACATCGCCTGTAGACGAATCGTATGGGAGAAACGATGCACCCATGGAACCATCCTGCGACTCCAGCATGACAGCATCCGCATGCGGGGCGGCCACCGTCAGCCCAAACGTTGCCGCCGTTAAAGCAACGCAGATGCCTGCGGCTATCCTCCAAAATCCTTTTCTCATTCCCCTAAGTCCAATCTCTCGTGAAAATGCAGTATTCTCCCACACATTAAAATTGACTTAAGGATACCCCCCCCCGACTGAGACTGGCAAGCTAGTGTTTGTCGGAAGAGTCAAATTATCGGCAAGCAACATTCCCGCATTAAAAATCGCCCGTTGTAATGTAGCTTTTCCAAGCACTCTCACGCAAAAGCCCCGTTGGCAAAACGAGTTACCAACGGGGCTTGAGCTGGAAAGTTGTACTTCAAAAGGGGGGGTCAAAAGGAAACTGAAAGGTTTAACTTCGTCCCCAATCGATCAGTTAGAACTCGAGCTGCTCCAGGCGATCGAAGACCGTATCGATGCGGGTGAGGAAGTCCCACGGATCAAAAATCTCGTCGAGCTTCTCCTGGCTGACGGTGCAGCGCGGATCGGCCTCGAGACGCTCCTTAAAGGTGGGGCCAGAGACACAATCCTGCACCTCGTGCCAGGTGGCCATGGCGTTCTCCTGCACAATGGCGTACGCATCCTCGCGGGTGATACCCGTATCGACGAGGGCAAGCAGGACCTTGGAGGAGAAGATGAGGCCGCGGGTCTTGTTGAGATTGGCCATCATGCGGGCCGGATACAGCTGCAGGCCGTCGATAACGCGAATGAGGCACTGGAACATATGGTCAAGCGCGATGAAGCTATCGGCCTGGGCGACGCGCTCGGCAGAGGAGTGCGAAATGTCACGCTCGTGCCACAGGGCGACGTTATCGAAGGCAACCTGAGCGTTGGACTTCACGATGCGCGACAGGCCACAGACCTTCTCCATGGTGATCGGGTTGCGCTTGTGCGGCATGGCGGAGCTGCCCTTTTGACCCTTGCGGAACGGCTCCTCGGCCTCGAGCGTGTCGGTCTTCTGCAGATTGCGGACCTCGGTAGCGATGCGCTCGCAGGTGGCCGCCGTGGTAGCGAGGACGCCGGCGAGGTAGGCGTGATGGTCGCGGGAGATGACCTGCGTGGACAGCGGATCGTGAACCAGACCCAGGTGCTCGCAGACATATTCCTCGACAAACGGTTCAATGGAGCTATAGGTACCGACGGCACCCGAGATAGCGCCAAAGGCAACGTTCTTACGGGCGTCCTCAAGACGATCCAGGTCGCGCTTGAGCTCCCAGGCCCAAGAGCCAAACTTCATGCCGAAGGTCATCGGCTCGGCATGGATGCCATGGGTGCGGCCGGCGCAGAGTGTGTTGCGCTCCTCAAAGGCGCGACGCTTGCAAATCTCGCCGAGTTTTTTGACGTCCTCGATAATCAGGTCACAAGCCTGGGTGAGCTGGTAGCACAGAGCAGTGTCGCCCAGATCGGAGCTGGTCATGCCATAGTGAACCCAGCGGCTGGGCTTGGGGTCGCCCTCGGGAACATCGGCATCGATGTATTCCTTCATGTTGGTCAGGAAGGCAATGACGTCGTGGCGCGTGACTTCCTCGATCTCGTCGACCTTTGCCTTCTCAAAGCTGGCATGGTCGCGGATCCACTGGGCTTCGTCTTTAGAAATGCCAATCTTGCCGAGCTCCGCCTGGGCCTCGCAGGCCAGAACCTCGATCTCCTGCCAAATGGCGTACTTGTTCTCGAGGGAGAAGATGTGTCCCATCTCCGGGCGGGTATAGCGATCGATCATAGCGGCTCCTTTTTGGTTATTGGCACGTTGGTCGTAACCCAACCATTGTACCGTGCGCAGGTGCAAGTATGGGCAGCAGGCATGAACCTAACATTTTGGAATTGGAGCGGGCAACGGGACGTCCGCGCGTCCGCGTCGCGGACGCACACCGGCTGTGGTCAGCATGCCCCGGTCCTCAAAGCCGTCGAAGGAGACCGGATCGAACCGAGTGTCCCAGCATCCCCCTTGGCTGATAGAGCGGGCAACGGGACGGCCGCGTATTTGCTTCGCAAATCCGCACCGGCTGCGGTCGATCTCCTCGGATTCACGGAGACGATGGGGAAGACTTTGTTGAATTGGCCGTCCCAAGGTCTCCCGCGCTCGATGGAGCGGACGACGGGACGTCCGCGTATTTGCTTCGCAAATCCGCACCGGCTGCGGTCGCCTATCGGCGACCTTGCCTGCTCGCTATAAACGCTTCGCGTTTATTTAACGCTCGCACCCTGTCGGGTTCGAGTCCCGGCACTTTATTGAAAAAGGCACAGTAACGAAACGTTACCGTGCCTGAAATTCGAATGGAGCGGGCAACGGGACTCGAACCCGCGAGTGTCAGCTTGGGAAGCTGATGCCTTACCACTTGGCGATGCCCGCTTGTGTGTTGGCTAGTATAACGCGGTTGTCTTGTTCGATACAAGAGTGGTGATGCTTGTTTTAGCTGTGGAGATTCGTTTGAAAATCGCGTCAATTGTGGAGATGAGGACCTTTGTCTTTCTTTTCTTACCATCTTCTACCTGTACTTTTATCTGATTATTGTATTTGAGCTCGATTTGTCAGAAATCGGGCAAGCTTTTGGTCAGCTTCTGGTACTTACCCGCATGAACCATGGCGGTAGCCTCATCCCAAGCGCCGCGGCCTCCCCGTGCGGCGCACGAGGGATAAGGAGCAGCCATGTCCAACGCACCCACGCACTCTGTCCACAGCGCAATCGCAACAGGTCCGCTGCTCCTGCTCCTCTTCCTGCTTTTCGGCTGCCTGGCACCGGGAGCCGCATTTGCCGTCGATGGCTACGACCAGCTCGGCTTCCGCACTATTAGCGATGATTGTGGGCCCTTCTTTATCGGCAAGTATGAAGCTCAAGACGCCTCGATTGCCTACTGCATGAACCAGGAGCGCCCCGGCCCCACCAAGCCGGGCGGCCCATGGCTCAACTTTGATCAAGGCTGGGTGTGGCTCGACGACGAGTTCGCGGCAATCGTTTGTCACGGATATCCTACCGCCACGTCGTTTGGCGGTTACCATCTTTCACCCGATCGCGCCCGCGCCGCCACCCAGCTTGCCGTATGGATGCTCAACGGCACTACCCATGTCGACGGCACCTACTCCTACACGACCGCTCAGGGTAAAACCAAGAGCGGACACTTTACCGCCGACAATGAAGTCGTGGCGGCTGCGCGGTGGCTCCACGACAGCGCAAAATCAGGAAGCATCAAAGCCGCTCCGCACCGCGCGCGGCGCTATCTAGGAACCGTATCGGGCGGCAGCAGACGTCAAGACATGCTCTATGTACTGCCGGCGGTCTCTGTTTCCTTCCAAAAGCAGTCTGCAAACGCTGCCATTACCAGCGGAAACAATACTTATCAGTTTGACGGGGCAACATTCGATGTTTTTGAGAGCGCCAGCGGCGCGCGTGTCGGCACCGTCCAGATGGACAGCAACGGTCGAGCGCAGGCAACACTCCTACCCAACACGGCATACTACCTAGTTGAGACAACAGCGCCAGCTGGTTATATCCCCCGGCACGATCACATTGCCTTTACCACGACGGATAACGGCGGATACGTCACCATTGATGAACAACCCGGCACCATTACCTTGCGCATTGTAAAGCTCGACGCCGCAACGAATGCAGGCCCCCAAGTTGGGGCTTCGCTCGCAGGAGCAGAATTCGTGTGCGTATCGCAATCAACCCCTGGATGGACACAAACTCTCAGGACCGATGAAAGCGGTCGAGCTACCCTCACCGATGTCCCCCTGGGAACCTTTACCATCTATGAATCGAAGGCGCCCGAGGGCTATTTGCCCTCCGGTGACAGTTGGTCTTACACCGTTGGAGCCGACCAACTCGGCGATTCAGGCGTGGTCGAGATCGAATCTCGCGTTTCCGATATCCCCATTGCGTTTGACCTTGAGATTTCAAAATTCAAGGACTACGGCAATAGCGATCAATCCGGCCTGGAGCAGCCGGCAGGAGATGTTGTCTTTGAGGTTGTCAGTAACAGCTCTCAGCAGGTTGTTGGCACACTGACCACAAACATCTATGGCTTTGCCTCCACCAAAGATCAGCCCGAAGCATGGTTTGGCGCAGGCAAGCGACCCGCCGGTGTCCACGGAGCCATCCCATACGACCGCGCCGGCTACACGGTTCGTGAGGTTCCGGAAACCGTCCCAGAGGGTTTTAAACGTGCAGGGGAATGGACCGTCGAGGCCAATCAGATTTCCGACGGCGCCGAGCTTCAATATATCGTGGACAACCACGCTCTGTCGACGCATCTCCAGATTGTAAAACGCGATGCCCAAACAGGCGCTTCTGTTCCCCTAGCCGGATTCACCTTCCAACTCCTCGACAGCAATCACAAACCTGTCTCACAAACTTGCTGGCATCCAGCACATAACGTAATGGACACCTTTACGACTGACGCGACCGGGACCGTCACACTGCCCGAATCGCTCGTGCCGGGCACCTATTATGTACGCGAAACCTCGGCCAAAGAGCCCTATCTTGTCGGCAAAGAGATCGAGGTAAACATACCCGCCGACATGAACCTAACGCCCGTTGCAATCGCCTCGTATTATGACCACGCCGCGACCGGAAACATCAGGATCGTTAAAACCGATGTCGTAGACGGCAGCAGCCTCGCGGGCGCCATCTTTGAGATCCGTGCCTCGGGTGATATCGTGCGCCCCGACGGTAGCATTGCCGCGCTCGACGGTGAGACTGTCGCTACCGTCACGACGGATGAAACTGGAGAAGCACGCGCGGACGACCTCCCGCTGGGATCTGGCACCGCACGCTACGAGGTTGTCGAGACTCAAGCGCCGGCAGGCTTCTTACTCGACCGGACGCCCCATATCGTAGACCTCGCTTATGTCGACCAGAAAACACCCGTTGTAGAAGCACGGCTTAACGTATCCGACGATTACACCAAGGTTGATATCTCCAAGGTCGATGCAAGCGGAGAGCAGGAAGTGAAAGGCGCACAACTCACCTTATATGGTCCCGATAAAACCGAAATAGACTCCTGGACCTCATCCGACAAGCCGCACCGCGTCGAACATCTTGCACCCGGCACCTACTCGTTGCGCGAAATGATGTCTCCGCGGACCTATGACCTTGCCGAGGAGATAACGTTTGAAATAAAGGATACGGGAGAAGTCCAATCCGTCGCGATGAAGGATGCGCCCATCGAGATCAAAGGACAGGTCGACAAGCGTCAGGAGCTTGTCCAACCTATCGGGAAGGGTCTGCTGGCCAACGGCGATGGTAAAAATCGCGCCGCAACGCAAACCAATACGGACGGTCTTTTCTCCTATACCATCGACGCTCGAAACGATTCAGCTACCTGGGTTGATGAGTTTACGATTACCGATGATCTTGAGTGCGCCAAAGACGGCACGGCGAGATTCGTCTCAATCGAAACCCCCGTCGCCATCGGCGACCTCAACGGTCTGTGCAACGTGTGGTATCGCACGACGCCGTTGGACTCGACAGACGTCGATGAGCCGGCAAACGCGACGCTTGACGATGGGCACGAAAATCCTTGGCTTGAGTCTGACGAAGTAAAAGAGAGTCTGGGTGAAGATTGCCGCCTCGTCGATTACGACGGCTGGCACCTCTGGAAGGCGGATGTCTCGACCACGGAATCCGCCACACTCGAGGCGAAAGAACTCGACCTTGCATCCAATACCGTCGTAACGGGCATTCGCATTGAATACGGTGCGGTAGCCGCCGACTTTACGACTCGAAGCGATACGGATTCTTGGACCCGCAATGATCTCAAAGATGAGCACGACGACCTTGACGATGCCAAAGCAATCCTTGGCACAGATGCTCGGGGCGCAGTCGTGCACATGCAGGCAACGTCGGCTTACACACCCCAAACTGCACTCACCAACAGCGCACGCGTCGATCTTTGCCGCAACGGCGGCGGCGATAAACTTGAGTCACATGACGAGGACAGTGTCATTCAACGCTGTACCCTACCGCAGGACCTACCGGCAACAGGATCAGCCCCCATCGCCGCTTGCATCACCGCGCTCCTGACCTCGGGTGCCGCAGCCCTATGGTTCGCTCGCCTTAGGTCAATCCCAAAGAAGCGCTAGCGCGATGAAAAAGCGGGCGAGCCAGTCCCCCGGCTCGCCCGCTTTCAATCATTTAAATCGCCGTATCTACTCTGCAGACGAAGATCCACCATCAACGATTGCTTGCTCGGACTCAGGAATCCCATCGGCACCCGTGCTCTGTTCTTGCTCCACCTCTTCGCTGATTGCGGAGGCGGGGGTCGAGCCCTTCGCGCCCACGATGTAGGCAGCTCCAAACCCTAACGCAATGGCAATCAAGGTCAAAATCACGTAGACAGGCCAATGGCGCTTAATATACGAAAACACGTTGACTCCTTAGAGCTCCGTCTACGAACGGCGGATAACCTCGGTCACGACCTCGGATACCGTGGCAATGTTCGTCGGGTTGACATTGTGGGGCAGGTCGTCCTCGGTACGAGCACAAGCCAGGCGCGTGCCGTCCACGCCGGCGATGGTGAGGGCTCGGCGGCTCGCCTCGAGCGCGGCATAGGCATCGGTCTTGGCATAGGGCATCTCGAGCGCGCCGCAATCGACATGGAACGACTTGCACACCTTGCTGACCAGGTTCATGATGCGGCGATCGCCCTTGAGCAGCTGCTGTTCGCCCTCAACCGTCACCACCGAAAGCCTACCGGCGCCGACGGATTCAAGATTGATGAAGAATACGCCGCGGAGCTTATCGCGATGCGAAGCCAAGAAGGCCTTCATGCCGGCGCCATCACAATCCGAGGCGCCCGTTGCCACAAACCAGATATCGTGACCGAGCAGCTCATCGTCACCCATAGAGGCGACAGCCGAGAGCATATCTTCGGAAGAAGCGCCGTCGGAAGACGTAGCGCCGCCCTTCCAGCCATCGTTATCGTCCTCGAAATTATCCCACGAACCGATGCCGCGACCGGACTTCTTGGCATCGTAATCGTCTTCGACGCCCAGCCAGTCACTCATGCTGTCCTGTTCGTTTTTCTTTTTACGACCGAACAGGCCGCCCAGGCCGCGCTTGCGAGACTTGGGTGCCGCAGGGGCGGGAGCCGAAATGGTCTCGATCGGCTGTGCGCCCGACGCAACGGGCATAGGAGGCGCAACGGGTGCCGATGTGGGTTCGGGACCCTGGGCGGTAGCAAAGGGGTCGTTGACCTGTGCGGAGGGGTCGGGAAGGTCGAACAGCGACGTGCGAGACGCAACGTTTGTCTGCTTCATCGACGGCAGCGACGGATCGGGGACCGAAGCCAGCGGAGACGAGGAGGGTGCAGGCGACGGTGCCGACGCCGGATCGGGAACATTCATCTGCGGACGCGGCGATGCTTGGGAGGAAATCTGGGCCATAAGGGAATCGACCGTTTCGTCCTGGGTGGGAGCGACATTGGCAACCGTGGCACCGGAACCACTCGGGGTCGGCATGGTGAAAATCTGCGTGGAGTAAGGCCTCGACTCATCCGTCTCGGGAGTCTCGGAAACCGCAGGCACTTCCTCCTGCTCGACCTCGGTTGAATCACTTTGATCGGCTGCCGCGTATTGCTCTTCGTCACAGTTGACCTCGACGGGCTCGTGCCCGGCGACATCTTGGATTTCGGCAGCATCAATAGGCTCGTCATCGTCTACCGCGTCGCCCTGCTCATCGGAAACAGGAAGGGGCTCGGCAATCGCGGTGCCTTGCTTTTCAAACGTTATCGTGGAATCGAACTGCGCGGCATCAAACGACATGGTGCTATCGACATGCTGCTGAGCCTCGAAAGACGTCGTCGCCTCAGCAACATCCGCGGACGCCGGTTGCTGGGACTCAAAGGACGTCGTAGCTTCGGCAGCGTCGACGGGCACGGACTGCATAGCCTCGTTCTGCTCGAACTCTTGCGCCGCGCGCTCACGTGCCGCCTCGGCTGCCTGCTGCTGAGCGATAGCCTCCTGCTCGGCAGCCTCGCGTGCGGCAGCGCGCTTCTCCTCGAAATCGTCGACAAATTTCTTGCCCTTTGCAAGCGCACCCTTAAAGAAGTTGGAAGCACTGGTGCCAATCGAAGAGAACGCGGATGCAATATCGGCATGGGGCGTTGCCGCGGGAATCTCGGCCGAGAAATCAGTATCGCTCTCGTAAGACACGCGCCTCGGCTGTTCAACGTAATCGTCGTCAGACTCGTCCGCAACGTCTTGCGCCGGCGCGGCGGGGGCCAAAATGTCCAGTCCTGCCGCGGGATCGATCGCGGACACCGCCTCAAGCTCGGCAACGGCAGCGGTAACCGCGGCAGACTCATCATCCACGGTGACGGCGGGCGCAGGTGCAGTCACGACGGGGGCAGGCTCGGGCTCAAACGTCGGCTCCTCGCCCTCCTCGTAATCGAGCGTGCAGAACTCGGGAAGCATCCCGAGCGCACGGATGGCATCCGAACCAAAGCGGATGTTGCCGGCGGCATTGCGATAGAGCTTGGGCTCGGGCTCGGCCACGACAGGCTCCTCCGCCGGCTCGGCAGCGGAAACCTCGTCATTGAACTCTTCGGCCTGGACAGCCTGATTCTGATCCTCGGGCACAATGGCGCCAATCAGCGTCTCGTCGGCAGACGCACCCTCAAAGCCCTCGATCTGCTCGTCGAAATCCTCACCCTGTTCGGGCTCGGCCTGAGCGTCGGGAGCAATCGGCTGACCGAACTCATCCTCGGCGTAGGTAGGCTCTTCATACTCGATGGTGTTGCCGTAGTCGTTTTGCTGTTGGGCCGCGGCATACTCCGCTGCTGCGCGCGCCATCTCCTCGGCACGACGCTTCTGCTCCCCAAAATAGGTATCGAACGGAACATCGTCGGGAAACTCGTTTTCGCCCTGGAAGGGAGCAACGTTGTCCATAACGCCGAGCATAGCGGCGACAGAAGACTTGTTGCACACCGCGCCGGACGTATAGGGAAGAATGTAGCGGTTAGAAATGATGTTTGCCGCGTTGGCGAGCGCAACGAGGGAAGCGAGGATCGCGACAATCCACAGCAGAACCTTGAGCGCGCCGGGGAGCGGCAGGATACGCAAGATGGCAACGGCAGCAGGGGCAACCGTGGCAACGGGCAACAGCTTGGCGATGAGCGCACGATACGAAGCATAGGGCTCGCGGGCGAGCAACTCAGCACGGGGAGAGTCGTAGTGTGCGACAACGACCACCGGGCGGTTGCGCGGAGACGCGAGCGGGCCCGAGGCCTTGTGGTAGGCGATGACATTTTGGCTCACGCCCGTCTTGCCCAGGCGTGAAACCACGGGGTGGCCCGTGCGCTCGAGCACGTAAAGAACGGCGCCGACAATGGCCAGCAAGGTGCCGACCAAGCCGATGCCGCCGCCGATGCCCATCAGCAGGGCGCCGGCAAACGCAAGAATACCGGTAACGGCAAATGCCAACCTGCTGGGCGCCGGGGCATTGAACTCCTGAACCTCGGGATCAAAGCCGTGGTTGCGGAAGATCTGAGCGATATCCTCGGCAGCCAAGCGCTCTTCTTCGCTGCATGCCGGCGTAATGCCGGTGTTCTGCAGCAGGTGGTTAATATAGTTCTGGGTGTTCGCCATGTGCGCTCCACATCCATAATCCGACAAATAGGCCCAATGTATGCACATTAGAACCGTATATAGTCGAAAGTATACCCCGAGCGAGCACAAACGACCGAATTCGGGCCATCTTAACGCCCCGAGCGGACAAGGATATAGCCTAATCTCCATATCGGACTAAAATCATGGCAGCAAACCACCTTCTCATGCGAGGACTCTATGACGGCAAGCGACGCGACCGCGACAATTAAAAAGGGGAATTCGGAGCCCAGTTTCGATAAAACGGCTCAGCGCATCCTCAATCTTTTCTTTGTGCTCAACAGCTCCCCCGAACCGCTGACGACCGAGCAGATCGTCTTGGATTCTGACCTGGGATATGGCTCGGGCAATATCGACTCGGATAAGCGCAAGTTTCGGCGCGATCGTGACAAACTGCTCGAACGCGGCATCTTAATCAAGGAGGTTCGCCCCGCCGGCGCGCAGGAGACCGAGGAAAGCTCATGGACAATCGACCGCGAGCACACGTTTGCGGCAGGCGGCCTCATCACCGCAGACGACGCCGATATCCTGCTCAACGCTATCGACCAGACAATAGCGGCCGGCTCATCCACTTTTGCCGCGCCGCTTGCCGATATTCGTTCCAAGATTGCCTACCTCACCGGCATGTCGGCGGTAGACGAAGCACCGATCCGCCGCTCTCCCACCGTCGATGCGGTATGGAGCGCCTTTGCCGAGCGATGCGCGCTGCGATTTTTATATCAGAACGGACGCGGTGAGCAGAAAGAGCGTACCGTCTGCGTCTACGGCATGTTCGAGCGCGAGGGCGTTGCGTACTTCTGCGGCCTCGACAATGCCACCGACGACATCAGGACATTCCGCTGCGACCGTATCGTTCGCGCTTGGCGCCCCTCGAAGGCCTACGTTATCCCTGCGGACTTCAACCTCAGCGACTACCTGTTCTTTGAATTCGATTTTGCCGACCGCCCGCCCGTTGCGGCTACGTTCTCGTTCGCCCCGCAGACGCAGATCGATATGATCAACGGCCTCACGCGCGGGCGAGGTGAGCTCGCACACACCGATTCGGGATGGACTTGGACCGTTGACGTGCGCGATCTTGAAGCCGCCGCCTCATTTTGCATGGCCCACGCCATGGACGGCATGAGGCCCATGGCCCCCAAATCGCTCAAGCAGGCGTGGAACCACCTCATTGAAAGGACGGTGCACGAGCATGCCCGTGCGTAAACTCACCAGCGAGCAGAGGCTCTCGCGCGCCATCGACATCATGGAGGCCCTCTACGCCGCCGGCGAGAGCGGCATGACACGAACCGAGATTTGCAGTCGCTTTGACATCACGGGGGCGTCGCTCGACGAGATTCTCGAGATCGTCTCGACGCTCGCGGACCGAGAATCGGGTGCGCGTATCATCTGCGAATGCCACGGCGAGCGCGTGGTCCTCACCGGTGACGCCGGGCGTGTACTACCGCTGCGCCTGAGTGCCGCCGAGGGCGCTGTGCTCAACCACGAACTTGAATCGTTGGGGATCGAGCCCCAGGCGGCGGCTCGAATTCGACATGCTCTTCTACCCGAAGAGCTCGGCTATAACCAGCACGTCTTTGACACCGTCAACCACGGGTCGCACTGGCAGCAGCTGAGCTGCGCCATTCAGGACGGCGTTCGCTGTCGTATCTCGTATCGCTCGATGGACGATGCGCGGCCACGCGAGCGTCTGGTCGACCCCTTGCGCATTACAGCAAACGGCGACCAAACATATCTGATTGCCTGGGACATCGCGGTCGATGAGCAGCGCACCTATCGCATGGATAAAATCGAGGGACTCGCCTTGACGGAAGACTCCGTCGTGCCTCACGCACCGGACGTTGCATCCCTCCACGATTCCCTTGCCCGGACGCAGCGTAGCGCAAAGCTCTTGATGCCATTCGATATGGCGGAGCATCTGGACTGGGCCGGCATCACCCTCATCGAGCGCAGCGGGACAGACATGGCAACGGTAACCGTACATTACGGCTCCGAGCGTTGGTTGCTGAGCCAGATAATCGCAGCGGGCGGAGCCATCCGCATCTTGGATGACCCCGCCCTGTCAAAGCGTCTGTGCGATATGGCAAAAACCCTCTTCTGTCCGCTTTAGCGCCGCCGCTCGTGGCGTGCACGCCACAGCTGTAGATAGTGCCCGATCTGCGCCGATTCGATGCGCTGGTAGGAGCTCGTGGGCAGCGACGTTAAGAACTTCTTGCCATAGCCCTTCGTCACCAGGCGAGGATCCGCCAAGATCAGCACACCGCTATCGGTCGACGAGCGAATCAAACGCCCCGCGGCCTGCTTAACCTCGAGCACCGCCTCGGGCAGCGAATAGCGCGCCCATGCGCGGTCTTCGCGCAGGTTGCGCTCGCACGAGAGCGGGTCCGTGGGGCTCGAGAACGGCAACTTGGGAATGATGACGCAGCGCAGCGTCTCACCGCTGGCATCAAACCCCTCCCAGAAGGCCTTGAGCGCAAAAAGCGACGAGGTCGGTTCGTTGATAAACCGGTCGCGCAGGCGACGAGGAGATGAGTTGCGCTGCTGGCAGTTGAGCTCCAGACCCGCACGGGCCATCTTGGGCTCAACGCGGGCGTATAGGTCCTCCATGTCGCGCCGATTGGTGAACAACGTGAGCACCGATCCGCCCATAGCAAGATGGGCGTCGACCAGTACGCGGTCGAGCGCCGTAAGATAGCTCTCACGATCGCGCGGATCGGGGATATCGCCCGCAACGACTACAGCCATGTTCGAATCGAAGTCGTAGCTCGAATCCAAGTGCAGCGATGACGACGTTGAAGCACCGATGCGATCAAGGCCGACCGCATGGTTAAAGTGCTCAAAGCTTTTGGACACCGTCATGGTCGCCGAGGCAAAGATAGCCGTGTGAACCTCGGGTAGCCACTCGGTTGCCAAAGCCTCGCCAATGTCGATGCGCTCTGCGGTCATCGACTCTCCGCCGGCACGAAGTCTGCGATTGACCTGCAGCGAATACACGTAGTGTTCATCGGTGCCATCAATGATGAGTTTGAGGTTCTCGGCCAGCTCGTGCAGGCGGCGCGAGATATCACCCAGGTCGACAACAACCTCGGGCTTGTCGGCGGCGACGGCTTGCACCAGCGCGTCGACGCTCTTGTCAGCTTGTTCCAATGCGTCGATGCCAGTGTAGGCCGACTGTAAGAAATCATGCCAGTCGTCAGATTCGCGCAGCTCGGGGCCAATCCATAGATTGGCATTGTCATAACCCCCACGCGCACGGCGGCCGAGCTCGCGAACGCCATCGAACACGTCGGCGATTGCCATGCTCGCGCGCGCAACCGTCGACGTCGCCTTGGCAGTAAGGCCCAGATAGAGCGTAGAGCCCTCGGAGGTTGCCAAATCACGGGAAACCTGGCTTAGCGCGCCGGTGCTCGAGCCACCCAGACGCTCAAACAGAACGCGTGATTCGTCCGCCGACACCACGCGCGCCCACTGACGGCGCGCCTCGCGCTCGATGGAATGGGCCTCGTCGATTACCCAATGACGAATCGGAGGCAAAATCCTGCCCTCGGCCGCGACGCTGCGGAACAGCAGGGAATGGTTGGTGACCACCACATCGGCATGCGCCGCACGACGGCGAGCGCCGTGGACCAAACATTTATCAGGGAAAAACGGGCAGAGGCGACGAGCGCACTCGCGCGAGGCCGTCGTAAAGTCGGGACGGTTGACGCTGCGCCACCGAATGCCGAGCGAGTCGAGGTCGCCATCGGCTGATTGGCAGACGTACGCCATAATGACCGCGACCGCCGTGAGCGTGTCCGCCGGATCGCGCTTGGTGGTAATCTCGACCTGGCTGCGGCTCATGCGCTCTAGCTTGCGCAGGCACGGATAGTGGTCATAGCCCTTGAGCGCGCAAAATGACAGACCACCGTCCAGTTGCTCGGCAAGTTTTGGCAGCTCATGGTACATGAGCTGGTCGGCAAGATTGTTCGATTTGGTCGCAATACCAACCGTGATGTTGTTACGGCGCGCTGCCTCGGCAAAAGGTACCAGATAGGCCATCGATTTGCCGACGCCTGTGCCTGCCTCAATTACTCGATGAGTGCCCGTGACCAGCGCATCGCGGACCTCGAGCGCCATCGCGATCTGCTCATCACGCGGCTCGTAGGTGGGATACATGCGATTGACTAGGCCACCTGGCGCATAGTCTGCCTCAATCTCCTCACGACTCGGCATCTTGAGAACCGGCAGTTCATCGGCGTCCACCCGATCGTCGGCGCGATCGGCCTTGAGAACGTCAACACGAGCGGCGCTGAGAGAGAAGATAGAACCAGGGTTCTGCCCTGCCAAGAATGAGAAGATAGGACGATAGGACCAAGGCACGTCCGGATGCATGTCGGCTAGGCGCGCCATGAGGCCCTGGGGCAAGTCGGTGAGCGCCACGAGCAACACGCGCCATACGCCACACAGGGCGTCGACGTCGGCATTGGCACGGTGTGATACCGAGTCGCAGCCAAACAGATCGGCCATAAAAGACAGCTTGTGCGAGGCCAGGCGCGGAAGCGCGATGCGCGACAGCGCCAGCGAATCGATCCAAATATCGCTCACGTTGACGCCGCCTTTGACCGACTCGATAAACGAGCGGTCGAACGTGGCGTTGTGTGCGATCACCGGGCAGCCACCGACAAAATCGGCGAGAGCGGCGACGGCCTCAACCGCCGACGGGGCATCTGCCACATCGGCATTTGTAATGCTCGTGAGCTCGGTAATCTCGGCGGGAATCAGCTGTTTGGGATGCACGAAGGTATCGAAGCGGTCGATGACCTCGCGGCCCGAAAGACGGGCCGCCGAGATCTCGATCAGCTCGTTGTCCTGCACCGAAAGACCCGTGGTCTCGGTATCGAGGACAATCACATCTTCCTCGATAAGGCCGAAGGACTGCGTTTTGGCGCGGTCGGCAAGCGTGGCATAGGAGTCGATGACAAACTGCGGCGTTCCTGACGAAACCGCGTCCTCGATTAGCATGCAATGCCCGCTCGACGAAGGCCCATACGGATCAGGCTGTCACAGACCTGCGGGAACGTCATGTCGTCGGTGTGGCGGATCTCATCCGGATACAGCGACGTATCGGTCATGCCGGGAATGGTATTGGTCTCGAGGATAATGGGACCGTCTTCGCTCACAATAAAGTCGCTGCGCGAGATACCCAGGCAACCGAGGGCCTTGTGAGCGGCACAGGCAAGTTCCTGAGCGCGAGCGTAATTCTCGGGTGAAATCTGCGCCGGAATGCGATGGACATCCGTAGGGTCGACATACTTCACGTCCAGATCGTAGAACTCGCAGTCCTCGGGCTTACGAATCTCGACAATCGGCAGGGCGCGCACGTCATCTTCGCCGTATACGCCGACGGTGATCTCGGTACCCTCGATGCACTTCTCGACCAGCACTTTGTCGCCGTACTCAAACGCCTTGGCGATTGCCGCGGGCAGCTCGGAGGGCTCATGGACCAGGGAAATGCCATAGCTGGAACCGTTGACGGCCGGCTTCACAAAGCAGCGCTCGCCACAAACCTCGACGATATGATCGATATCGACTTCGTCGCCCACCTCGAGCGCAAGGCCGGGGGCAATGGGAATGCCCGCTTTGGCGTATAGGAGCTTAGAGACCTCCTTGTCGGCACCGCAGGCGCTGGCAAGTACGCCCGAGGCCGTGTAGGGGATACCCAGGGTCTCCATGGCACCCTGCATGGCGCCATCCTCACCGCCGGCGCCGTGCATGGCGATAAATGCCACATCGAATCCGCCGGTCGCCATGGTTACCATAAAGTCATCAGCGGCCGTGTCAAGCAGCTCCACCGAGGTGTAGCCGGCTTCCTTCAGCGCCACCACAACGTTCTTTCCCGAATCGAGCGAGATCTCGCGCTCGGCGGAATGACCGCCCGCCAAGACCGCTACGTGCATGTTCTCTAGGCTTTTACCCGGCATGGGCAGACTCCTCCTCTATAATTTCTGCAGCTGATACCATATTGTAGCGATACCCTCTACGTTTCCCCAAAATCGAAAGGCTTCCATGAATCCCAGGACTAAATCTCAGGACATTCGCGACTTGAGCCAAAACGATATTCGCGAGCTCGTGGCCGAACTTGGCCAGCCTGCCTTCCGCGCGAAGCAGCTCATCGAATGGGTCTTTGAGAAGAACGTTTGTTCGTTTGACGATATGACCAACCTCCCCAAGGCTTTCCGTGAGCAGCTTAAAGAGGCTTTTGCCTTTGATACGCCGACTGAACTCACCAAGCAGGTTTCCAAAGATGGCTCGCGCAAGTATCTGCTCGAGTACCACGATGGCATTTCCGTCGAGACTGTTGGCATGCCACGTCGTAACAAGCTTTCCGTCTGCGTTTCCACCCAGGCAGGCTGCGGCATGGGCTGTGCCTTTTGCGCTACCGGTCTCAACGGCCTCAAGCGCTCTCTGACCGCTCAAGAGATCGTCGACCAGGTGCTTCATGTATCCAACGACTTTAGCGAGCGTGCCACAAGCGTTGTCTTCATGGGCCAGGGCGAGCCGTTTGCCAACTACGACGAGGTTCTCAAGGCACTGCGTATCCTCAACGACCCCGATGGCATCGGTATCGGCGCTCGTCACCTCACCGTCTCTACCAGCGGCGTTATTCCCGGTATTCGCAAATTTGCCGATATCCCCGAGCAGTTCACGCTTGCCGTTTCCCTGCATTCCGCCATCCAGTCGACGCGCAATAAGCTCATGCCCGGTGTTAAGAAATACACGCTGCTTCGCCTTCACGAAGCGCTTCAGCTCTACACCGAGAAGACTGGCCGCCGCCCGACCTATGAGTATGCCATGATCGAAGGCGTCAACGATACGAATCCCGAGATGCAGGCACTCTGCGACTTCTGCGAGGGAACGCTGTGCCACGTTAACCTGATTCAACTTAACGACATCGAGGGCAGTCCGCTCAAGCCGTCGCCGATTCATAAGGTTGAGGATCTTCAGCGTCGTCTTGAGTCCCGTGGCATCGAGACCACGATTCGTAACTCCCGTGGTAACGATATTGACGCCGCTTGCGGACAGCTGAAACAGCGCTTCAAAGTTCAGAAGAACGCATAGGGGAGTCGCACTCCAAAACGTTTCATGTGAAACATCGGACGGCCCCTGTTGCAGGATATGCAACAGGGGCCGTTTCATTTATTGACCTCAATTTTGGACCGCTGCTAGCTTCCCCATTGTTTACGGACAAAATAAGCGGCCCTTGTCTCATGAATCAGACAAGGGCCGCTCAAAATATGCAGGGTAATTGTTAGGTACCTAATAGCCTACATTTTCCCATTGGTTGCTAACCCAACCTTGATTAATCTTAGGATTTTTTGTTACCTGAGCAGTGCGCATGGCAACATCTTCTGTCATAACATCCATTTTCTTCTTGGAAGAATCGACAATATCTTGCGCACCACGAAGCAAACGACCCCGAAGTTCATCGTCTGTCGCGATCTTATAGCCAGCAAAGGCACCAGCCGCGACAGTCGTCGCCAATGCAATCGCAGCTATAATCTTATTCCTCATCTTGGCCCCCTTGATCAAACTGAATCATTTCACCAAGAATACGAGAAAGCTCTTCTTCGTCTTTAAACTCAATTTCAATCTTATTCTTTCCACGCGAGCTCTTCACACACACGTTGGTATTAAATACCTGGCGAAGCACACGGGCAGCCTTTTTAAAAGACTGAGGCGTTGCAGGCCTCGGCGTCTTAGGCGTCTCTCCGGCAGAAAACAATGGAGCAAGATTTTCTGTCGCTCTTACGGAAAGGCCCTCTGCAACAACCTTTTCTGCAAGTCGAATTCGAGCATCCTCATAGGGAACTGCAAGAATCGCACGTGCATGACCAGCAGTAAGTTTACCCTCAAAAATCATCTGCTGAACTACTTCGGGGAGATCAAGAAGGCGCAACGAATTTGTAATTGCAGAGCGTGATTTGCTTACTGCCTTCGACAATGCCTCCTGGGTCATACCGCTGGCATCAATGAGCTGGCGATAGCCCTTAGCCTCTTCGACGGGATTCAGATCAGAACGCTGAAGGTTTTCGATAAGAGCAAGAGCCAGCATCTCTTCATCATTAACATCTTTAATGATGACAGGCAGTTCCTCAAGACCAGCAAGCTTTGACGCCTGGTAACGACGCTCACCAGCGATGATCTCATAGCCGTTTCCATGCTTGCGAACCAAGAGCGGCTGCAAAACGCCATGCTCTTGGATTGACTCGCTCAACTCGCGAAGTTCAGTTTCATTAAAATGAATTCGCGGTTGATTAGGGTTGGGAACGATATCCTCAATAGGTAGTTTTGTTACAGATGCGGCATTTGAAGCAGATACAGCAGAACCACCGGTCTCATACTCGGCCTCTGAGACCAAAGCATTGAGTCCACGTCCCAATCCGCCACGTTTCTTTACACTAGGCACGCTTGATCACCTCTTTTGCAAGGTTCATATACGCTTTTGCACCCTTATTTTGAGGTGCATAGGTAATTACCGGTTCTCCAAAAGACGGAGCTTCGGAGATTTTAACCGTACGGGGGATTAGCGTCTTAAATGCCTTATCACCAAAGTATGATTGAACCTCCTCAACAACCTGATTCGATAGAGAAGTACGCGAGTCATACATGGTCATAAGCACACCATAGGTGTCTAAGCCCTTGTTCAGACGTGATTTGACCATCTTCATTGACTCTAGCAGCTTCGTAACGCCCTCGAGTGCGTAGTACTCGCACTGGATCGGAATCAAAACGCTGTCTGCTGCGGTCAAGGCATTGATAGTAAGCAGGCCGAGCGAAGGAGGACAGTCAATGAAAATAAAATCGAACTCGTCCTGAATCGGCTCAAGCAAATCTTTGAGGCGGGTTTCACGAGCAATTGCGCTTACGAGCTCAATTTCGGCACCTGCAAGCTGAATCGTAGCTGGAATTACGAATACCTTTTTGCAATTTGTATCAAGAACAAGCGATTCTGCCGGCACATCATTCAACAATGCATCATAGATGCAGCGATCAAGGTCTTCTTTTTCAATTCCAAATCCACTGGTGCTGTTTCCCTGCGGATCAAAATCGACAATCAGTGTCTTACGACCCTGCTCACCCAGTGCTGCTGCAAGGTTCACAGCCGTCGTTGACTTACCGACGCCGCCTTTTTGATTGATGATTGCAATGATACGCGTGTCTTTTGCGCTCTTAGAACGCTTAACGTCGCGAAATCCCACGGTCCCTCCTGGTGTGTATTAAAGCTGTCAAACGGAGGATGTTTCACGTGAAACATTCCGATTCGATATCAACCGCCATGTTTCACGTGAAACACTGCAAGTTGTTAGTATCCATTATGTTTCACGTGAAACATCTAGGCAAGCGGATTCTTCTTTGCCATGCCATTTGCACGAGGCAATGAAACGGATGCCGGATGACTCTTTTTAAGAACAATGAACTCCCTGTGGCCCAAGCCCTCAGGCAAATCGATTGCGTCATTCAGAAGCAAAGTGAAGCCGCAAATCTTAGCTGCTGACATGCCGGAAGCAAGCTCCTCATCCGAAGGATTACCCTTGGTGATAACAAATAGCCCTCCGTCTTTGAGGAACGGAGCAGCATACTCAACAAGAATCGGTAGAGGGGCAAGTGCACGGGCGGTTACGACAGAAAACTGCTTCTTATGGCTTCGAGCATATTCTTCAAGGCGATCATGAACCGCATGAGCATGTTTCAATCCAAGAACATCAACAAAAGAATTGACAGCATCAACCTTCTTACCAACAGAGTCAATATAAGTAGCTTTACGATGCATGGTTATGGTTAACGGAATACCAGGGAAGCCCGCACCTGTTCCCATATCGAGCAAAGCTCCCTCAGGAGCCTTATTGATATAGGGGAGCAAAACAAGTGAGTCGAGGATATGAAGCACCGCAGCATCTTCTATGTTAAGAATACGGGTGAGATTGGTTGTCTTATTTGTTTCCAGAACCAAATCCAAATGTTGAATACATTTCCTCAGCTCAGTATCAGTTACGCTCAAGGAATACTCTTTGCAATAGGAAGTTAGACGACTCAACATCTCGTCAGCCTGCTGATCAGTAAGTACTAACAACGAAAGCTCCTTTCTGACAAAAATCAGTGTATCGAGAACTTTTGACAAAAAAAGGGGACGTGGAAACCACGTCCCCTTAGCATAAGCTCGAGTAGATTATCGAGCAACAATCACCACATGGCGATCGGGGTCAGAACCCTCAGAATGAGTATCGACGGCGTCATTGCCACGAAGTGCAATGTGAACCAGTCGGCGCTCGTAGGCATTCATGGGCGGAAGCGAAACACTCTTATGAGTGCGGATGGCACGCTCGGCAGCAGACTGAGCCATGGAGGCAACCTTGTCCTGACGGCGGCTCTTGTATCCCTCGACGTCCACTACAACCGGATACCTAAAGCCGAGCTTGCGGCTCACCAGCAATGAGAACATAACCTGAAGGGCATCAAGGGTGCGACCATGACGGCCAATGAGAACAGCAAGGTCGGGAGCCGTTACATCCAGAATCAGCTCACCCTCGTCGCCCTCATACTCATCGATAGGAGAGTTGGCGGCATCGAAGTGCGAAAGGATGGAACGCAGGATGGAAATCGCGACATCGGCAATGGTGTCGAGCTCCTCGTCGGTCAGCTCTTCACCAGCCTTGTAGCGCTGTGCAATCTCGGGATAATCGCCCGCGACCTGCGAGGCAACCTCCTCAAGCATATCCTCGATGATCTCTTCAGACATAACGTACTCCAAAAGTTAGGTACCTAAATAAGATTGATATCCTGCTACTTCTTCTTGTGCGGGCGCGGCTTCTTCTCGCGACGAGTGACCTCAACCTGCAGCGGCGCGTTCTTAAGGCGCTCCTCCTCATCGGCCTTCGCCTTGTCGATGACCTTCTGCGTCACAAAAATCTGCTGGATAACCTGCCAAGCAGACGAGACGTCGTAGTACAGCAGAACACCAACGGGAAGGCTCCAGCCCATCCAAAGCATCATGACCGTCATGACAACGGCCATCATACGCATGCTCTGAGCCTGCTGGCCGGTCTGGTTGCGCGACATATAGAGCTGCGGAATCAGGGTCAGGACAGCGAACAGGATCAGGCAGACCAGCGCAGGCAGCGCGACCATAAAGCCATCGGCAAAGGAGGCACTCGGCGTGGTGGTCAGGTCGGGCAGAATATTAAAGAACGAGAACGTGCCGTCGTTAAAGTAGTCCGGCAGGTTACGCAGCAGCGTAAAGAGGGCGAACAGGACAGGCATCTGAATCAACAGCGGCAGACAACCAGCCATCGGGTTGAACTTGTTCTCGCTGTAGAACTTCTGCATCTCCTCGGCCTGACGCTGGGGATCGTCGGCATAGCGCTCCTGGATCTCGAGCATCTTGGGCTGCAGCACCTGCATGCGTGCCGTCGACTTAGTCGACTTGAGCATAAGCGGCGTCAGCAGCAGACGGATGATGACCACCAGGATGATGATGGACAGGCCCCAGTCGACCGCAAAGGTCTGGATGAGCTTGAGCAGCTCGAAAAGGATGTTAACGATCCAATCCCACATGTAAGTTTTCCTCCGATAGCGAGTGCCCGCTAGGGCACAGGGTCATAACCGCCGACGTGCAGGGGATTGCAGCGAGCGATGCGCCTCACGGCAAGCCAGCAGCCTCTCAAAACACCGTACTTCTCAATCGCCTGGACGGCGTATTGCGAGCACGTTGGGTAATAAATGCAGGCGTCAGGCAATAAGGGCGAAATAACCTGTTGATATATGCGAATAGGAGCGATGGCAACACGTCGCAAAACGTGATTGCTCATCGCTCCTCCCCGGCAACGCCGGCGCGTTTCATAAGCGAACGCAATGCATTGTCCATCTCCCGCGGCGAGGAAACCCTCGTCTTGGGAGTTGCGAACAAGATGATGTCATAACCCGCAACGGGAAATCCACAGCTGCGGGCGGCCTCGCGCATCACACGCTTAGAACGGTTGCGCACGACAGCACAACCGAGCCGTTTAGCACCAACGAAGGCGACCCTTCCGGAGTCGCCTTCGCCAACCGATTCACATATGGTCATTCGAATCAGAGGGTGATTGAAACGACGCCCCTGACTGAACACATGCTCGAAATCTTGCCGAGACTTAATAGTCTTCATGCGAGATGTGTGTATCGCTGCTAGACAGTGAGACGCTTGCGGCCCTTGGCGCGACGACGGGCGAGCACGGCACGACCACCCTTAGTGGCCATACGGGCACGGAAGCCATGGGTCTTGGCACGCTTACGCTTATTAGGCTGATACGTACGCTTCATCTTAAGTTCCTCCTGCTGCATTTCGAGTGTCCGCGGGGGCGCGGACGCAGATATAGACACGTGAGCTTGAAGATTGTAGGGAAATCAATGTTCAAATGTCAAGAAATCAAAGGTAAAAGGTTGCGCAGTTCACACGGTTCCCCCATAAGCCGAGCTCGATTTAGCAGTGCATGGCAACTTTTCACGATATTTCATCGAGTTTTCAACAGGTCATGTTGGCAATGTTGAGAACTTTTCGTCCGTTTTCCAAAGTTTTCAACAGGTTTTGAAAAGTTGTCGAAAGATGAGAAACATTGCACGGTGAGCTACTATTTGTTCGAAACCTTTTGAAAGATTGCGAGCGGCATGTCTGACGACTTTTACACCATGGTCGATTCCGGAGACCCGGCACCCGACAACGAGCACATCACCGGCGTGCGCGAAGAGCGTAAGGAAGGCGAGCAGACGACCACGCAGGCGCCAAAAGCCATGTACGCCGCGCGCATCGCCGTCTATGACGATATGCTATCGACACCGCGTGTGATCGTCATTGATCCGCAAGATGTCCGCACGTATTTGGAAGAGACGACCAACACCGTCTACCAGTGCATGAAAGAACAAGGTGGCCATATCTCGCTCATGGTCATCCGCGAGATTGTCGAAAACTTTATCCACGCGCACTTTGCCGAGCCCATCATCTCGATTCTGGACGGCGGAGACACCATCCGCTTTGCTGACCAAGGACCCGGCATCGACGACAAGGAGCGTGCTTTCGACTTTGGCGTTACCAGCGCAAACAGCAAGATGAAGCGCTATATCCGTGGAACCGGAGCAGGGTTTCCCATGGTGCAGGAGTATTTGGAAAACGCCGGCGGGGCCGTGTCCATCGAGGACAACATGGGCAACGGCACCGTGGTTACGGTAAGCCTGGACCCTAAACGCGTGCAGGAAATCGAACGCGCCGGCGGGCGCGGTGCTGCCGTGCGGCCCGAGACGGAGCAGCCCGCATATCCCCTGCCGGGAGCTTTTGCGCAGCAGCCCATGGCAACGCAACAGATGCAGCCCCGCGTGGGACAGATGCAGCAGCCCGGAATGCTTCCTACACAAGAGCCCCAGGCGGCGTCGATGTCGATGCCCCCAAACGTGCCAGAGGCCATGCCGCTGGCGGATCAGGATACAGCAGCAATGCAGCAGGCGACGGGGGCGCCGGGTGGCCAGCAAATGGGCTATCAGCCGTACCAACAGGGATATCCATATCAGCAGATGCCGCCACTGGGGTATGGCCAGCAGTTCCCGCAGCAGTACCAGCAGGGATATCAGCAACCGTACCAGCAGATGCCGCAGCAGCAGTACAACCCCTGGGCCCAGCAGATGCCTCCGCAGCCTTACCAACAGTGGCCTCAAAGTTTTCAACAGCAAATGCCGCCGATGCAGAGTTCTCAACAACCAGCAGCTCAAATGATGTATCCTAATGCAGCAAATCAGTATGCGCAGCCACAACCGGACGTGTTCGTAAGCGATCGCGGCAACGCCGCGCTGGGCTATCTGGCGCAAAATCAAGCGTGCGGTGCTACCGATCTGGCGAGGGCGTTTGGAAACTCGGCCCCCACTTGGTCACGCACGCTCAATGACTTGGCGCAGGCCGGCTTGGTCATCAAGCATGGCCAGAAATACCATCTGACCGAACTCGGCGCCGCTCGCGTGCGAGCTCAGAGCTAAAGAACGGGAGAGATAGTGGACGAGGAAGCAAGCATCATCCTGGGGGATGCCATCGCCTTTTGCCAGCGCGACGGCCAAGATGCACGCCTCATCAACATGCTGGGGCAATCGCGCGCCATAAGCCTGACCGAAGATACGCTCACGATCGAGGCCCCCTCGCGCTTTGCCATCGCGCAGCTCAAAAAGCATCAGCCGACCATTGAGGCCTATCTGGAAGAAATCGCCTTTGCACCGATTGCGCTCGACATCGTGGCACCGCAAGGCGCCGCGACGGAATCCGCTGCCGCGACGGCGCCCGCCACGGCTCCCGCTGCTTCCCCGGCGGTGCCGGCCTCCGCAGGCGACGTGCCGACAATCGGGCACCAGCACAGCGATGTTTCCCGTGAAACCATGGCACCGTTGCCGACCGCGGCGGCGACGTCAACGAACGCACCCGTCACACACATGCCCATCGCTCACGACGCAACGGCGGGCGCGGATTCGGGCATTGCAATCAAGAACACGCTCTCGGCCGATGATTTTCGTCGCATGATGAACCAGATGAAGGGCGGAGCGCCGACTAAATCCACGCAAGATGCGACCCCCGCTTCACCCATGCCAGCACCGACCGCGCCGGCCGAACAGAATACGGATGGAGCCCCGCTCGCCGCGAACTCAAAATTTACCTTTGAGAACTTTGTCTACGGCCCCGAGAACAGCCATGCCTATCGCTCGGCACTCAAGTTTGCCGCCCTCGCGGACGAGCGCGGCACGTGCACATCACTGTTCATCTACGGCAAATCGGGCCTGGGCAAGACGCACCTGCTGCTTGCCATCAAAAACGAGCTCGCCGAGAAGTCGCCCGAGATCAAGGTCAAGTATGCCAACTCCCAGGCATATCTGGACGACCTGATGACCGAGTTCGACCGCCAAAAGAAGAGCAACGCCCCCATCATGCAGGCATACCACGGCGTGGACGTGCTCATCATCGATGACATCCAAAACATCATCGGCAAGCGCGCGAGCGTGGACTACTTTTTCCAGCTCATGGACGAGTTCATCCGCAACAACAAGAAGGTCGTCATCGCGGCAGACCGCGCCCCCAAGGACCTGAGCATGGACGAGCGTCTGACCAGCCGCTTCAACGCCGGCATGCTCTGCCTGGTCGCAGAGCCCAGCTACGAGATGAAATACAAGATCTTGCAGCGCTATTACGAGAACACCATCGTCGCCGCTCCCGAGGCAGGCGACGACTCGCTGCTGGCGGCCTATGGGGGCGACGGCGGGCACCTAACCGACGAGCACTTTAAACACATGGCCGAGGTCTCGGGCACCAATATCCGCGAACTCGAGAGCTTTTGCGAGCGCTGCGCCGGCGAGGCGGGCGACCGCGAGCGCGAGGGCGGGGAGCTCACCTTTGACGATATCGACGCCATCGCCAGCCAGTACTTTGACACATCGGCCAAAAAGATCAACGTCCAGACGGTTCAGTCCGTCATCGAAGAGCAGTACGGCGTGACGCACGAGGAGCTCATCGGCCCGCGTCGCAACGCCAATATCGCCAAAGCACGCCATATCGCTATCTACCTGGCCATCGAGATGTGCGAGATGACGACCACGGCGGTGGGCGCCGAATTTGGCAACCGCAACCACTCGACCGTCAGCACGAGTTACAAAAAGGTCCAGAAGATGATCCAGGAAGACCGCACCGTCACCGAAGACCTCAAGTCGCTGCGCGATAAAATTACACTGCGCTCGTAGGGAAATAGAGACACCTGTTGAAAACTTGTCGAAACCACGGGCATAAGGTGTCTAAAACCCAACCCGCGGTGATGAAAAGTTTTGCGCAGGTTTTGAACGTGGAAAACCACCCCTGTTGCACACAGGTTGCTGTCGATTCTCTTTCTGGGTCTGACCTGCGTCTTTGGGAGTAATCAACAGTTTCGTCAGTGCTATTACTATTATTAAGATATTTATATCTATAGAAAGGTATTAAAAGATGAAGTTCACCGTCAGCCAGAGCTCGCTTACACAAGCCATCGGCGTCGTTATGAAGGGTGTCGCTTCGGCATCCACCCTTCCCATCCTGTCGGGCGTGCTCGTTAAGGCCCAAGACGGCATCTTGGAATTCCAGACCTCTAACTACACTATCTCGATCCGTCATCGCATCGCGGCGCATGTCGAAGAAGAGGGCGAGATGGTTATCTCCTGTAAGATGCTCTCCAATATCACCAAGACCCTCCCCGATGCCCCGGTCACCTTTGAGCTGTCCGAGCGCCAGGTGCTGATTGGTTGCGAGAAGAGCTCTTTTAGGCTGAACACGCTCGATGCCAATGACTTCCCCGAGTTTCCGGCCTATGCCATCGAGAGTGCCGTGGAGCTGCCGACCGATGTCTTGTCCGAAATGGTCGGCCGCGTGTGGCGCGTCACCTCGACCGACAAGGCTCGCCCCATCCTGGGCGGCGTGCACATGAAGGTCGAGAACAACACCGTACGCCTGGTGGCGACCGATTCCTTCCGCTTGGCCGTGTGCGATACGCAGGTCGAGACCTCGACCCTCGAGGGCTCCTTTGAGCTCAACGTTCCGGCTGACGCCTTTAACGACGCGCTGAACATCATGGCCAGCCAAGCGACCATCATGATCGGGGCTACCGACACCCAGGTCGTCTTCGAGGCCGGCAACACCACCTACGTGTCGCGTCGCATCGAGGGCGTGTACCCCAACTACAAGCAGCTCATCCCCGATTCGTGCGTGACGAGCGTCAAGATCGATGTCGCCGCCTTTAACGCCGCCCTCAAGCGCGTAGCCGTTATCGCGAGCGCCAACCCCGCCGTCAAGTTCGAGATCGATGTCGAGAACGGGCAGATGGGCCTGTCCTCCATTTCCAATGACCAGGACCTTGCGCAGGAGACGATCGATGTCGAGGCTGAGGGCGAGTCGGGTACCATCGCCTTCAACTACCACTACATCTTCGGCTGCCTCAATGCCCTGTCCAAGGAGAAGGAGATCACGCTGGAGCTCAAGAGTTACTCGCAGGCGGGCATCTTTAAGTCCTACGACAAGATTAACTACCTGTACCTGGTTATGCCGGTCCGCATCTAGCGCTGCGCCATGACTATGTTCGCCCGCGATCTTTCCGTCGCGCACTACCGCAGCTTCGATAGCTATCGCCTTGCCCTGGACGAGGGCGTGACGATACTTGCGGGACCCAACGCGGCGGGAAAGACCAATCTCATAGAGGCGCTGCAGCTGCTGACGAGCGGCGCCTCGTTTAGGCATCCGACCGCAGCCGAGCTCGTCCATGACGGCGTGGGCTCGTGCAAGATCGAGCTGAGGCTCGAGGGCGACGGCCGCGTGCTTGATATGGGATTGAGCGCGGGGGACGGTAAGCGCTCGTTTAGTCGCAACGGCAAGAGATGCTCTGCCGCCGGTGTGCGCGGGATTCTGCCGAGCGTGCTGTTTTGCCCCGACCATCTGGACATGGTTAAGCGAGGCGCCAGTGTGCGCCGCGCCGCCCTCGATGACTTTGGCATGCAGCTGAGCGCACGCTATGCCGATCTTGCGAGCACCTATGGGCGCTGCGTGACCCAGCGTAACGCCTTGCTCAAGGAGACCTGGTGCTGCCGTGAGATGCTCGGCGCGTGGAACGATTCGATTGCCCGCGCGGGCTCGGCCCTGCTCGTGCACCGGTTGGCCCTGCTCGACCGGCTGGCGGGCCATGTGCACACTGCCTACGGGCAAGTGGCGTCAGGTGAGGTCGCCAACGTGACCTATGCGTCCACGCTGGGGGATTTGCCCCAGGTCGAGGATCGCGAAGAGCTGAAGGGTTGGGCGTACGAGCGCATGCTGGCTGCCCTTGACGAGCATGCCGACGAGGAAATTCGCCGCGGCGTGACGTTGGTGGGACCGCATCGCGACGAGATTGAGTTTACCGTGGCGGGTCGCTCCGCCCGTTCATTTGCCAGCCAAGGACAGCAGCGTACGCTGGTGCTGTCCTGGAAGGTGGCCGAGGTTGCCGTGGCTCGCGATGTCCTGGGCACCGCCCCGCTGCTGCTTCTGGACGACGTGATGAGCGAGCTCGACGGCGAGCGTCGCGGCGCTTTCCTGCGGCTGATCGGCGATGATATCCAGACGGTCATAACTACGACCAACCTGGGGTACTTTACCGACGACCTGCTTGATCGAGCCAAGGTGGTGAGCATGGGTGAGACGTGCTAATTACGAGCGAGAGAGCGAAACAGTCGCCTTCAGCGGATTTTTGAACGCAGAGCGCCAGCGCATCCTGGCGGCTGCAACGCCTAAGCGCCGTGCGCAGATGGAGGCCGCCGAGGAGTCGCGTACGGTCTATCGCGCATGGAACGCGGTGTGCTCGGGCACGCGCGAGGGACGGCATGTGACGGGACTGCGCTACCTGCCCGAGTCCAATGAGCTGCTGGTGTATCTCGACTCGCCCTCGTGGACGCAGGAAATGACGCTGTTGCGCGAGATCATCCGCGCGCGCATGGAGCGCGCCGGCGCGCATGTGGACGGCCTGGCGTTCAAAACCACCGCGCCCGGTCACACGCCGCCCGCCGCCAAGGAACGCCTGCGCCCGGTGCCGACCGAGCGCCCGCCGGCCCCGCACGCCGACCTAAGTGAGGCCGAGCGCACCGAGATCGAGCGCCAGGTGGCGCCCATCGAAGACCAAAAACTGCGCGAGGCCCTCGAGAATGCCATGAGAGCCAGCGCCGAGTGGGCCAAGGGCGTGCAAAGCAAAAAAGAGCCTTAAATCGCATCTGGTGGCCTTGTAGAGCCAAATACCCTCGTTCCCGAGGGTATTTTTTTACGATAAACTAGTAAGGCTGTACACATTTTCTTGACTGAAGGAGGACGTGTGGCAAACGAAAACGATTACGATGGCGGCGAGATCAAGATTCTCGAAGGTCTCGAGGCCGTTCGTAAGCGCCCGGGCATGTATATCGGCTCGACGAGCGCCAGCGGTCTGCATCACCTGGTGTGGGAGATCGTTGACAACTCCGTCGACGAGGCCATGGCCGGTTTCTGCACCGAGATCCAGGTGACGGTCCACGCCGACAACTCCATCACGGTCGTCGACAACGGGCGCGGCATCCCCGTCGACGAGCACCCTGTTAAAAAGATCCCGACGCTCGAGGTCGTTATGACGATCTTGCACGCCGGCGGTAAGTTCGATAACTCGGCCTATAAGGTCTCGGGCGGCCTGCACGGCGTAGGCATCTCCGTCGTCAACGCACTGTCCAAGCGCGTGGTCGTTCAGGTTCGTCGCGATGGCAACACCTACGAGATGGAGTTCTCGCGCGGCAAGACCGTCAAGAAGATGGAGGTCGTGGGCACCTCGGATTCGACGGGCACCACCGTCACCTTCTGGCCCGACGACGAGATCTTCGAGACCTGCATCTACGATTTCGATACGCTGCACAACCGTCTGCAGGAGACGGCGTTCCTCAATAAGAACCTCAAGATCGTGCTGACCGACGAGCGCGAGGCGACTCCCCACGTGGAGGAGTTTTGCTACGAGGGCGGCATCATCGACTTCGTCAAGTTCCTCAACGAGGGCAAGGACGTCCCCGAGGCCTTTAAGGAGCCCATCTACATCGAGGGCAAATCGGACCCGGACGCTCCCGTGGCCAAGATGGGCGAGGTCGAGGTTTCCCTGCAGTGGAATAGCGGCTACGGCGAGAACGTCATGTCGTTTGCCAACGACATCTACACTCCCGAGGGCGGCATGCACCTTGAGGGCTTCCGCACCGCGCTCACCCGCGTGATCAACGACTACGCGCGCAAACAGAACCTGCTCAAGGAAAAAGACGCCAACCTGACCGGCGACGATGTGCGCGAGGGCCTTTCGGCCGTTATCTCGGTCAAGCTGCCCGATCCGCAGTTTGAGGGCCAGACCAAGGCCAAGCTCGGTAGCTCCTATATGCGCGCGCTCACGCTCAAGATCGTGACCGACGGACTCGCCGATTACCTCGAGGAGCATCCCAAGCCCGCTCGCGAGATCGTCAAGAAGGCGCAACAGGCCTGCAAGGCGCGCAACGCCGCCCGCAAGGCGCGCGAGGCGACCCGTCGCAAGAGCCTGCTCGAGACGGCGTCCCTGCCCGGTAAGCTCGCTGACTGCTCGGTGCGCGATGCCGAGCTGACCGAGCTCTTCATCGTAGAGGGCGACTCGGCAGGCGGTTCGGCCAAGGACGGCCGTCGCCGAGACATCCAGGCGATTCTGCCCCTGCGCGGCAAGATTCTGAACGTCGAACGCGTTGGTGACCATCGCGCGTTCTCGAGTGACACCATCCAGTCGCTGATTACCGCGATCGGCTGCGGCGTCACGACGAGTGCCGGCGACGGCGGCGACTTCGATATCACCAAGGCGCGCTACCACAAGATCATCATCATGACCGATGCAGACGTCGACGGTGCGCATATCCGCATCCTGCTGCTGACGTTCTTCTACAAGTACATGCGTCCGCTGATCGATGCCGGCTACGTCTATGTTGCCTGCCCGCCCATCTTTGGCATTAAGGTGCGCAACAAGATCCACTACGTGTATCCCAACGGCCGCCAGCCCGAAGACGAGATCCTGCGCGACACCATCCAGAGTCTGGGCCTGAACCCCGACGATAACGACGAAGACGGCAAGGCCAAGGATGGCAAGATCACCAAGAAGCGCAAGGGCTATACCGTCCAGCGCTACAAGGGTCTGGGCGAGATGGACCCCAAACAGCTCGCCTCGACGACGATGGATCCCAAGACCCGCATCCTGCAGCGCGTGTCGATCGAGGATGCCGTGGTGGCAGACCGCGCCGTGCGCGAGCTGATGGGCTCCGAGGTCGGCTATCGCCGCGAGTACATTGAAAAACACGCGCACGACGCGCGCTTCTTAGACGCCTAACCTGTTCGGCTTTCCCAGCCACCGCACCTTCGCCCTCAATCGTCGGTCGCGTACCCAAGTACGCTTCCCTCCTCTTTCGAGCGAATCTGCGGCACCTGGAAAAGCCGTCTCCGTGGCAGGATGATTAATGGACCACGCAAACCATGAGGAGGTAACGTGGCAGACGATATCAACAATAACGAGGGTATGGACGAGGCCGGCGACGCCGGTATGCCCGATGATCTGAAGCGCCTGCTTGCCCGTGCTGAGCAGGGCGAGGACGGCGACCCGGACGCCTATAACCCCGATGCCGATGATGATGAGGAAGAGGACGACGACGCCGAGCTCGAGGAGAGCTTTGGCGAAGTCGACCGTGGTGCCTCGGCCGGTGAGGATATCAACGGCGGCCAGCTCCAGATTTCGGAGTTTGGCCGCGAGATGAAGCAGTCGTTCATCGAGTATTCGATGTCGGTCATTACGGCCCGCGCCCTGCCGGACGTGCGCGACGGCTTAAAGCCGGTGCACCGCCGCATCCTGTACGCAATGAACGAGAGCGGCATCTACCCCAACCGCCCACACAAGAAGTCGGCCTGGACGGTCGGCGAAGTTATCGGTAAGTACCACCCGCATGGCGACTTCGCGGTCTACGAGGCCATGGTTCGCCTGGCGCAGTGGTTCTCCATGCGCACGCCGCTCATCGACGGTCACGGCAACTTCGGCAACATCGACGGCGACGGCGCGGCAGCCATGCGTTACACCGAGAGCCGCCTGGCAAAGCCCGCCATGGAGCTGCTGCGTGACCTGCAGAAGGATACCGTCGACTGGCAGCCCAACTACGACGAATCGCTCGCCGAGCCTCAGGCGCTGCCTGCGCGCTTCCCCAACCTGCTGGTCAACGGCAGCCAGGGCATCGCCGTCGGCATGGCCACCAATATCGCCCCGCACAACCTCACCGAGGCGATCGAGGCAACCTGCTACCTGATCGATAATCCCGACGCCACTGTCGACGAGCTCATGCAGATCATGCCCGGTCCGGACTTCCCCACCGGCGCCATCATCATGGGCAGTGCCGGTATTAAGCAGAGCTACGAGACCGGCCGCGGCTCCATTACCGTGCGCGCCAAGGCCCACGTGGAGTCCACCAAGACCGGCCGCAGCCGCCTGGTCTTTACCGAGATTCCCTACATGGTCAACAAGGGCGCCCTGCAGGAGAAGATCGCCCAGCTCGTCAACGACAAGCGCATCGAGGGCATCTCGGATATGCGCGATGAGTCCAACCAGAAGGGTATCCGTCTGGTCATCGAACTCAAGAAGGGCGTCATCCCGCAGGTCGTGCTCAACAACCTGTACAAGTACACCTCGCTGCAGACGACCTTTGGCGCCAACAACCTGGCGCTTGTCAACGGCGTTCCCAAATGCCTGAGCCTGCGCGAGATGCTGCAGCACTACATCGACCACCAGGTCGACGTCGTCACCCGCCGCACCCGCTTCGACCTTAAGAAGGCCCAGGCCCGCGCGCATATCCTTGAGGGCTACCTGATGGCTCTCGACCATATTGACGAGGTCATCAGCATCATCCGTTCCTCGCAGACCGACTCCGAGGCCAGCAGCCGCCTGATCGAGCGCTTTGGCTTTACGCCCGAGCAGACCACGGCCATCCTCGAGATGAAGCTGCGCCGCCTGACCGGCCTGGAGCGCGACAAGATTCAGGAAGAGCTGGACGGCCTGCGCCGCGCCATCGCCTACTACGAGGACCTGCTGGCGCACGAGGGGAAGATCCTGGGCGTCATTAAGGAAGAGATGCGCGAGATCTCCAAGAAGTTCGGCGATAAGCGCCGCACCGAGATCAGCCATGTCGAGAAGGACCTGGACGTCGAGGACCTCATTGCCGACGAGGACATGGTCGTGACCATCACCCACACCGGCTATGTCAAGCGCATCCCGGTGGCCGCCTACCGCGCCCAGAAGCGCGGCGGCAAGGGCGTCTCGGGCGTCAACCTCAAAGAGGACGACGTCATCGACGAGATGTTCATCGCGTCCACGCACGAGTACGTGCTGTTCTTCTCGAGCAAGGGCAAGGTCTATCGCCTGAAGGTGCACGAGCTGCCGGTGGGTACGCGCCAGGCGCGCGGTACCGCGATCGTCAACCTGCTGCCCTTCGAGGAGGGCGAGAAGATCGCGAGCGTCATCAGCTGCCGCGAGTTCCCTGCCGACGAGTATCTGATGTTTGCCACCAAGAGCGGCATGGTCAAGAAGACCGTGATGAGCGCATATGACCGCAGCCGTCGCGACGGCCTGATCGCTATCAACCTGCGTGACGACGACGCGCTGCTGAACGTGCGCCGCGTGCGCGAGGGCGACAAGATTATCCTGGCCACCACCGCGGGCAAGGCGATCATGTTCTCCGAGGAGCAGGTGCGCGCCACCGGCCGCGATACTAGCGGCGTTCGCGGTATCGGTATGAAGGACGGCGTGAGCGTTCTGGGCATGGAAGTCACTAACGGCAACGGCGATCTGTTCGTCATCACCGAGCGCGGCTACGGCAAGCGCACGCCGGTCGCGGACTACCCGGAGCAGAATCGCGGCGGCCAGGGCGTCTACACCATCCAAATGACCGAGCGTAAGGGTAACCTCGCGGCCATGAAGACGGTGGGCCCGCAGCACGAGCTGTTCATCGTGACGGAGGGCGCGACGGTCATTCGCGTCAAGACCGACGAGATCAGCCAGACCGGCCGTGCCACCCAGGGCGTCAAGATGATGACCGTCGACGACAACGACCGCATCTGCGCCGTAGCCCGCATGACGGCCGCCAAGGAGAAGCCCGAAGGCGAAGCCACAGAAGACGGCTCTGCCCCCGAAGAAACCCCTGTCGATCTAGGCGACGGCAACGACATGCCAGAGGATCTCCTAGACGAGTAAGAGGAACTAGCTGGTAGAAAATATCAGACCCCATATATCGGCGGTCGGCGCACTGCGCGCCGACCGCTTTTTTGACAATCTTGAACCTCGCGTCGGCCCCGGCTGCCCGGCGGCATGCGAAGTCGATCGCGAGTTCCGCACGAGCCGAAGAGCACTTAATGTGCTCTCCGTGCGAGCAGGACTGTCCGAGCAGGCGACTTCGCATGCCGCCGGGCAGCCGGGGCCGACACCCCTCAAAGATTTTCAAAAAAGTTGTTGACGCGCGCGTAACGACTCGTCTAATATATCCCTTGCGCGATGGACCTGTAGCTCAGTTGGTTAGAGCGTCCGGCTGATAACCGGGAGGTCACAAGTTCGAATCTTGTCAGGTCCACCACTTTCTTTCGCAATAAACACCCCAGCGAGAGCCGAGTCGCCGCTGGGGTGTTTATTACTGTCTCCGTGGGGGTTTAGCTCAGCTGGGAGAGCGCGGGCTTTGCAAGCCTGAGGTCAGGGGTTCGATCCCCCTAACCTCCACCATGATGGACCTGTAGCTCAGTTGGTTAGAGCGTCCGGCTGATAACCGGGAGGTCACAAGTTCGAATCTTGTCAGGTCCACCATCAAAACTGTGAAGAGCCCTGGGGCGTTGCCTCGGGGCTTTTTTCTTACCTACTGAAAGTAGTCAAAAAAGCCCCGTCCCAAATTAACTACTTTGATTTTGTGTGCTGTGCGAAAGATTGGGTAGTATAGCTATTCAATGCGGCGGGCTGCCGCGTGTTAACCGCTACGTACCGGAGGTGTTCCATGGTTCGTGTCGACATAGAGACCATCGTCATGGCCGCCGGTCCCGTGCCATCGCTTATCGTGCTTCGTGAGCGCAGCAGCAAATCGGACTCGCCCGCGCCGCTGCGTTCCCTTTCCATTCAGACTGGTTCGTTTGAAGCTGCTGCCATCAGCCGCGGCATCGATAGCGGCCGCGCCGAGCGCCCGATCACCCATGATCTGTTGCTCGATACCGTTGACGCCCTGGGCGCCAAGCTCGAGCGCATCGAGATCGTCCGCGCCGAGCCGCCGGTGTTCTACGCGACGATCGTCGTACTGGCCGATGGCGAGGAGCGCAAGATCGACGCTCGTCCCAGTGATGCCATTGCCCTTGCCGTGCGCAGCAATGCTCCCATGTTTGTGGAGGACGACATCATGAATCGCCTGGGCACTGTTTCCACCCACGCCGAGGATGTCGACGACGAGCAGGAGTTCGAGAAGTTCGACGAGTTCGTCCATACGCTCTCCCCCGATGACTTCTAAATGCGGGGCGGCAGGGTTGCGGAGTGTTCGCTGATGGCCAGCGGTATGTCGGTTGAGGCGGCGGCCATTGCACGCGAGGCCCAGATGCGCTCGGAGGCTTCTGAGGCGGCTCGCATTGCCTATGTGACGCAGGCCCGCACGCTTCGCGAGCGCCGCGGCTCGTTTATCAAGATGGTTGTCGTCTCCGCCCTTGTCGCGGCAATCTGCTCGCGCCTTCGTGGTACAGTTGGTGCGCTTGGGTTTTCGATTTCAACAGGCTTGGTAATCTGGGGTGTGGTCGATGCGGTCATGCTGACCAACCAGATCAAGGTACTCGACAAGCGCGCGATGGATATGATGCGCGCCCGCGACGCTGCCGCCAAGATCGCTGCCGAGGCACAGGAACTGTAACGACGCGAGACTCGATGGGAAGGTCTAAAGATGGCACAGGATATGCAGGACGCCGGTAACGTCTCCACCGAGCTCGACGCCATGGTGTGCGATCTGATCGGCGCGTTCTTGGACGACCTTGCCGTCGGCGAGAATCCGGGCGTAGTTGTGGCGATCGAGGACGCTGCTTCCAACCGATATCTGGCGGCGCTCGACGAAGATGGCGAGGAGGCATGCCTCGAGGCTGCCACCAACTTTATCTCCGAGCACAAGATGGGTCTTAAGGACGAGGGGCTGGGCCGCATCGCCCGCTATGCCATCGGCTACACCGGTTGTGTCGAAATTGACGGCGGCTATCACGACGCCCTGCTCGTGAGCTTCTTCGAAACCACGCTCGAGAGCGGTTTTTCGGCATACGTGCTGTATGAGGGCATGGGTGCCGGCGATGGTTTTATGTGGAGCGACCCTGAACCTGCAGGTGAGGAAACCCCTCTCATCTAAAATCGCTAAAATAAACGAGTTTTCGGTAAAAGGCTCAATATTCCCGCTGAGCGTTGTGTCGCTGGGCGGGCCGCATACGCGTGCCGTTTGTATATGGATAGAAGATAGGGGAACTACATGCGCGTAGACAATCTGAGGAACATCGCCATCATCGCCCACGTCGACCACGGCAAGACGACGATGGTCGACAAGCTCCTGCGTGCCACGGACGCCTTCCGTGCCAACCAGCAGGTCGAGGACCGCGTCCTGGACTCTAACGACCAGGAGCGCGAGCGCGGCATCACGATTCTCGCCAAGAACATCTCTATCGAGTACAAGGACGTCAAGATCAACGTCATCGACACCCCGGGCCACGCCGACTTTGGCGGCGAGGTCGAGCGTGTGCTGCGTATGGCCGACGGCGCCCTGCTGCTGGTTGACGCTTTTGAGGGCCCCATGCCCCAGACCCGCTTCGTGCTGCGTCACGCTATCGACACCGGTCTTAAGATCATGATCGTCATCAACAAGATCGATCGTCCGGGCGCCAACCCCGAGAAGGCCTACAACGACTGCCTGGACCTCATGGCCGACCTGGGTGCCACCGACGACCAGCTCGAGTTCGCCATGGAGCACGTGGTCTACGCCAGCGCCATGAATGGCTTTGCCCGCCTTGACCCCAACGACGGCAACATGGACATGTATCCGCTGCTCGACATGATCATCGACGACATGCCCGCGCCCGAGGTTGACGAGAACGCCCCGCTGGCCATGCAGTGCGTGACCATCGACCACTCCAACTTCGTTGGCCGTATCGGCATCGGCCGTGTGTACTCCGGCACCATCCACCAGGGCGACCAGATCTTGGTTGTCAAGAACGACGGCTCCAGCGCCACCGCTACCGTCAAGCAGCTCTTTACCTTCGACTACCTGGGCCGCACCGAGTGCCAGGAAGTCGGCGCCGGCGACATCGCTGCCGTCGTGGGCATCGACCGCACCGATATCGGCGATGTCTACACCGATCCCGAGAACCCCGTTGAGCTCGAGCCCATCGAGATCGACCCGCCGACCCTGTCCATCGTCTTTGAGGCTTCGACCTCCCCGCTCGTCGGTCGCGACGGCGACATCGTGGGCGCCCGTCAGCTCAAGGAGCGCCTGTTCAACGAGGCCGAGAACAACGTGACCATGAAGATCGAGGAGCTCGAGGACAAGAGCGGCGTCGAGGTCTCGGGTCGCGGCATCCTGCACCTGTCCGTTCTGATGGAGTCCATGCGTCGCGAGGGCTTTGAGTTCCAGGTTGGCCGTCCCCGCGTTCTGTTTAAGAAGGACGAGAACGGCAACAAGATGGAGCCCGTCGAGCAGGCCGTCGTCGAGTGCCCGGACGAGTACTCGGGCAAGGTCGTTGAGGTCTTCGGTACCTCCGGCGGCATCATGACGAGCATGGATACCTCGGGCATCGTGACGCACCTCGAGTTTAAGATCCCGACCCGCGGCATCATGGGCCTTAAGAACCGCATCATGAACGTCACCCACGGCGAGGGCGTGTTCTACCACACCTTCTTGGAGTATGGCCCCTACGCCGGCGAGATCGGCAACCGTCAGAACGGCGCCATGATCTCCATGACCACCGAGAAGGCCGTCGCCTACGCTCTGGGTACGCTGCAGGAGCGCGGCCAGCTGTTTGTTGAGCCGGGCACCGAGTGCTACGAGGGCATGATCGTGGGCGAGCGCAGCAAGGCCGGCGACATGGTCGTCAACATCGCCCGTACCAAGAACCTGGGCAACCAGCGTTCCTCGACCTCCGATATCTCCGTCCAGCTGGTGCCGCCCCGCACCTTCTCGCTGGAGGAAGCGCTGGAGTACATCGCCGACGACGAGCTGGTCGAGATCACTCCCAAGAACATCCGCCTGCGCAAGCGTCTGCTCAATGCCACCGACCGCAAGAAGGCCGCCGTCCGCGCCGGCCAGGTCAACAAATAAGCGCTGGGCTTTATAGCGACTAACAAGAAAGGGCGCCGACCGCGATGGTCGGCGCCCTTTTTGGTGCAAGGGGACGGGTTCGTTTGCACCACGGCGGAGGAGGTTATCCCCCCGAGCGGCTTTTCAAGCAAAGTTAAGTTGTTTAAACATATACATGAATCATTGAAATACAACCGCTTTAATGCATAAACGGTAACAGGTAAATATCAACTGGTATTAAATTAAAAGACCTATTTACCTGCGGTTTACATGACTGGTATCTATATTGTATTTTATGCATTGTGGCATAGACGAACCGTCTTAGAAGTTGCTCCCCGATGGGTTCTTGCAATGCGCTAGGTAGGTTCTCGTTGATGTTGGGGTTTGTGTTCGATCCGACGATTCGCCGTATTCCACAACGTGTTGTAGGAATTAGGGGACAACTATGGACGCACACCGCTCACGGTCGCTGGGTATGGCGGCCCTGATCTTCATTTTAATTAGCCTCACCGCCGCAGTTTTTCACGGTGCAGCCCCCGTGCGCGCCGAGGATGCGACGACACCAACGCCGATTGAGATCAACGACGATACGGCAACGGTTGAGGTCAAGCTGTATACCGATGAGAACCATAATCAGCCTTTGGGTGATACTGCCGTAACGTCTACTTCGAAGCTCTACGGAGCTTTTTCGGTACAATTTAAAAGCGGTAAGGCGCCTTCGTCTGGGAACAACATCGCTGTCTATGAGCTGCCAGGCACCATCGTCGTTGATGACGCAGGTGGCAACCTCATGGAGGGTTCGGAATCTTCTGCCGCCCAAGCTGGCACGTGGAAGATCGAAGGTAATAAGGTTGTCTTTACGTTTGACAAGGGCTGGCTTGAACGGAATCCTGCGAACATTCATGTCGCGGCAAACTTCTCGTTCCAGCTTAAAAACAAGAATGTCGGTTCTGGTAGCAACGCATCTTTCGTGTTTCCTGGTGCGGGAATGATCAATATCCCCACCAAAGACGGCAAAGTCACAGGGACGAAGTCGGGGACCTTCTTCCAGGGAGCAGATGGCGTGGCCAAGGTTACCTGGACCGTTAAACTCACCGTCGAGTCGTATGCCACGAATGTCAAGTTAACCGACGCGCTGGGCGACAACTTCAACTTTGTGATAGGCAGCTTCGCACTCGACGGCACGAAGCTCGAACCCCAGCCGAAGATCGACAGCCAGGTCGCGACCCTCGACAGCCTGGGCAATCTTTCCCAGGGCGACCACACGATCACGTACGAAACGGAGCTGAAGAGCGGCGTTTCGGCAAACAGCGGCGATTTGATCAAAGCTGACAATACGGCAATGTGGAATTGGGCTGGTTCAACCGACGGCGACAACAAAACAGCTACGGCTGAGCCTGTTACATTCGGCTACGACATGATTGACAAGTCCAACGGATCGGGCACACCGTCGGACATCAAGTGGACGGTCAGACTCAACCAAGGCAAGCTCAAGGCCGACATGAGCGGCTACGTGTTCACCGATTATCTGGACGGAAAACAGACGTATACGGGCAACTACTTTACGGTTTACAAAGGCGACTCGGAGGCGAGCGGAGTCGAGATTGAGAAAGGCAACCTTGACCCAAAGGAACAATCCTTTTCCTATAAGTTCCGGGATAACCTTGAGGATAAGTACGCCACCTACTGCATCGTTTATCACACAAAGATGAACGACACGAGCTCGTACGGCACCGTGCGCAACAACGCGACCATCGAGCGTGAAGGCTCCGTTTCCGGTACCGATGAAGGCAGTTTCACGCCGCAGCTGACGGGTGTTGTGCCGATCACCAAGAGGCTCGTGAGATCCAATGAGGCGACGACGGGCAGGGCGACATGGGAGACGAAGGTCGCGCTGAAGGCGATCGTCAATGCGGTCCATCCAGACGAGGTGACGGTGAAGGACACGTTTCAGTCGGCATGGTCGCAGAAACTTGGTGTCGACGAAAGCTCCATTACCATTAAAATCGGCGATACCGTGCTGGAACGGGGCGCCGACTGGAATCCAACGGCTAGCTTTCCGGGTAATGAAACAAAGGAAAACTACGACCTCAAAATCATCGTTACCAACAAAGTGAAGGACGCCCTCGAGAAAGAGGACTACGCCGTTATCACCTACGACACCACATCAGAAGCGCTGTCGGGCTGGTACTCAAACTTTGCGTCGGTCAGCGCGCCGGGCCTGAAATTAAAGTGGCCGTTCACCGAACCCGTCAAGTACGTTGTCAACCAAGAAACGAAGTCCGCGGTCGAGAAGCCGGAAGCGGAGTCGAAGGTGTCTTGGGTTGAGAACTTCGATTGGCATACCGTTGACGGCTCGGATGAGAAGGGCGCCTGGATCGTCGGCTGGACGGTGTATGCAAACCGCCAAAAGGGTAATAAGGGCGCAAATGGCGAGTTCGAATACTTTGGAGCTGGAAAGCTGGGCGGGAAACCGCTGAATATCATCGACACCCTTCCGGACGGTATGAGCTATGTCGCGAATTCCGCCAAGTTCACGCTCGTGCAGAATCCCTACGATCAACATACGGGGCTTGGGCGCGGAGGCGAGGCCAAGGAGGTCGTTAAGAGTCGGACACTTGCCGCTGGCAACGTTAGCAGCAGAGGCAACACGGTCACTTTCTCCATCCCCACGACGGAACTCGGCGACTACGCCGGTTACGCTAAGCTTACGTATCAGACGGCGGTCAAGCGTGGTGAGCTCGATACCTCCACAAACGAGGTGAAGTTCACCAATTCTGCGCGCGCCGAGTCGGGAAGCAAGAAATTCGACTATGGCAGTGGTGCTGTCATCATTAAGAACAACGTCATCAAGAAGACCGGCGAACAGGTCGACAATAGTAATCGCATCAAATACACCATTTTCGTTAACGAGTCAGCTGTCGATCTTAAGAGTGACACTGGTGTCCTCGAGCTGGTCGATACCATGGATGCCAAGTGCACGTTGGTGCCGTCGACGCTTAAGATCTATGAGCGCGTGAACAACGATTGGTCTGAGCTGGCCGATAAGGATTATTCGTCAAAGATGGAGCAAATCAACAACGAATCTGGCTCATGTACGAGATTGACACTTAACGTGCCCGATGAGAAATACCTCAAGGTCGAGTACGAGGTCATCCCGAGCGGAAATCCTGGCAACAAGGTTCCTCTTTCCAATACCGCCATGCTTACGGGTGTGAAGGACGGTTCTGCGACTGATGATCAAACATGGGAAATCAAAAAAGCTTCTGCCAGCGCAGGTGGCAACGGCTACGGCATCACGATGACCAAATACGATGCGCAGCAGGTCGGTGCGACGCTCAAGGGGGCGGAGTTCGCACTCTACAGAGTGGATATGGGCGGGGAGAGCGCCAGATCGTTGTTTGCCACCGCTAAGACCGATGACAACGGCAATATATCGTTCGGCACGAGCGACAGCGCGATGAACAGTTGCGTGCTCTACCAGCTTGAGGAGACCAGGGCGCCTGTTGGCTACGCCAAGGCCGAGCCTACGTGGATCATGCTCAAGGGCAACGAAAGCGACGAGGATTATCAAACTGCGCTAGCTAAGGCGAAGACCATCGCCGGCGGCGCGGAGATCGTAGGCGATGACAAAAAGGACGAGATTTGGGTCTATGACAATCGTCTAAAGGGATCCGCAACAATCCAGGCTAAGAAAGTGCTTGAAGGTGGCACATTCAAGAAGGGACAGTTCTCGTTTACACTTAAGGATGGCGACGGCAGGGTGCTCCAGACGGTGACCAACGACGCCGAGGGCAATGTCTCCTTCAACGTCGACTACAACAAGGCCGATACCTACACTTACACCATCTCTGAGGTCGTCCCCGAGGGTGCCGAGAACAATGTCAAGGACCATATCGCCTACGACACAACCGTGCACGATGTTACGGTTAACGTGACTATCGACAATGAGCATGAGCAGCTCGACACCGTCGTCACGTATGACGGTGCCTCCCGGGAGTCGCCGACCTTTACCAACAAGTATTCGACCATGCTTCCTGAGGCGGGCGGTGCCGGCTTGACTATGACGTATTTGGCTGGTGCATCGCTGCTGTGTTTTGCTGCGACATGGATGCATGCTCGTCGCCATCGCGATCAAGATCGAGGTGGTCGCCGTGAATAAGGTGTTTCGTCATTTGTTGACCGTTGTGGCAATAGCCATGGTTGCCGTCTTCTCTTTCGCGATTGCCCCTGGGACGGCCTGCGCGGCGGGCACCGGTGCCATTACGGTGGGCGGTACAGTTGCGACGCGGTATGACGCGTACCAGCTCTTTTCGGCGACCGTTGCCGACGATGACGATGCTGGCCAAAAAATTGCAACTGACGTAACGTGGGCGAATGACACGGTTCGTCAAACTGCTCTTTCGGTGCTGCATGATGCGGGGCTTGATAGCTCGGCATCGACGGCGCAAGAGGCTGCCGAGTGGCTGAATGCGGGCGGACATATGTCGACTGCGCTGACGGCAAAGCTTGCCCGTGCGATTTGCAATGTCGGTGTACCTTCTGTGGCCCTTAACGCGGGCACGACGGCCGAGCTGCCCAGCGGATACTGGCTCATCGTCGCCGACGACGACGCCATCGCCCAGGGCGAGGCCGGCACCGCGCCGATCGTGGCACTGGTCGGCGGCAGCGCCGTAACCGTCAAGCCCAAGGCGGCGACCCCCAAGGTGTTCAAGCATGTGCTGGAGGACAACACCGCCGACTGGCAGAAGGCCGTCGACGCCACCGTGGGCGACGATCTGTACTGGCGCCTCTCGGCCACGGTCCCGGCGGGCCTCACGGCCTACGACGCCTACACGGTGCAGTTCGTCGACACCATGAGCGCGGGGCTCGACCCCTCCAAGGTGGCCGCGAGCATGCGCGTGTACGTGGCGGCGGGCGCGGACGGCGGCTTTGACGCCGTCACATGTGAGGGCGGTAACGCCAACTCGACGCTGGCTAAAGGGTGGACGGACATTACTTCACAGTGCAGGGTCTCGGTCGAGGGCAATGCCTTCACCGTGCGCACCGGCGACCTGATCGCCGCGCTCGGCGGGGCCGACGCCTTCACCGCGGGCGCCCGCGTGGTTGCTGTCTACAATGCGCCGTTGGGGGCCAACTGCAATCGAGGCGCCACCAAGGGCAACCCCAACGAGGTCTACCTGCGCTACCCGCGCTCTCCCCTCGCCGACCAGTCCGGCGACGCCGGCTTCACCCGCACGCCGAGCGACGATGCGTGCGCCTACACCTGGGGTCTCAGTCTGATCAAGCGCTCAAGCTCGGACGATAAACCGATCGCGGGCGCCAAGCTGCGCATCATCGATGACCGCGGGCGCATCCTAACGACTGACGGCTCGTGGTCGACGGATGCCGACGCGTGCGTCACCACGGGCTCGGACGGCCATGTGGAATTGACCGGTGTGGACGCGGGCGTCTATACCGTCGAAGAGGTCGCGGCACCCAAGGGCTACACCGCCTTTGGGGGCAAGCGTACGGTGACGGTTACGGCCGAGGGTCTGGACGTTAAACAGGTGGCGGCCGCGAAGCCCAAGGTGACTGTATCGGTCGAAAGCCCTCTGCGGGTTGATGCAGCCGATGCCGGGACGGGTTCGATTGAACTGTCGGTGCTCAACACCCCAAGCAAAGAAGTAAGTCGAGGCTTTATGCCCTCGACGGGAGATAGAACGTTGGTACTGGTGGCGGTTTTGGCTGCCATCGGAGTGGCGGCTATTGTTGTCGCGTTCGTCATCAAGCGAGGAGGAGGTCGCCGTGAAAAATAATTGCCCCCCTTGCTCAGTGGCGTACTGCCTCCGTAGCGAGTGACGCGCAGGCCTACCGACCTGATGATCATTGGTTTTGAAAAAGTTACTAGAGAACCCTCCAAGAAAAGCGGGGCACCCGGTCGAATGTGACCGGGTGCCCCGCTTCGTTTGTCGGTGCAAAGAAACCTGACCCTTTTACACCACCATAAAGGTGCCTGTCTCCTTTGTGGCGGTTGGTGGCTAAGCGGTGGGGAGTCCTGGCGTGTTAGCCGGCTGCTGCGGCTTGAGGCGGGCGTTGCGCCAGATGATTTGGATGATGTAGCCGAGCGTGAAGACAAAGGCCACGCCGCTGATGAAGCCGCCTACGAGGGGGATTGCCGTAAGCGCGCCCGCGATCACGCCGCCGGCGGCTGCCATGGCGTAGCGGTTCTGGTTGTGTCCGACCATGCGGGCAATGGCGCAGCCCGCGAAGGCACTCGACACCAGCGCGATGCCAATAACACCGCACATGAGGGCTCCGGCAAGCGACAGACCAGCGATAGAGATAATTAGCAGTAGGACGGCGGGGACGATAGCAATCGTGCCCAGAAGACCGCTCACCCACAGGGGCATGGGGCGCTGGCGGAGCATGCCGGCGGCGCTGGCGGTTGCGCGCGGAAAGACGAGTTCGAGCAGTAAGGCGACAAAGCAAGTCGAGAGTGCCGCGGCGACGATACCGCCGATGGCATCGTTAACGGTGGAAGTATCCTCGCTCTCGGTGCGGTCGATCTTGAGCGCGCCGACCTCGGCTCCCGCGGCGCGCTCGGGGTCCTCGGAGACGTGCGCGTTCACGGTTCCGGTGATGTGGGCGTTCTTGCCCAGGATGAGCTTATCGGCCCAAACCTCGACATCGCCCTCGACGGTGCCATCGATAGTCACCGTATCGCCCGCAAGCGCTGCCGACTTGGTAGAGCCGCGCAGGGCAACCGTCTCGCCTATCGCATAGAAACAGTTGGCGGTGCTGTCGGAATTGAGCACGACATGCTGGCCGGCAACGGTCACGCTGCCATCAACCGTAGTCTTGGCAATGTCGATGGTGCGCGCCGCCAAGCGGACGGCGCCGCCCACCGTGCAGTCGCGGATGGAGAGGCTCTCGCCTGCTGCAATTATGTCGCGGCCGATGGACGCATCGTCCAAGTTGAGGGCCTGACCTGCCCAGTACAGGTCACCTTCGACGCCGGACGAATTGGCGTCATTGTCGGTCGCAAGTACGTTGCCTGCGGTGTCTGTGCCGGCGAACGACGCCGTGGGAAGTGCGGTGACCGCTAGGGCGACGAGCGCGAATAGGATCGTGATGTGGACCCACGCTTTACGGCGCTGGGTCGACGGGAATTGATTACAGGGCATAGTGAATCCTTCGTCAGATGCTCGACATACACCTAACAGGGTACCCAACGCGTGGGCGCTCTAAAAGAACCTCTCGGTTGCATTTCGAAGGGTCGTGCCGTGCTGTTTACTTTTTACGGTGCAAGAAGCGCGCGATATCTTCTTCGGTGGGGCTTTTGATGTCAAAGCGCAGCGAGAGCCAGCGCAGACCCATGGTCACGACAACGCATACGACCAGCGCGGCGACATTGCTCATAATGCCGCTCATAACGAGACACACATAGCTTGTCGATCCGGCGATGGCGGCGATGGCATAAAAGTTAGTACGTTGGAAAATGCCCGGAACCACGCCCATAAAGCCATCGCGCAACATGCCGCCGCCCACCGCGGTGAAAAAGCCCATCATGATGCACACCGCCGGTGCAAAGCCGTAGACCAGCGCCTTGTCTGCTCCAGTGGCGGCGTAGATGCCGACCGAGATGATGTCGAGCAGGGGAATGAGTTTTTCGGGCTTGTCGACGATTGCCGGGAAAATATAGATGATGGCTGCCGTGGCAATGGAAAGCGGCAGCGCCATTGGCTGGTTGAGGATGTAGACGTTGCCCACCTGCAGCGTCATGTCGCGTAAAAGACCGCCGCCCAAGCCACAGACCACGGCGAGCGCAACTGCACCCACCAGGTCGAGTTTGTGCTCGCGCGCGACCAACACGCCCGAGATTGAAGCCGCGACGACGGCGAACATTTCGAGCCAAAACGGGATGGCGACCATGGCATCCGTGGCGTGTGAGGTAACGGTCATAGCGGCGACGACGGGCAAGATGGGGTCCTTTGGATTACGGATTTGGACAATGCCCGTACATAGTACATGTTCGGCGCCGATTGCGACCCTATTGCTCGGCAAACGGTCAGGACTGGATGCGGGCGTAGGTTCCATGTTTGGGGATCTGGGTCGATGCTGAACGCGATGGGGGCGTGGTTGAATAGGAGGGATGTCTAAATTTTGAGCAGCGCTCAAAATTTATCCGGTCGGCTTACGCCGACCGCGCTGCGCTAAAAACGCGCCACTGGCGCGTTTTCTTTACGCTCCGCGCCCTGGCGGGTTCGAATCCCTCCTCCTCCGCCGTATTTGCTTGTAAGGGACTCTAAACAAAAAAGCCCCCGTTTTCGGGAGCTTTTTCAACCAAAATGGCGGAGGAGGAGGGATTCGAACCCTCGTGACCTTATACAGGCCAAACGGTTTTCGAGACCGCCGCATTCAACCACTCTGCCACCCCTCCGCGTGGGGTAAAAACAAAGCAGGCTCGAAGGCCTGCTTTGGAATTAACTGGCGGAGAGTCAGGGATTTGAACCCTGGAGACGCTTTTGACGCCTACACGATTTCCAATCGTGCTCCTTCGGCCACTCGGACAACTCTCCGTTAAATGCGAAAGTCAGTATACACGAGGAATCGCAAAGTGCAAACAGAAAAGTTGGCATTTTTTAAAACGCTTGGCCGTGCTTGGCGCTGCAGTGGGGCTTGAGGTGCCAAAAAACGGCTTCCGACCAGCGTGGTTGATCAACTCAATTGTTCAAAAAAGGGTATTCATAAGCGACTTGGCAATGAATTTAAAAATCTTTGGGTGGTGCTGTGGGCCACTGGTATGCATTTTGCGACCACAGCCTTGTGCCCGTTGACCTGCGGCTTGGCTCAGCTTGTCCCCACGGCACCGTATCTTGTCAACAGATCCGTCAAGCTTTTGGTCAGCATTTGGTTGGAATGCGCATGAAACGTCGTGTGAGTATGGGCATATGTGGAGGTCATGAGGTTGTAGCTGCATATTCTTGCAGCCTGGGAGGTTGAAAGATATTATTACCAAGTCTTTTCCTGCTTCAGGCGCACCTTCACGACCTGAAGCCACATTTGCCCAGAGGAGGTGACAATATGAAGGCTTATGAACTGCTGTTCTTTGTTGACCCGTCGCTCGACCCCGAGACTCGTCTCGCTGTTATGAAGCGTATCGATACCACGATCGCTGAGGGCGCTGGCAAGGTCGACTCCGTTGACGAGTGGGGCAAGCGCAAGCTCGCCTACGAGATCAACGACCTCACCGATGGTGACTACACCCTCATCAACTTCCACGCAGATCCTACCCAGATCGCCGAGCTTGATCGCGTCCTGCGCATCACCGACGCTGTGGTCCGCCACATGATCGTCCGTCGCGACGACCAGGAGTAAGACTGTCGTTTTGGACTGGGCTTGTGCCCCAAGAGGAAGTAGTGAGTTATGAGCATCAATCGAGTGAACATCACCGGTAACCTCACCCGCGATCCCGAGCTGCGCGCCACTGCCGGCGGAACCCAGGTTCTGTCCTTTGGCGTCGCCGTGAACGATCGTCGCCGCAACGCGCAGACTGGCGAGTGGGAGGACTATCCCAACTTTGTCGACTGCACTATGTTCGGCACCCGCGCCGAGGCCGTGAGCCGTTTCCTGGCAAAGGGAAACAAGGTCGCGATCGAGGGCAAGCTGCGCTACAGCTCTTGGGAGCGCGACGGCCAGCGCCGGAGCAAGCTTGAAGTCATCGTCGATGAGATCGAGTTTATGAGCTCCCGTGGTGGCCAGGGTGGCTACGATCAGGGCGGTTACGCCCCCGCAGCTCCCGCGCCCGCAGCACGTCCTGCCGCACCGGTGGCCACGCCGCCCGCGGTCGACGTCTACGATGAGGACATCCCGTTCTAAGGGTTGTTCACCTATTTTTGAGTGAGAGGCGGCTTCGGTTCGCCGAAGTTGCCAAATGAAAGGTATTTTGACATGGCTAATGATTTTTCTGCACGTCAGCCGCGTCGTAAGTACTGCCAGTTCTGCAAGGAGAACACTGAGTTCATCGACTATAAGGACACTCAGCTTCTCCGTAAGTACATGACCGACCGTGGCAAGATCAAGCCCCGTCGCGTCACTGGCGCTTGCACGCAGCATCAGCATGACATCGCCAACGCCATCAAGCGCGCCCGCGAGATGGCTCTCCTGCCGTACACCGTCCCCGTGGTTTCCTCTCGTGGCAACCGCGACCGCGGCTAAGAAGGGAGACGCATCATGAAGGTTATTCTTCTCGATGAGATCAAGGGCAAGGGCGGCGAGGGTGACGTCGTAGAGGTCGCTCAGGGTTACGCTGAGAACTTCCTGTTCCCCAAGAAGCTCGCTGTTGCCGCCACCAAGGGCAACCTCAAGCAGCTTGACGAGCGTCGCAACAACATCGCCAAGCGCGAGGCCGTCCGTCTGGCTACCGCCAACGAGACCAAGGCTGCCTTCGAGGGCAAGACGGTCACCGTTGACGTCAAGGTCGGCGACGAGGGCATCCTCTTTGGCTCCGTTACCGCCGCTATGATCGCTGACGCCATCAAGGCTCAGCTCGGCATGGACATCGACCGCAAGCGCGTCGAGCTCGGTAAGCCCATCAAGGTTGCCGGTGCCCACACCGTTGCCATCTCGCTGTACCGCGAGATCAAGGCCGAGGTTGTCGTTCTCGTCGGCGTTACCGCCGAGGAGCTCGCTGCCGAGGCTGAGGTCGAGGAGGCCGCTGAGGTCGCCGAGGCCGAGACCGCCGAGGTCGAGACTGAGGCTGCTGCCGAGTAGCATTTGCTGCAACGCAACAATCTTGTTCTAAGAAGGGCGCTCTGGGAAACCAGGGCGCCCTTTTGTTTTTTGCGCTGAGTGAGTGTCATGGTGAACGTTGCGTCGAAGTCCTATATACAGGACCGTTCATCCGTTTCGTCCGGTGATGATTGCCGGGGCGCGGCCCGTTTTGGGACTGTGACTGATACTATGGATGCTCGCAAGCGATATGAATGAGGATGCTCATGGCATATGACGATAGGGAGACCGGGTTGACGGTCGAGGACCGTGGTTCCAAGTTGGGTCTCCCCCAAAACCAAGATGCAGAGGCCAATGTACTGGCCGCCATGCTGCTATCGCCCGAGGTAGTCGAAGAGGCCCAGGTCGAGCTGCAGCCCGATGACTTCTACCGGCCCATTCATAAGACCATCTATACCGCGATGGTCGATATGTACAACAGCCGCATTCCCATCGACTCCATCTCGCTGATCGATTACCTGCGAAGCATCAACAAGCTCGATGCCGTGGGCGGCGAAGCGTACATTTTGGAGTTGATGGGTCAGACCCTGTCGCTCGTCAACTGGCAGCACCATGCCGCTATCGTTCGCCGCGATTCGATGCTGCGTGAGCTGATCGGCGCCACCAACGAGATCAACGCGCTGGCATACAACGCCCCCACCGACACCAAAGAGGTCGTGGAGCTGGCCGAGAGCAAGTTGCTCAAGGTCACGGCGCGCGAGGTCAAGTCGAGCTACAAGACGCTGACCGAGTTTATGGTCGAGGCCTATAACGAGGCCGAGGAAGTGTGCCAGGCCGGCGGCCAGGCTGCGGGCGTGCCCACGGGCTTCCCGTCGCTCGACCGCATGCTCATGGGTTTTCGCGAGGGCCAGCTCATCATCATCGGCGCCCGCCCTGCTGTGGGTAAGACGTCGTTCGCCCTGAACCTGGCGCTCAACGCCGCCGCCGCCGGTTATACCGTCGGCTTCTTCTCTCTGGAGATGTCGGGCAAGGAAATTGCCCAGCGTCTGATTTGCGCCTACGCCATGATTTCGATCAGTGACTTCCGCATGGGCCGCATTAGCCCCGAGCAGTGGGCCAATATCAACGAGGCCACGCAGACCTTGTCCAAGCTCGATATTCTGATTGACGATACGCCCGGCACCACAGTGACCGAAATTCGCGCCAAGAGCCGCCGCATGCTCCACAACAAGGAGAAGGCCATCATCATCCTGGACTACCTGCAGCTGGTGAGTCCTCCGCCGGGACGCCGCTCCGAGAGCCGTACCGTCGAGGTCTCCGAGATGTCGCGTGGTCTGAAGATCATGGCCAAGGAGCTCAAGATCCCGCTCATCGCGCTGTCGCAGCTCTCGCGTCAGGTCGAATCCCGTACCGGCAAGCGCCCGCAGCTTTCCGACCTTCGTGAATCGGGCTCCATCGAGCAGGACGCCGATATCGTTATGTTCTTGGACCGCTCCGCCGACGAGGCCGAAGCCTCGCGCGACGATCGACCCGACGAGGGCGTTACGCGTATCGTCGTGGCCAAGAACCGTTCGGGCCCGATTGGCGACGTCGACCTGATGTTCCTGCCGGCATCCACTAAGTTCTATGAGCTTGATGGGGCACATGCCGAGGAGTAGGACAGGCGCCCGTTGCACGGGTATACTGGGAATGTTTTGTGCTTCTGCGTGCCGGCGTGGCGCGTAGACAGTCCATGAATGTAAGGAGTAAACATGCCGTCAACCGTTTTGGTCGGTGCCCAGTGGGGCGATGAGGGCAAGGGTAAGATCTGCGACCTGGTCGCCGGCGACTTCGATGCCGTCGTGCGCTACTCGGGCGGCAACAACGCCGGCCACACCATCGTCGTCAACGGCAAGAAGTACGGCCTGCACCAGGTGCCCTCCGGCATCATGTATTCCGACCATGTGTCGGTGATCGGTAACGGCTGCGTCGTCAACCCCAAGGTTGTCCTTGAGGAGATCGACATGTTCGAGGCCGACGGCATCACCACCAAGAACCTCAAGATTAGCGGCAACGCGCATGTCATCATGCCGTACCACATCGACCTGGATGGCGCCTTTGAGCAGAAGCTCGGCAAGAAGAACATCGGTACCACCAAGCGCGGTATCGGTCCGTGCTATCAGGACAAGATGGCCCGCATTGGCCTGCGCATGCAGGATATGCTGGACGAGACGCTGTTCCGCGACAAGCTGGAGACCGCTCTCGCCCGCGTGAACCCCGAGCTCGAGCTCATCTACAACCTGCCCACCTACACCGTGGACCAGATTTGCGACGAGTACCTGCCGATGGCCGAGCGCCTGCGCCCCTACATCACCGAGACGAGCCTGCTGCTCAACAACATGATCGATGAGGGCAAGAACCTGCTGTTTGAGGGCGCCCAGGCGACGCTACTCGACATCGACCACGGCACCTATCCGTACGTGACGTCTTCCAACTGCACCGCCGGCGGCGCCATCACCGGCTCCGGCGTGGGCATGAAGAACGTCGACCGCGTGCTGGGTGTCATGAAGGCCTATATCACCCGCGTCGGTTCGGGCCCCATGCCCACCGAGCTTTCCTATGAGTCCGAGGCCGGCCACACGCTGACCGAGGAGGGCTATGAGTACGGCGTGACCACCGGTCGCCGTCGTCGTTGCGGCTGGTTTGACGGCCCTATCGCCAACTATGCCTCGCGCGTCAACGGCCTCACCGACATCGCCGTGACCAAGCTCGACGTGCTTTCGGCCTTCGACACCATCAAGGTGTGCGTGGCCTACGACGTCGATGGCGAGCGCTACACCAGCGTGCCCGAGCATCAGGTGCGCTTTGAGCATGCCAAGCCCATCTACGAGGAGCTCCCCGGCTGGAAGTGCGATATCACCGGTTGCCGCAGCTTTGACGAGCTGCCGCAGGAGGCTCAGGACTACGTGGCGTTTATCGAGGATCTGGCACACACCCGCGTGACGTTCATTGGCGTCGGCGCTGGTCGCGAGCAGATCATCAACCGATTCTGGAAGTAATCGGGACTATTTGGTTATTGCGATATACCCCTTTGCAGCCCGGACGGGCGGCCGAGGGGTATATTTGCTTGCAAAGGGCTCGCGCGGAGCGGGCCGTTAATCCATAGAGGAGGTACCCTTGAAGGCGGACACTCAAACCATCGACATCCTGTTGTTGGGCAGCGGCGGCCGTGAGCATGCTTTGGCAGCTAAGCTCGCAGCATCACCGCGCGCCGGCAAGCTCTACATTGCGCCGGGTAACGGCGGCACCGCGAGCTGCGGCGAGAACGTTGTTCTCGACGACTGCGATCCTGCGGCCGTGGCGGCGTTTGCTCAGAGCCACGGATGCGGACTCGTGGTAATTGGCCCCGAGGCTCCGCTCGTGGCGGGCGTGGCCGACGCCGTGCGCGCGGCGGGTATTCCCTGCTTTGGCCCGGGTGCCGAGGGCGCCCAGATGGAGGGCTCTAAGCTGTTCTCCAAGCAGCTCATGGAGCGCGCCGGTATCCCGACGGCAGCTTACGGCTCGTTTACCGACGAGGCTTCGGCTCTCGCCTACGTGCGTGAGCACGGCGCCCCGCTGGTCGTGAAGGCCGACGGCCTTGCCGCGGGCAAGGGCGTTATCGTGGCGACCGAACTTGAGCAGGCCGAGGAGGCCGTGCGCGAGTGCTTTGGCGGCACCTTTGGCGATGCCGGCAACACCGTGGTCATCGAGGAGATGCTGACCGGTCCCGAGTGCTCGCTGCTGGCCTTTACCGACGGCAAGACCGTGCGCCCCATGGCCACCTCGCAGGACCACAAGCGCGCGCTCGAGGGCGACAAGGGCCCCAACACCGGCGGCATGGGCGTCTACAGCCCGGTGCCCATCGTGACCGACGAGGAACACGCCACCATGGTGAAGGTCATGGAGCAGACCGTGGCCGAGCTCGCTGCCGAGGGCATCGACTACCGCGGCTGCCTGTACGGCGGCTTTATGCTCACCCCCGCCGGCCCCAAGGTGCTGGAGTTCAATGCCCGCTTTGGCGACCCCGAGACGCAGGTCGTGCTGCCGCGCCTCAAGAACGACCTGGTCGAGGTTATGCTCGCCTGCGCCAACTGCGAGCTTGATCAGATTGAGCTCGATTGGCGTGACGAGTGGGCTGTGGCCGTTGTCCTGACGAGCGCGGGCTACCCCGGCAGCTATGAGAAGGGCAAAGTCATCACCGGCATCGCCGACGCCGAGGCCATGGAGAACGTGACCGTGTACCATGCCGGCACCGCCGTGGTGGACGGTCAGCTCGTGACCAACGGTGGCCGTGTGCTTGCCGTGACCGCGCTGGGCGACACGTTCGAGAACGCTCGCAACCTTGCTTACGATGCCTGCGAGAAGATTGATTTTGAGGGCAAGACCCTGCGTCACGACATCGGTCTGCGCGCACTGCGTGGCCGCGACGCATGGGATGCCTAAAGTCCGAGAGGAATGAGACGGATGGACGAGAAGGACGAAGAACTCGTGGACGCGCAGATCGTCGAGGAAGATGGCCGCGCGTACGGACACGCCGAGGGCGAGCCGGGTGGCGAGGTTGTCGACGAGCCGATGCTGGTGTTGGGCGACGACGACCCGCACGATGTCGAGCTGCACGAGAAGATTCTTTCGGAGGAGTGCGCCTGGAAGGGCAAGATCCTCGACGTCCACCGTCTTGAGGTTGAGCTGCCCAACGGTCGCCGCAGCGCCCGTGATATCGTTCGCCATCCGGGTGCAGCGGCCGTTGTGGCACTGACCGAGAGCGGCAAGATCGTACTGGTGCGTCAGTACCGCACCGCCATCGACCGCGTGACGGTCGAGATTCCCGCCGGCAAGCTCGATCCAGGCGAGGACCCGCTCGATTGCGCCAAGCGCGAACTGCATGAGGAGACGGGCTTTAGGGCTGGTCGCATTCGCTTTTTGACGTCGATTGTCACGTCCTGCGGTTTTTGCGATGAGATCATCCACATCTACTTGGCTACCAAGCTCGAGTTTGATGCGCCCAACCCCGATGATGACGAGTTTGTCAACGTGGACCTGGTGCCGCTGCACGAGCTGATCGACGCCGTGCTCGACGGCAAGATCGAAGACGCCAAGACCGTCGTGGGCGCCTTGGCCTGCGATAGCATCGCGCACCGCTTGGGTGGGGCCGAGCTCTAGGTTACGCGGTTTTACCAAACCGCGTAACGAGTCGACGCTGCAAACGCCCCTAAGCGGCAATCTGCCTTTCAATCGTCGCTCGCGTACCGAAGTACGCGTCGCTCCTCTTTCAAGGCACCTTGCTCGCTTAGGGACGTTTTCGCTGACGCTGCCAGAACATCGGCGTTATGCTTGTTGGGACGCTTTGTTTTCAGCCTGACCGGTTCAACCGGATTTCTCACGCTATTTATTTCTCTTCGAGGATTGCATGTTTAAAAGGTTTCTCTCGTATTACGAGCCCCAGATGGGGCTTTTTGTTGCCGATACTGTTTGCGCTCTGGTGCTTGCTGCCATTGACCTTGCGTTTCCTATTATTCTGCGCAATCTGACCGGCGGGTTGTTTACCCAGGGTCAGGCTGCCATTATGCAGGCGCTCGGTATGATCGCGGTGGGTTTGGTGCTGATGTATATCATCCGTTGCGCCTGCCGCTACTTTGTGAGCTACTGGGGCCACGTGATGGGCGCGCGCATGGAGTCCAAGATGCGCGAGGACCTGTTTGACCAGTACGAGCGCTTTAGCTTTGCGTACTTCGACCGTAACAGCTCGGGTGACATGATGAGTCGCGTGGTCAACGACCTGTTCGATATCTGCGAGGCGGCGCATCACGTGCCCGAGTGGATCATCATCTGCGGCATCGAGATTATCGGCTCGTTTGTGATCCTCTTTACCATCGCCCCGGTGCTGGCGCTTGCCATGGCTGTGGTGACAGCAGCGTTTGCGGTCATCATGTTTTGGCAGAACATGCGCATGCGCGAGGTTTTTAGCGACAACCGCAAAAAGATCAGCGGCATCAATGCGCAGCTGCAGGATTCGCTGGCGGGCATGCGCGTGGTCAAGAGCTTTGCCAATGAGGAGACCGAACGCTTCAAGTTCCGCGCCTCAAACAATCGCTATCTTTCGTCCAAGGAGAACATGTATCACGCCATGGGCGTCTATACCGCGACATATGGCCTGCTTTCGGGTGTGCTCTATGTGATCGTGGTGCTGCTGGGCGGCTGGCTGGTCGCCCAGGGGCAGCTGCAGGCGGTCGATATGGCGACCTTTGCACTCTATATTTCGCTGTTCTGCACGCCGCTCGAGACACTCGTCAATTCGGCCGAAACGTATCAGAAGGCTATCGCCGGCTTTAAGCGTATGGACGAGGTGCTCTCGACCGCGCCGGATATCCAGGACAAGCCGGGCGCCACGGATCTGCAGGTGACCGCCGGCGCCGTGGATTATCACGACGTGTGCTTTAACTACGAGGACGTTGAGCTGGGCGAGGGCGATGCCGAAGAGCGTCCCGTTATCGACCATATGAATCTGTCCATCAAGCCCGGGCAGACCATCGCTTTGGTTGGCCCTTCGGGCGGTGGCAAGTCCACGACCTGTTCGCTGCTGCCGCGCTTTTATGACGTGGCTGCCGGATCCATTAGCATCGACGGCCAGGACGTGCGCGATGTGACGCAGCAGAGCCTGCGCCGCGCCATCGGCCTGGTGCAGCAGGATGTCTACCTGTTTGACGGAACAATCGGCGAGAACATCGCCTACGGCAAGCCGGGCGCTACGACAGAGGAGATCGCCGAGGCCGCCCGTCGCGCCAACATCGATGCCTTTATCGAGTCGCTTCCACAGGGCTATGACACGGTCGTGGGCGAGCGCGGCAGCCGTCTTTCGGGCGGACAGAAACAGCGCGTTGCCATCGCGCGCGTGTTTCTCAAGAACCCCAAGATCCTGATTTTGGACGAGGCGACGAGTGCTTTGGATAACGAGAGCGAGGAGGCGGTGCAGGAGTCACTCGAAGAGCTGGCACGCGGCCGCACCACGATTATCATCGCCCATCGTCTTTCGACCATTAAGCATGCCGATGAGATTGCGACCGTTGAGCATGGTCGCGTTGTGGAGCGTGGCACGCACGAGGAGCTTCTCGCCCGTGGCGGCACCTATGCCCGTTACTATCGAATGCAGTTCGAAGGTGCGCGTGCGCACGAGCTCGACTGATTGATATGACAGGAAGTTTATGGCTGACAAGAACCCTTTGACTCCGGAAGAAGTGACGGAGTTATTCTCCGAAATCGATGCATCCGGTGTCTTGGATCCCACGCTTGCCAAAAAGCGAACCGAGCGCATGCGTGAGAAGGAGGCTGCGGCCAAGCGCGGTGACAAAGCGGCGCTAGCGCAGCTGCGCAGTGAGGACCGCGCGAGCCAGGCAAAACATATCGACCCGCTGTCCGAGGACGATCCTTCGGGCTCGCAGGTGAGCCATACCATTACGAAGACCGCGATGGCCGTGGTCATCGGTATTCTGGTGCTGATCGTGGGCATGCAGATCGGCTACGGCGTGATGCGCCGTCTGAATACCGCCAACCTGTCCGAGAGCGTTTCGGTGGATACCGTCTCGACCGCGCTCAAGGGCGGCCTTGAGTGGGGTAACGGCTTTACGCAGTTCCCGCTCGACTTTACCGTCGATGAAGCTGATGAGCGTACGGGCACGGTCGAGGTGACGGTGTTGGACACATCGTCTGCCAATGAGCTCGAGCTGCTGTCCAACGGGCAGATCCAGGCCGCGGCGCTTGCGACCAACGCCCTGCTCAACGACGAGATTGACCGCGTGGTGTATAACGTTCACGCCTATATCGACGAGGATAGCAACATTCAGCACGATTCCTTTTTTGGCATGTTTCCCGCGCGGGGTCGTCAGAGCGCCATTTTGACGTTCGTGTGGACCAAGAGCTCATCCAACGCCACGAGTATCGACTGGAAGATGCGCATCGTAAGCATGGACGACACCATTGCCGAGCGCATTCAAAAACAGGTGAACTCGGTGTCGTCGTTGATTGAGGACCCGGTGGTGAGCCAGACCAAGATTGACGAGGAAAAGGCCGAACGTGACCTGGAGCATCGTCTGCATGGCCGCGAGATTTTCCGCGGCGGCAAGCCCGATCGCATACCGTCCGAACTGCTGGAGCAGGACAAGATAAAATAAGACGCCATCATCCCGCGTGAGCCACAAGCCCCGCGGGATGATTTTTCCGGGACGGGGATTAAAAAATCATTATGCATAGAAAGTCATAATTATCATTTCGTAAACATTTCGATGAAATTAACGCCATGAGGCATGCTTGCGGTTACAATACCGCGAGGCCTAACTACACACCTTTAAGCCGGTCCTGTGAGACCGGGAAGGAGAATTATGGCGAACAACCATACCGCGGGCGCTGCCGCCCGCACCTTCGCGCCCAGCGAGCTTTGCCAGCGTATGCTGGCCAAAACCAGCAAGGGCGCCTGCGGTCCCTGTATCCTGTATCTTGAGGATGGGACCATTTTTTATGGACGTGCATGCGGCGCCGAGGGCACCGCGACCGGCGAAGTCTGCTTCAACACCTCGCTTGAGGGCTACTTTGAGGTCATGACCGACCCGAGTTATGCCGGCCAAATTGTAACCATGACCTATCCGCAGATCGGCAATTACGGTATCGACGAGACCGATGTCCAGTCGGCCTTCCCCGGCGACGCCGTGCGCCCTGCGAGCGCTCCGGCTATGCGCGGCATGATCGTTCGCGACATGTGCGCCACGCCTTCTAACTGGCGCTCGGCCGTCAGCGTGCCGGAGTACCTGCGCGCTCACGGCATCGTCGCTATCGAGGGTGTCGACACCCGCGCTCTGGTGCGCCATCTGCGCGACAATGGTTCCAAGATGGGCATTATCTCGACAGAGATCTTCGACGTCGACGAGCTCGCCGAGCGTCTGGACGCAGCGCCCACGCTGGTGGGCGAGAACCTGGTCAAGACCGTGAGCTGTCCCGCGCCTCACGAGTTTGTGGCCGCCGACCTGCCTGCCACGCATGGCTTTGCGCTTGTGGCTGCCGCTCCTGCCCGTCACAAAGCGGTCGCCTACGACTGCGGTGTGAAGCGCGGTATTCTGGAGGGCCTGGTCCGTGCCGGCTGCGACCTCACCGTCGTGCCGTGGGATACGCCCGCCCAGCAGGTGCTCGACATGAATCCTGATGGCGTCTTTTTGTCCAACGGCCCCGGCGACCCCGATGCCGTGGTGGAGACCTACGAGCAGGTGCAGCAGCTGATCGGCAAGGTGCCGGTCTTTGGTATTTGCCTGGGTCACCAGATGATCAGCTTGGCCTGCGGCGCCCAAATGGAAAAGCTTAAATTCGGTCACCGTGGCGGTAACCAGCCGGTTATGAATCTGGTGAGCCGTCGCGTGGAGATCACCGCGCAAAACCACGGCTTTGGCCTGCTGTTCCCCAGTCTGGGCAAACTGATTCCGGAGCTTTCCGGCGGCGAAACCGAGCATGCGGCCGATGGCGACCTGCGCGCCTGGGTGCGTCGCGGCGTCGCGCCGGTCGTGATGAACGAGCGCTTTGGTCGCATTCGCCTGACACATGTGAACCTCAACGACGGCACCGCCGAGGGCATCCAGCTGCTCGACGCCCCGTGTTTCTCGGTCCAGTACCACCCCGAGGCTTCGCCCGGCCCCACCGATGCCCACTATCTCTTTACCGCCTTTACGCGACTCATGGACGGCGAGGAGAACTACCTGGACATCGACACCGCGAAGGACCGCCTCGCCGGCTGGAATTTCGCCGACGATGGTTCCGCCGTTCTACCGAACGGCGGACCGGTCGACGCTGCGGCTGCATCTGGCACATCATCTTGCCGTTCTGCTTCGGACGCGCGGGCATAAGCCCAGCGCGCCCTCACATCACGGCAACCTGATGCACCAGCTGCACCCTCGCTGACTTTTCCAAAACATTGAGTCAGCCTCTCTAGGAGGTTTTAAACATGCCTAAACGTACTGACATCAAGCGCATCCTCGTTATTGGTTCGGGCCCCATCGTTATTGGCCAGGCCTGCGAGTTCGACTACTCCGGCGCCCAGGCCTGCAAGGTGCTCAAGGAGGATGGCTTTGAGGTCATCCTGGTCAACTCCAATCCGGCGACCATCATGACCGACCCGGGCTTGGCCGACCGCACCTATGTTGAGCCTATCACCGCCGAGTTTATCGAGCGCGTGATCAAGAAAGAGCGCCCGGACGCGCTGCTGCCCACGCTGGGCGGCCAGACCGGTCTGAACGCCGCCGTCGAGCTGGCAAAGGACGGCACGCTCGACAAGTACGGCGTCGAGATGATCGGCTGCGACCTGGCCGCTATCGAGCGCGGCGAGGACCGCAAACTCTTTAATGAGGCCATGGCCGAGATCGGCCTGGAGGTCGCGCGCTCGGGCTATGCCTACAGCGTGGCCGACGCCGAGGCTATCGCCGAGCGCGTGGGATATCCCTGCGTACTGCGCCCGAGCTTTACCCTCGGTGGCGCCGGCGGCGGCATCGCGCATACCCACGAGGAGCTCGTCTCCATCGTGAGCCAGGGCCTTGAGCTCTCGCCTGCCCATGAGGTGCTGGTCGAGGAGTCCATCGAGGGTTGGAAAGAGTATGAGATGGAGGTCATGCGCGACCACGCCGGCAACGGCATCATCGTGTGCTCCATCGAGAACCTCGACCCCATGGGCGTGCACACCGGCGACTCCATCACCGTGGCGCCAGCGCAGACCCTCTCCGACCTTGAGTACCAGCGCATGCGTGTCGCGTCGCTCGCCATTCTGGAGAAGATTGGCGTCGAGACCGGCGGCTCCAACGTGCAGTTTGCCGTGAACCCCCAGACCGGCCGTCTGATCGTCATCGAGATGAACCCGCGCGTGAGCCGTTCGTCCGCACTGGCCTCCAAGGCCACGGGCTTCCCCATCGCCAAGGCCGCCGCTCGCCTGGCCGTGGGCTACACGCTCGACGAGATCGTCAACGACATCACCAAGGCAACGCCCGCCTGCTTTGAGCCCACGATCGACTACTGTGTGGTCAAGGTGCCGCGCTTTGCCTTCGAGAAGTTTAAGGGTACCGACCCCACGCTCACCACGCGCATGAAGGCCGTGGGCGAGATTATGGCGATCGGCCGCACCTTTGAGGAGGCCTTCGGCAAGGCCATGCGCTCACTGGAGGACGGTCACCAGGGCATCTGCGCCGGTGGCAAGGAGGGTGCCGACAAGCTGAGCGACGATGAGCTCGCTCAGGCCGTGGCAACCCCGACCGAGCACCGCATCTTCTTTGTGGTCGAGGCCCTGCGCCGTGGCTGGGACATCGCCCACATCCATGCCATCTGCGGTATCGATCCGTGGTACCTCAACCGTATCAACGACATGGTGCAGGTCCAGGAGAGCATCCGCGGCCTGCGTGTGGAGGATATCGACGCCGACGCGATGCGCCTGCTCAAGCAGTACGGCACGAGCGACGCCGAGATTGCCGCGCTGACCGGCTCGGACGAGCGCTTTGTGCGCGCCTATCGCAAGGGTCTGGGCGTGGTTCCCAGCATGAAGACGGTCGATACCTGCGCTGCGGAGTTTTCGAGCGCCACGGAGTACCACTACAAGACGTACGAGAACATCTACCGCACGAGCCCGGATGCCAAGAAGTGCGTGGCTCCCGACGAGACCACGCCGGCGGACAAGCCCAAGGCGATGATCCTGGGCGCCGGCCCCAACCGCATTGGCCAGGGTATCGAGTTCGATTACTGCTGCGTGCACGCGAGCTACGCGCTGGCGGCCCGCGGCTTCGAGACCATCATGGTCAACTGCAATCCCGAGACCGTCTCGACCGACTATGACACGTCCGACCGTCTGTACTTTGAGCCGCTCACCTACGAGGACGTCATGGACGTTATCGATGTCGAGCGCCCCGACGGCGTCGTGGTGACGCTCGGCGGCCAGACCCCGCTTAAACTGGCGCGCATGCTCGAGGAGAGCGGCGTCAACATTATGGGCACAAAGCCCGACGCCATCGACTTTGCCGAGGACCGCGAGCGCTTTGCCGCCCTACTCGACAAGCTGGGCATTATGTACCCGCCGGCGGGTCAGGCCACCTCGTTTGAGGAGGCCGAGGCCGTGGCCGCGCACATCGGCTACCCGCTGCTGGTGCGTCCGAGCTACGTGCTGGGTGGCCGCGGCATGATGATCGCCTACGATGCCGGGCATCTACGCGATTACATGGCCGAGGCTGCGCGCATTAGCCCCGACTACCCGGTGTACCTCGACCGCTTCCTGGAGGGTGCGATTGAGTCCGATGTCGATGCCCTGTGCGACGGCGAAGAGGTCTACATCGGCGGCATCCTGGAGCATATTGAGGAGGCCGGTATTCACTCCGGCGACTCTGCGACCTGCATTCCGCCGTTTAGCTTTAGCGAGAGCCTGCAGGCGAAGCTCCGCGAGACCACGCGCCGCATCGCGATGGCGCTGGGCGTACGCGGCCTGGTCAACGTGCAGTATGCCATCAAGGGTGAGACCGTCTACGTGATCGAGGCCAACCCGCGTGCCAGCCGTACCGTGCCGTTTATCTCCAAGGCCACCGGCGTGCCGCTGGCCAAGTGCGCGGCGCGTATCATGGCGGGCGATTCCATCGCGAGCTTGGGCCTGCCGAGCGATGAGCGTCAGCTGGACTGGTTCTGCATGAAGGAAGCCGTTATGCCCTGGGGCCGTTTCCCGGGCGCCGACGTCATCCTGGGGCCCGAGATGAAGTCGACGGGCGAGGTCATGGGTATCGCCAAGAGCTATCCCGAGGCATACGCCAAGACGCAGCTGGCGATCGACTACAAGCTGCCCGGCCCGAGTTGCGGCAAGGTGTTCATTAGCGTGTGCGACCGCGACAAGCGCCATATCCTTTCGGTCGCCCGTATCCTGCGCTATCTGGGCTTTGACATCTGCTCTACCGAGGGTACGGCGCGCGTGCTGCGTGGAGGCAACGTGACGTGCGAGATCGTGGAGAAGATTAGCGGCCCGCACGACGGCGAGCGCCCCAACATCGGCGACCTCATCGCCGATGGCAAGATCGCGGTGATCATCAACACGCCGTACGGTCCGGGCTCGCGCGGCGACGGCTATCTGCTGCGCACCGAGGCAGTGCGACGCGGTGTGACCTGCGTGACCGCGATGTCTGCCGCCAACACGTACGTGAGTGCCATCGAGGCGGTGCGTGAGGACCAGCAGGGTCACGGCAGCGCCAACGACATGGGCATGGACGTCATCGCCCTGCAGGACCTGCCGCAGCATACGGTGTAGGTTGAACTGGCCGGCCGGGGCGGAGGGGGCTGAGTTTCCCCCTTCGCTCCGGCTGCAAGCAGAGTCGCTCAGTGGGAAACTCAGCCCCCTCCGCCCCGGCCTACGGTGACTCGGTTGCACCGTGTGCTGCCGAAGGGGCTTTGTGCGATGACTAGGGCTGAATAGAAAATGAGTGTGGGCGCCGTCGTTCGTTTGAACGACGGCGCCCACGTTTTGGATTTATTGGGCTGTGGCGGTGAAGGTTGTTTTGTCGGCGGCGATGTGCACGTGCAGCTTTGCCTGACCGTCGCAGCTGATGAGCACGCCTACCTCGAACGGGGTTCCCGTCTTGTCGTAGGTCGAACGCACGATGCGCATCGCCGCCTTACCGGTGTTCTGTCCCAAAAGACGCGCCTCATGCTTGTCGAGGTTGACCGTCTCGTAGACGGCATCGACGCTTGCGGTCAGGATGCCGGTCTTTTCCGCGATGTAGGCGTAGAGCGAGCCATCCACGTCTTTGCGCGTGAGCTCGGGGCAAAGTGACACGGGGATATAGACGTAGTTGAGCTCCATGGGTTTGTCGTTGGCGAGACGCAGGCGGCGAATCTCCCAGACGGGTGTCCCTTCGGGCACTTTGAGCCCGGAGGCGATGCCGCGGACGGCCGGTATGCTTGAAAAGGCGAGAATCTGCGAGCTCGGAACCCGTCCCGCTTCGCGCATCCGCGCGCTGAAATTCAGGGCCAGGTCGATGCCGGGTGCTGAAGTTTGGGGCTTGATGAACGTGCCCTGGCCGCGCTTGCGCACCACGCGCCCCTCGATGACGAGATCTTGGAAGCAACGGCGCACGGTCGCGCGCGATAACTCCAGCCGCTCACAGATTTCGAGCTCGCGTGGCAGCGGCGTCTTGGTATCGAACGCCTGGCTGGCGATAAGCAGAGCGATTCGATGTTTAAGCTGGACATAGAGCGGCGTATCACCGCTGCGGTCGAAGGGTTCGGAGGCGAGAAACGAGATCATATCCATGGGGTACCTCCATGTCGTGGGCGTACGTGACATGGTCTGACACTGCGGGGCAAACCGGAGATGCCAGGCCCGATTCTTGCTGGTATGTATGGTGCATAAGGAACATAAAACATTTATCAGGCAATCTACCTGCTATTTTAAAAATAATTAGAAGAAAAAATAATTTAGGCACAAAAATAGTTGCTACCGTTAACCGATGAATAGTTGCCGTTCGCAACTATTTTCTTGTACCGAACATGCCCCGGCGCAACAATAATCTCAGCAAAAAGCAAAGCCGTGCGACACACGGCAGGTCGAGAGGAGACCGCATGCGGTATCTGGTAATGGTCAGTCACGGAACGCTCGCTCCCGGACTGCACAGTGTCCTCAAGATGCTCGGCAATGACGCCCCGAACATCTTGTCGACGAGTCTCGTGGACGGCATGGGCGCTGACGAGTATGTCGAGAACGTCAAGGCGATGCTCGCTCCCGTTACCGCCGATGACGAGGTTGTCCTGCTTGGTGACATCCTGGGCGGATCGCCGCTCACCAATGCCATGAACACGCTGGCCGAGAAGGGTTTGCTCGCCCACACCATTGCCTTCGGCGGTATGAATCTGCCCATGGCTATGACCGCCATGATGGGGCTTGCCACCATGGACCTGGATTCCCTCAAGCAGATGATGCTGCAGGAGGGCAAGAACGGTATGTCCGAGCTCGTTGTCCCGACCGATGACGCCGACGACGAGGACGACGACATCTAGGCAGCGCATCCGCCCAAATTTTCGTGATGGAGCGGGGGTTAAGAGGAAAGACCCCCGGTGATAAAGAAAGGGAGAACGCATGATTTCGTTCATCCGTATTGATGACCGTATGATCCATGGACAGACCGTTACCCGTTGGGCCCTCGAGTATCCCTGCGACGGTCTTATCGCCGTCAACGACGCTGCAGCGTCCAACCCCGTGCTCAAGGAGGCCTACAAGAGTGCCTCGGGCAAGAAGACGTTCGTGTGGACCAAGGAGCACTTCAAGGAGGTCTCCGAGAAGGTTCTCAAGTCCGACACCAAGTACTTCCTGATCACCAAGAACCCGCTCGACATGAAGGAACTTCTCGTCGATTTTGGCTTTAAGCCCGGCATGGACCGCATCATCGTCGGTCCCTGCAACGATCGTCCCGGCACCACCAAGCTTGGCAACAACCAGTCGATCACGCAGGAAGAGGCCCAGGCGCTCGAGGATCTCACCAACGCCGGTTACACGGTCGAGTTCGCCCTTATCAAGGAGAAGTCCATCGGTGAATGGCCCAAGTTCCGCGGTCAGTTTGGCTTCTAGTTAGGTGCCAGCCGCATTTTGGTATCTACAGCCCTTGGTGAAAGGGGCTGAGGAATAAAGAAAGGGGAAAGCATGGCAATCAATGCATTCCAAGCCGCGCTGTTCGGCCTGTTCGCCTGCCTGGCATCACTGCCTGGCATGGGCGGCACGACGATCGGCAACTACACTCTGGGTCGTCCTCTGGTCGCCGGCCTCATCGTCGGCATCATCATGGGCGATATGCAGACGGGTATCCTCGTCGGCGCTGCCATCCAGGTTGTCTACATCGCTCTCGTGACCCCCGGCGGAACCGTCTCCGCCGACGTCCGCGCCGTGTCCTATATCGGCATCCCGCTGGCGATCCTCGCCATCAAGAACTCGGGCATCGATCCCGCCTCCGCTGAGGCTGCCGGCATGGCCGCATCCCTCGGTGCCGCCGTCGGCACGCTCGGCACTGTGCTCTTCTATGGCACCGCCACCATCAACCTGGTGTGGCAGGGCATGGGCTGGAAGTGGCTCGAGAAGGGCGATCTCCACAAGCTCTACCTGGTCAACAACGTTCTGCCTTGGATCGGTCACATCGTCTGCTCGTTCCTCCCGACGTTCATCATCACCATGGGCGGCACCGCCATGGTCGACCTCATGAAGACCTACATGCCCATGGACGGCATCGCGATGAAGACGCTGTTTACCGTCGGCTCGCTGCTGCCTACCGTCGGTATCGCCATCCTGCTCAAGCAGGTCATCTCTAAGCCCACGGACTTCCTGACGTTCTTCTTCGGCTTCACCCTGTCCGCTGTTATGGGCTGCAACCTGATCGCCGCTGCCGGCATCGGCTGCTTCTTCGCCCTGATCAACTATGAGATCGCTTCGCTCAAGATCGACCTCGCAAACGCTCCCAAGGCAGCTATCGCCTCGGGCTCAGATGATGAGGAAGAGGAGGACATCTAATGGCAGAGAAGAAAAAGCTCTCTAAGAAAACGCTTGCCAAGTCGTTCCGTAACTGGTCCTATGGCAACCTGACCTGCTTCTCGCAGGAGCACATGCAGACCTTCGGTTACCTGTGCGCCATGCTTCCGATTGTCGAGGAGCTCTACGACACGCCCGAGGAGCAGAAGCAGGCCCTCCAGACCTACTCCGCGTTCTTCAACACCGAGCCGCAGATCGGCACCATGATTGTCGGCGTCACCGCCGGCCTCGAGGAGGCTCGCGCAAACGGCGAGGCCATCGACAACGACGCCATCAACGGCATCCGCGCCGGCCTCATGGGCCCGCTCGCCGGCCTTGGCGACTCGCTGATCGTCGGTACCCTGATCCCGATCCTGCTCGGTATTGCCCTCGGTCTCTCGACCGGCGGCTCCCCGCTCGGCGCCATCTTCTATATTGTCGTGTGGAACCTGCTCATGTTCCTTGGCATGCGCTTTGCCTACAACCAGGGCTATGAGCTCGGCGGCAAGGCGGTCGAGGCCCTCGTCGGCCCCAAGGCCAAGGCTCTGCGTGATTCCATCGTGATGGTCGGTACCATGGTCATCGGTGCAGTCGGTGCTACCTGGGTCTCCATCACCTGCAGCCCCAACCTGGTGCTGCCCGGTGGCGGTAAGTTCCAGGACACGCTCGATGGCATCTATCCGCACCTGCTGCCGATGATCTTCATCATCTTCTGCTGGTACATGATGACCAAGAAGAAGGTCAACCCCATCGTTATGATGCTGATCCTCGTTGTGATCGCATTTGTGGGCGTTCTCATTGGCTTCTTCGACCCGGCACTGAGCTACTAGTCATCATCCCCTGGCCCCCTGTAAGGCCGTGCGGCCTCAACCGCACGGCCTTCTGATTTTGCGCCGCCCTTCAAGGGCAATATGGCCAGCGACCTCCATCGCCTACACGACACCCGCTATATTGCTCTTGAAAGATGACGTATTCGACAAACGATGCACTTGCGCATGATGCACACTTTGCACGAGGAGGACCATATGCACGAGAAACATGGACACGACCTTTCGCGCGACGACTTGATTCGCGAGGCAAAGATGCAGACCGATGCTATTCAGCGGCTCAATGTTTGGCTGCGCCTGGGCTATTCGCTCGTGGCGATTGGCTTTTTGATGGGGATGTGGGGTATGCAGGGCGGCCCCGGCTGGGGTGTCCCCGTGGGCATCGTGTGCCTGGTGGTGGGCACTCCGCTTTCGATCGTGCTTAAGGTCGGCACGACCAACGCCAAAAAGAATGTCGAGCGCATGCTCGAGGCCGCTGGTGTCGACGTTGAGGAGCTTATGCGACGCAAGAAGGACGAGCAATAGACTTCCGCGTTGGGGTATCATAAATAATTGTTGCGAATGTTAACTAATGTACGGCAAATGACGGTTTTATGGCCCTTCTAGAGTTGCAAAGGACAATATCCCCAGTGGATTACGATGACGTCGCTCGAAAACTGATTGTGTACTCACGTTCCCTTGCCAAGGGATCCTTGAGTGCTGCCGGCGGCGTCAGTGTGGGCGAGGCACCGGTTTTACAGTATCTATCGGGTATTGACGGTGATGTCATTCCCTCCGAGATTGCCAAGAAGCTGAAATTCTCCCGTGCGCGCATGTCGCATATCTTGGATTCACTCGAGAGTAAGGGTTACGTTCAGCGCAGGACTGATCCAAACGATCGTCGGCGTGTGCTGGTGAGCATTACCGAGGAAGGCCGTGATTTCGCGGCGAAAAAAAATGCCGAGAGTGTGGCATCGCTCTCGAAACAACTCTCAGCGCTCGGCGAGCACGATGCCCAGGAGCTCGTGCGCATCCTGAATAAAGCTTACAGCCTTACCTATGATGCCGACGACTACCTGGACAATCTATAAGGATAAAGACAGACATTTAGGTGCATCTTGAAATGCACCCGGGACAGTTGTGCCCATCAGCCACCGTCAACATCTCATTCCAAACCAAATCAGCCAACGTACGTCATGGCAATCCCCGGTAGGTTGCAGGATGGCGGCTGAGCCTTTCCCTCGGGAAACTTCGCGAAGCCCAGTTCCCGAGGGAAAGGTATGGTCTGTGTAATACCAGACAAACAGTACATTTTTGCTAGATTGGTATTTGACTGAAGAACCAATTGGTATGGCTTATTAAGCCCACCTTGCCGTTGACGCTTATTTTGCTGCCGCTGGGAGAATTCCGAACTTGGGTGCGCAAGTGCTCCCATATGTTGATATGACCTAGTAGGTGGCTATCTGGTTACTACCAGTTGGCCCCTTGGTAACGGGTGGCCCCCATTGTGCGGAATGTACCGAACATCTCCGTTTGATACGTTTTCCCATGCTGCCGGGGGGCGTCCTCGGTACCTCAGCATGTCGGAAGAAAGGAGACCAGATGCGCAGGAATTCCATTTTTACGAAACGGTGGGTGAAGGGAAGCGCGGTCCTCGTTGCCACTGCAGCGACGCTCGTGTTTGCCAATCCCCAGCAGGCGATTGCCACGCCACTCAAGGGCGTCGACTCGGCGACCGTGTCCCAGTCTGCCTCGAATGTCGTCGACATCGATTTCGCTGACGGCATCAAGGGCCGTATTACGTTCCTCGAGGACGGTATTTTCCGTTATAACGTCGACCCCAAGGGTGAGTTTTCCGAGTACGCCACGCCGCGTAGTAAGTCCCACACGGCTAAGATCCAGGCTCAGCCCGATACCTCGGACACCTACAGCAAGCCGAGTGCGACGGTTGCCGACAAGGGCGACACTATCGAGATCACCGGCGGAAAGGCGACCGTGATCCTGGACAAGGCGACTGGCAAGATGAGTATCAAGTCAGGCGACCGTGTCGTGGTTTCCGAGTCCGCGTCCCTCGACCTTGATAAGAAGGGTACCGTCCAGACGCTCGCCAAGGAGAAGTCCGAGAACTTCTTTGGCGGCGGCACCCAGAACGGACGCTTCCTGCACACCAACCAGACCATCGCCATCTCCAACACGAACAACTGGACCGATGGCGGCGTTGCCTCGCCCAACCCGTTTTATTGGACGAGTGACGGCTACGGCGTACTCCGAAACACGTTTGCAGAGGGTTCCTACGACTTCGGTTCCACGGACTCATCGACGGTCACGACTTTGCACAGCGAGAATGAGTTTGATGCCTACTACTTCGTGGCGACCAACGAGGGCGCTTCGAACGTGGCAACCGAGATGCTGCAGGACTACTACAAGGTGACCGGTAACCCGGTACTGCTGCCCGAGTACGGGTTCTACCTTGGTCATCTTAATGCCTATAACCGTGATGGCTGGTCAACGACCTCGGGTCAAAAGAAGTGGGAGACCAAGGGCAGCAAGTCCTCGAGCGAGAAGGGCGACGTTAAGTACGAGTCTGGCATGTCGACGGGCTACAAGCTCGACGGCACACTTGCGGCCGAGACGCTCAACGGTGAGGGCCCTACGGTTGATACCGAGAACATGAAAGCGACCGATTTCGACCGCCAGTTCTCTGCTCGTCAGGTTATCGATGACTACGAGGACAACGACATGCCGCTCGGCTGGTTCCTGCCGAACGACGGTTACGGCGCCGGCTATGGCCAGAACGGTTACTACAAGACCGGCGGCGTCAACTCCGACGGAGCGAGCTCGGCCGACCGTCTTAACGCTGTGCGTGCCAATGTCGACAACCTTAAGAAGTTCACCGAGTATGCCAACTCCAAGGGTGTGAGCACGGGCTTGTGGACCCAGTCCAACCTTGAGCCCGACAGCAACCCTGAGACCCCGTGGCATCTGCTTCGCGACTTCGACGCCGAGGTCAAGACGGGAGGCATCACTACCCTTAAGACCGACGTTGCCTGGGTTGGATCTGGCTACTCCTTTGGTCTTAATGGCATCAAGACAGCTTATGACACGGTGACGACCGGCGCTAACAAGCGCCCCAACATCATCACGCTCGATGGTTGGGCCGGCACGCAGCGCTTTGGTGGCATTTGGACCGGCGACCAGTATGGCGGTAACTGGGAGTACATTCGCTTCCATATCCCCACGTATATCGGTCAGAGTCTTTCGGGCAACCCCAACATCGGCTCCGACATGGATGGCATCTTTGGCGGCGACCCCATCATCTCTGCGCGTGACTACCAGTGGAAGACGTTCACGCCCTCTATGCTTGACATGGACGGTTGGGGCACCTACCGTAAATCGCCCATGACGCACGGCGATCCCTACACAGGCATCTCGCGCTTCTACCTCAAGCTCAAGGCGCAGCTCATGCCCTATATCTACACGAGCGCGGCCTCGGCGGCCAACATCGACACGGGTAACGGCGATGCCGGCCTGCCCATGATCCGCGCCATGCTGCTTTCCGACAACTCCGAGTACGCCGCAAGCACTTCGACGCAGTACCAGTATATGTTCGGTGAGAACTTCCTAGTGGCACCGGTGTATCAGGATACCCAGGCAGACGAGAACGGCAACGACATTCGCAATGGGATTTACCTCCCCAACTACGGCACCGACGAGAATCCCACCATCTGGATCGATTACTTCTCGGGTAAGCAGTATCGCGGCGGCCAGGTTCTCAACAACTACGAGGCTCCGCTTTGGAAGCTGCCGCTGTTTGTGAAGGCCAACGCTATCGTGCCGATGTACGCCGAGAACAACAACCCCGAGGCCGTGAGCGACACCAACACCAAGGGTACCGACCGCAGCCAGCGTATCGTCGAGTTCTTCGCCACCGAGGGCGACGGCACCTTTACGCAGTACGAGGACGACGGCTCCTCCATCGAGAACAACACGACTGAGGACGATTCCTACGGCACGATCGACAATATCTCCTACGGTGAGCATGTGAGCACCGTCTACAGCTCCAAGGCCGCAGGCGGCACCGCGACCTTTACCGCCGAGGCCTCGCAGGGCGGCTACAACGGCTACGACTCCAACCGCACCACGACCTTCGTGGCCAATGTGTCCGCCAAGCCCACGAGCGTTGTCGCCAAGAACGGCGGATCCGCACTCAACGTGGTTGAGGTCGACTCGCAGGAGACCTTTGACGCCGCGACCCCCGAGGCCGGCCAGGCGGTCTACTTCTACAGCGAGACCCCCAACCTCAACCACTACGGCAGCGATGCGGACGGCACCGAGGCCGAGCAGGGCGAGAGCTTCAACAACACCAAGATCACCACGAACCCCAAGGTCTACGTCAAGTTCGCGAAGACCGATGTTGCTGCAGCGGCGCAGACGCTTGAGCTGGGCGGTTTCGTGAACGCCGACGCCACGCTCACAGCCGATCGCCTCAACGAGAACCTCTCCGCACCCACGAACCTTGCTGCCCCCGAGGACGCCACGACCCCAACGAGCATCAAGCTCACCTGGGGAAAGGTCGATGGTGCTACCTCCTACGACCTTAAGGTCGACGGCACTGTGTTTGCCGTGGGTGATGCGGCCGAGTTCACGCACACCGACCTCGCCTACAATAGCAAGCACACCTACCAGATTCGTTCGCGCAACGCCGAAGGTTACTCCGCCTGGAGCGATGTGCTCGAGGCGAACTCCGCACTCGATCCGTGGCGGAACGTCCCCGACGCCGAGGAAATCACCTGGGAGGGCTCACTTTACGGCAGCCATAAGGCCGAGCTCGCCTTCGACCATGAGTTCCAGTCGGGCGACGGCGGTTTCCACTCCGGTGGCAACGATCTGGGCAAGGCGCTTACCGTTGACTATGGACGCGCTTACAAGCTCGATAAGCTCGAGTACTATCCGCGCGATGACGCCGGCAACGGCACCGTGACCAAGATGCGTGTTGAGACGAGTCTCGATGGCGTCCACTGGACGAGCCAGGAGGTCGATTGGGCACGTTCCGCTGATTGTAAGACGGTAGCGTTTGACGGCACCGTGGCCGCCCGTTACGTGCGCATGACACCGCTCGCCTCGGTCGGCAATTTCTTCTCCGCGTCCGAGATTGCCATCTACAAGACCGACGGCACGGATGGCTTCGCCGTGGGCTCCAACCTCAACAAGGCCACGATCTCCGACGGAGACTACTCCAACATGAAGAACTATCTGGGCCTCGAGAATCGCGAGCCCGATACCCCGACGTTCGGTTCGCAGATCCGCGACCACTTCGCCGACCTCAACGATAACGGCGTTTACGACGTCTACGATTACTCGTTCACCATGGCGGGTCTTGACGGCGGCACTAAACAAAAGGGCAAGGTCGCAGGTTCGCTCGCGGTGATTCCGAGCAAGACCGAGGTCGAGGCCGGTGATGAGATCACCGTTGATGTCTATGCGGCCGACGCCAAGAACGTCAACGCCCTGGGCGCCCTCGTCAACTTCAAGAGCGACCAGTTCGAGTTTGTGTCCGAGAGCATCGCGCAGGACGGCTCGACTGCCGGCATGGAGAACCTGTCTCGCGAGAAGGTCCAGTTCGTGGACGGAACGCAGACTATCAATCTCGCCTTTGCCAACCGCGGCGATGGCAAGCTCTACAACGGTACTGGCGCGGTGGCGAGTTTCAAGCTCAAGGCCAAGACCGCCGGAAAGGTCGAACTGCCCTCGACATCTTGGCTTATCGGCCCGGCATGCGACGCACTTGAGTTTGCGAGCGACGGCACGGTGACGATGCCGGACGTTCCTCAGCCAACGGTCGCCGAGTACGCCCAGGATGCCTTCAACATCACGATGACCAACGATGAGCTCACGACCGACGACGGGACCAACGTCGAGAAACTTATCCAGCAGAAGAGCTATAACGCGCTGTTCGATAATAACGAGGGCGACAACGGCTTTGAGTTCCTGTGGAACTGGAGTGGCAACTGGGACAGCGAGGGTAAGCTACCGAGTTACGTGAAGCTTCCCACCACGATGACATTCGCATTTAAGACGCCGTCGAAACTCGATAGCGTCGAGGTCGTTAACCGCAACGGCGGCAACGGAACCGTACAGAAGATCAAGGCCGTCGTGACGTTCGAGGATGGCTCGATCCAAGAGTTCGCGGGCGGGGAGTACGATTCCTTCCTGGCTCGCTACGCCTTTGACCTCTCTGCCGAGAACAAGGGCAAGAAGGCGACCAAGGTCGAGGTCACGCCGCTTGAGGCATCGGGTGACCAGATGCTCACACTGCGTGAGGTCAACTTCAACTACACGCAGGGTGTCGAGGCCATCGAGGGTGTCGAGCTAGGCAAGAACCAGACCGAGTTCTTTGAAGGCGACATTACGCCCGTCGACGCCAAGGCTACGCCTGAGAGCGCTGGCTACCCCTATGTGACGGTCGAGAGCTCCGACCCCTCTGTGGTAAGCGTCTCCGCTGTTCAGGCTGGCGACAGCGTGAGCTACTACCTGCGTGCCAACAAGGCCGGCAAGGCAAAGATCACGGTGGCGTCGGTACTCGACCCCTCCAAGACCGCATCCTATGAGGTCGAGGTCAAGGCTGGTGTCGATACCTCTGCGCTCGTGGCAGCGCTTTCCAAGGCCGCGGGCTACAGCGAGTCCGTCTACACCAAGGATTCCTATGCAGCTCTCACCACTGCGGTCGAGGCGGCTCGGAAGCTCCTCGACAGCGGCCAGGGCAGCTATAGCAAGAAGGATGTCGCAGACGCCACTGCCAAGATCGAGAAGGCAATCGACGGCCTCAAGATGCGCCCTGTCGATGAGAAAATCCTCATCAACACGCCCGAGAACCGCAAGAACGTCAAGGTGGCCGACTTCTCGAGTGAGGCCGACTACGAGGGCAGCAACGCCGTCAACGCTCTCGACGGCGACGAGCGGACGCTTTGGCACAGCGACTGGGCCCATGGGACCGGTATGCCCCAGTATCTGAGTGTCGACCTGGGCCGCGGCTACGATCTCACCGACGTTACATTCCTGCCGCGCCAGGACGGCGGCACTAACGGCGATATCTTCGAGGCCGAGATACTGGTCTCCGACACTGCCGACGGTTATGAGATGGGCACCGCCGCGTCGATGGGTACGTTCGCCTTCGACAACGACGGCCGCGTGCTCACCGACCGTGGCGACTGGAAGCAGATGAGCTTTGGCGCCGCGCGCGGTCGCTACGTGACCGTCAAGGTGATTCACGCCGGCGGTGGCGACGTTGATGCCTACTGCAGCATGGCGGAGCTCAAGTTCTACGGTACGGCCGTCCCCGATCCGGTGGCGAAGGATGATCTCGCTACCGCGATCGAAAAGGTTGATGCCGAGGTTGCTGCCGGCGACCTCAAGGCCGGTGACTACACCGAGGCCTCCTGGACGGCGCTCGAGAACGCCCTGGCGAGCGCCCGCGCCATCTTGAGCGATGAGGACGCCACGCAGGACGAGGTCGACCAGGCGCTCAGGGCGCTCGAGAGCGCCCGCGGCGCGCTCGAGAAGACCCCGGTGGTCCCGGTCGAGAATCCGACTAAGAAGCAGCTCAAGGCCCTGGTCAAGCAGGCGAAGGAGACTGACACCAGGGGCAAGACGGACGAGTCTGTCAAGGCCCTGACGGATGCCATTACCTACGCCGAGGACGTCTTGGGTGATGAGAATGCTTCCGACACCCAGCTCCAGGCGGCCTATGACCAGCTCAAGCTGGCCATTGAGAGCCTCAGGGATGCCGACTCCGGCAACCAGGGCGGCTCGGGCAACCAGGGTTCCGGCAATGGCTCGAACGGCGGCAACCAGGCGGGCAAGCCCGCAGGCGACAAGGCCCAGGGCAGCAAGAAGAACGGTTCGGCGATCCCCAATACCGGCGACCAGACGGCGGCGACCGTCGTGACCGTCGGTGGTCTCGGCGCCATCATCGCCGCGATCGGCGCTTTCTTCCATCGTCGCAGCAAGGCCAAGTAGCCCCAGCAACAGCTAAGCAAGCGTGCCCGCCGTCCCACCCAAGGACGGTGGGCATGCTTTTTGAATGTAGGCGGAAAGCTCCGACCCTTCGGCCTTAATCTCGCAAAGCATTCCGTCTCTCACCGAACACATCGGCATCGGTGGCTATACTTGAATTATTTGCAGTTAAGGGTCGCGGATTCGCTGCGTCACCGCTCTCAACAGGAGGTCTATGTTTATGGCAGATCAGAAGCCGGTTGTCGGGATCATCATGGGTTCCAAGTCCGATCTGGGCGTTATGGAAGGCTGCACCGCCGAGCTCGAGGCACTGGGTGTGCCCTATGAGCTCGTCATTGCGAGCGCGCACCGCACGCCGGCGAAGGTCCACGAGTGGGCTTCGACTGCCGCCGATCGCGGTATCAAAGTGATTATCGCCGCCGCCGGCAAGGCCGCTCACTTGGGTGGTGTCGTGGCTGCCTTTACGCCGCTGCCGGTTATCGGCGTGCCTATGAAGACGAGTGACCTGGGCGGTATGGATTCGCTGCTGTCGATGGTGCAGATGCCTTCGGGCGTGCCCGTGGCCTGCGTTGCCATCAACGGTGCCAAGAACGCCGCCATCTATGCCACACAGATTCTGGGTGCTTGCGACCCCGAGTACCGCAAGGTTATCGAGAAGATGAAGCAGGAGATGGCTGACGCCTAAGCGTTCCGCCGTTTCACCGCAGTATAAGGAGAGCCATGTCCGATTATCAGGGAAAACGATTCAAGGCTTCTCAGATTCCCGATCCGTCGAAGCCGGGTGCTGCCCGTGCGGCACAGCAGGGTCGGACATCCTCTCCTCAGCAGCCGCGCGCGCCGCGCCCCGTGACACCGGCGACGCATCGTCGACAGGACGCGCCGGCCGCATATCGTCCTTCGTCTTATAGCTCCGCTAAGAAGCCGCCCCGGTCTTCATCGCATGCCGCGCCGTCGGATCGCACCGAGCCGCCGCGCAAAAAGCGCCACTCCATTATTCCCATTCTGCTCATCATCATCGGTATCGGTCTGATTGTCGCCGCCGCCGCTATTTTTATTAATGCCCAGATTGGCTATAAGCAGGCGAGCGATTCGTATCAGAAAATCGAGAAGCAATATGTAAGCGATAAGGACGCCAGCGGCGTGCCGATTATCGACTTTGATGCGCTTGCTCAGACGAACCCCGAGATTGTGGGTTGGATTTACGTGCCGGGAACCAACATCAACTATCCCGTGGTGCAGACCAACAACAACTCCAAATACCTCAACACGCTGTTCGATGGCACGTCTAACGCCTCGGGTGCCATCTTCTTGGATAGCGATGACACCGCGCCGGGAATGGTCGACCAGCAGACCACGATCTACGGCCACCATATGAACGATGGGTCGATGTTCAACGTGATTTCGGATACGACTGACCAGGCAACGTTCGATAGCATTGAATATGTGTACTACATCACGCGCGATGCGACGTATAAGTTGCGTCCGCTGGCGACCAAGGTGGTCGAGGACACGTATGCCAAGGCGCGCACGACACTTTTTGAGGGCGACGACGGACTCAAGAACTACCTGTCCGAGATGCTCGACGGCGCTTCTGCCGTGGCGAGTGATGCCACCGATCGTGCCGCTTCGGCAACTAAGGTTGTAACGCTTGTGACCTGTCGTTCGCTGTCGCTGAGCAACACACGCGCCGTCATGGTGCTCACGCCGGTCGAGGAATAAGTTGTTCGAGAGTAGCTAAAAAGGCCCCGTCCCAAATTGGCTACTCGACGACGGTAAGGGAGAAATGATGCTCGAGAGTGGCAAATTGATGCCTTCGATTGATGCTTGGCTGCGCGAGGCCAAGGCCGATGCTTCGGCGGCAGGCTGTGGGATGTATCTGACGCATAACGGTGTGGTGCGCGCGACGCCCAAGGCTGAGGTGCGCGGAGTCGAGACCGATGGCGTGGCGCCAGGCCACAGGGTGGGCGGCATGGTCTTTGACTACGACGCCGAAAAGGTACGGTCTGCTATCGAGACTACGCGCGCGATGCCGGGTATCGGCTATGTGCGCGTGTGGCTGGCAAGCGGCGAGCTTACCGTAGGTGACGACATCATGCTCGTGCTTATCGGCGGGGACATTCGCCCACACGTGGTCGATGCACTGCAGGCGCTCGTTGGCACCATCAAGAACGAATGCGTGAGTGAGGTCGAGCGCGAGGCATAGAGGATTGCGTCGATAGAAGGATCGTTTATAAAAATGCCCACCGGTACGTGTGATACCGGCGGGCATTTTGCGTTTTGGGCGCGGCGGGCGCTAAACGCGCGTGGCGTCCTTGGGGCTCATGGTCATGCTCTGGAAGCGGTTCTCCATGTAGTCGTTATCGAAATACTTGCCGTAGAACTGTGCGACGGGAATGTCCGGCTCCGTGCCGTTAACGCGCTGGTACCAGTAGTCGAGCGACTGCAGCGTCATGACGCCGTCGACCAGCATAATGACGGTAAAGATGACGGTGGCCGAGTAGCGGCTCTTCCAGGGGATCTTGTTGATGAGCTTAAGCAGCCTCGGTAGCAGCAGCTTGATCCAGATGAGGCCACCTAGGCCCCACAGGCAGGCAAAGCCCGTGCAGGTGCGTCCGCCCGTGAGGACCACGAGCGGATCGGGCAAACCAAACAGCGTTATGTGCGAGTAGCTCCACGAGACCACGCCAAACGCGGTCTGCATAAACCAGCCCACGAACACCTCAAAGCTCGCGCCGAGCACAGCGCTCACCAGGAAAATGATGATGGGGTTCTTTTTGTAGAAGCGGTTAAGCACCATGGTCATGAGCACGGCGCCAAATCCGTAGATGGGGCTGAAAGGGCCAAACAGCATGCCGGCGCGGTCCTGGTAGACGCCCGGGTCGTTGACCGTCATGTGCCAGATGTCCTCCAAGATAAGTCCCAGTACGCAGCAGACGAAGAATACCCAGAACAGGTTGAAGTAGTTGAGCTTGATGTAGCCCTCGCCGGTCTCATCGCGGCCGAGCATGCCCTCGGCGGCGGCATCGCGGTCGAGCATCTCCTGCAGGCGGCGCTGCAGCTCGCGCTCCTGACGCAGCGTGGGGTCGACGGTGGCCGAAAGCGCGATGAGGATGCCGAGCTGAATAGCGGGGCGCAGCAAGAAGGGCCCGATACCCTGGAGCATCACGTCGACCAAAAGCTCGACGACGGTGAATGCAATAAGGATGTAGGACAGGCGGGCGGCGTTGCGGCGCTGGTTTTTGATAAGGTCCAGGCCAAAGATGATTAGGATGACGGCACTTGCCGCAGAGAGCATGATGCCGGCGACGATAAGGCCGACTGCGACGAGCGTGTTGTCGCCGAGCTTTTCGGTGGCGTTGCCGTTAACAAGTGCCGTGATGACCTGCCACATAAAGGCAGCGACCGACGGGAGCGTGCCCACGCCGGAAAGGATGCACAGGACGGCGTACACCTTAATGATGAGGGGAATCTTCTTGACCTCTGTGGCGCTGGGGACGCTAGGGTCGAGTTCGTTTCGATCCATACAGAACCTTTCTCGCTTTGTTGTAGGTTATAAGGATACGCCGCCGACCTGCCAAAAGACAGGACGAACGTCCCAATTGCAACTTTGTAATCCCCAACGGCAGACGCGGCGGCCATCTGGGGGCGCGGGCACTTACACTGGACAGACCGATAAAATGTTTGGCAACAAAACTGATTATTAGCTCGGTGGGCTTTTAAAAAGCGCTGCTCATGCGCTGGGGAGCACGTCGCGCCGTGCGTATAATAAGGCGGGTAACGCCAAAAATACGAGGCTCTGAGGGGATACCATGTCTCAAGAAACCATCCGCGCGGCCGAGCGTGCCGCGGGACAGGTGAACACCATGTCGACGTATGATCCGGACTCCGACCAGCTGCATGAGGAATGTGGCATTTTCGGCGTATGGGCGCCCGATCGCGACGTGGCTCGACTGACGTACTTTGGCCTGCGTGCGCTGCAGCACCGTGGCCAGGAATCGGCTGGAATCGCCGTGGGTGACGGCGGCACGGTTATGGTCCGCAAAGATCTGGGCCTGCTCGACCGCGTGTTCTCCAACGCCGACCTGTCGACGCTCTCCGGCCAGCTGGCCGTGGGCCACGTGCGCTATGGCACCGCCGGTGCCAAGAGCTGGGAAGCCTCTCAGCCGCACCTCTCTACCATCAACAGCGTCATTATCGCGCTCGCGCACAACGGCACCCTCGTCAACACCGACGAGCTGCGCCGTCAGCTGATCGAGCTGGGCGTGCCGTTCCTCTCCAATTCGGATTCCGAGGTCGCGACCAAGCTTATCGGCTACTTTACCCAGCGTACGGGCCACCTGCGCGAGGGTATTCGCAAGACCATGGAGCTCGTGCGCGGCGGCTACGCCATGACGCTCATCAACGAGCAGGCGCTCTACGCATTCCGCGATCCACACGGCATTCGCCCGCTCGTGCTGGGCAAGCTGGTGGACGAGGGTCTGGACCAGGCCGATGCCGCAGCCGTTTCGCAGCTGCCGTCGCAGGACGGCGCCGCGACGGTCGACTCCGCCGTCCGTGTCACGCGCGCCGGCGGCTGGGTCGTTGCTTCCGAGACCTGCGCACTCGACATCGTGGGTGCCGAGTACGTCCGTGACGTCCGTCCCGGCGAGATCTTGCGCATCAGCGCCGAGGGCCTGGTATCCGAGCAGGGCGTGCCTGCAGCCGAAGAGCCCGCCAGCTGCATCTTTGAGCAGGTCTACTTTGCCCGCCCCGACTCCATCATGAACGGCAAGAGCGTCTATGCCTGCCGTTACGACATGGGTCGTCAGCTGGCACATGAGGAGCCTGTCGAGGCCGACCTGGTCATCGGCGTGCCCGACTCCGGCCTGCCGCCTGCGGAGGGGTATTCGCACGAGAGCGGTATTCCCTTTGGCGAGGGCCTTATCAAGAACCGCTACGTGGGCCGTACGTTTATCGAGCCTACGCAGGAGTTGCGCGCCATGGGCGTGCGTATGAAACTCAACCCGCTGCGCGACAACATCGAGGGCAAGCGCCTGGTCGTCATCGACGACTCCATCGTGCGCGGCACCACCATGGTGCAGCTCGTCAAGATGCTGCGCAACGCCGGCGCCAAGGAGATTCATATCCGCATCAACTCGCCCGAGGTCATCTGGCCGTGCTTCTACGGTATCGATACCGACGTGCAGTCGCAGCTTATCAGCGCCAACAAGACGGTCGACGAGATTTGCGAGTATATCGGCGCCGATTCGCTGGCCTTCCTTTCGGTCGAGGGCCTGCTTAAGGTCATGCCCAAGGGCGGTTACTGCGATGCGTGCTTTACCGGCCGCTACCCCGTGGCGATTCCCGAGAGCTTTGGCCGCGACAAGTTTATGGAGGGCTTTAAGCCCCGCAACCTGGACAAGCCGCTGCACTTTGACGACGACGCCGTGATCGAGAAATACGACGACCGCAGCTGGGAAGAGGAGCACGGCGAGGCATAAAACCTGCCATATGGGGACAGGTTTATTTTGGTAGGTTTTACCTGCTGTTTTGTTGATATGACGGCGCGTGCTGTTATGGCATGCACCGAATCGAGGACAACTATGAGCACCGTTTGGCGCCCGCGCGGCGCCACGGTAGTGGGAGAGGAAGGCTCAGATGAGCGACAGCAAGCATGTGACGTATGAGGATGCCGGCGTCGATACCGCTGAGGGCGGCCGCGCCGTCGACGCGATTAAGCAGATGGTCAAGGACACCAATCGCCCCGAGGTTATCGGCGGCATCGGCGGCTTCGGTGGCCTGTTCTCGGCTGCCGCGCTTAAGGATATGGAAGACCCGATCCTGATTAGCGGTACCGACGGCGTGGGCACCAAGCTCGTGCTCGCCCAGATCATGGACCGTCACGAGACGGTGGGCCAGGACCTGGTCGCTATGTGCGTCAACGACATTCTGGCTTCGGGCGCCGAGCCGCTGTTCTTCCTGGACTACGTCGCCATCGGTCACATCGAGGCCGAGCACATGGCAAAGATCATCAAGGGTGTGGCCGACGGCTGCAAGCTCGCGGGCTGCGCGCTCGTGGGCGGTGAGATGGCCGAGCACCCGGGCGTCATGGCTCCTGCCGACTACGACCTTGCCGGATTTACCGTGGGCGTCGTCGACCGTCCCAAGATGCTCGACCCCGCAAACGTCCGCCCGGGCGATGTGATCCTGGGCCTGCCTTCCACCGGCGTGCACTCCAACGGCTACTCGCTCGTGCGTAAGGTCATTGGCGTCGACGGTATTAAGCCGGGCACGCCCGAGGCCGCCGCTAAGGCCGAGGAGCTGAGCCGTCCGCTCGAGGAGCTCGGCGGTGCATCGCTGGCAGACGCTCTGTTGGCCCCCACGCGCATCTACGTCAAGCCGATCCTGGAGCTGCTGCGCGGCGGCGTCAACGTGCATGCTATCGCCCACATCACCGGCGGCGGTATTACCGAGAACCTCAACCGTGCACTCGCCGACGACGTCGACGCCGTGGTCACCCGCAACGGCGCCGAGATGGGTTGGGACGTTCCGCCCGTCATCACCTACGTGTCGCGTCAGGCCGAGCTCGCGCCCAACGAGGCATGCAAGACCTTCAACATGGGCGTCGGCCTGTGCCTGATCGTCGCCCCCGAGGACGAGGCCGCGGTTACCGAAGCCCTGGTCGCGCTGGGCGAGAAGCCGTTCCGCGTGGGCGAGTGCGTCGAGGGTTCCGGTAAGGTCGTGTACTCCGATGAGCGCTAACGAGCAGATGGCTGCTAGTGAGGGCCTGGGCTTTGTGCCCTACACCCGTCCGACCGGCACCGATACGGTCGAGCCGCTCAAGATCGGTGTGCTCATCAGCGGTTCGGGTACCAACCTGCAGGCGCTGACCGATCTGATCGCCGCCGGTAAGCTCAACGCCTCGATTGAGCTTGTGGTGTCGAGCCGTCCTTCGGCTAAGGGTTTGCAGCGCGCTGAGCGCGCGGGCATCCAGACGCTCACGCTGTCCAAGGATGTCTATGCCGACCCTATTGCCGCCGACGAGATCATCGCGCACGAGCTGCTCGAGCGCGGCTGCGAGTACGTGGTGATGGCCGGCTATATGCGCATGGTGCACACACCGCTGCTGGCGGCGTTTCCCAACCGCGTGGTCAACTTGCATCCGGCGCTGCTGCCGAGCTTTACCGGTGCGCATGCGATTGACGATGCCTTTGCGCGCGGCGTCAAGGTAACTGGCGTGACCGTGCATTTTGCCAACGAGGTCTACGACAACGGTCCCATCATCGCCCAGCGTGCGCTGGCTGTCGAGGAGGGCTGGGATGTCGACGCGCTCGAGGAGCACATCCACGCGATTGAGCACGTGCTGTATCCCGAGGTCGTGCAAATGCTCGCCGACGGCCGCGTCCACGTGCTGGAGAGCGGCAAGGTCGCAATTGATGCGCCCCGCGTCTAGCGGCGCACAGTACAATTTAGTTGAGTGGTCAGGGTGGTCATTGGCGCCAAGGCGCGCGTGGCCACCTTTTGTTTTGGGTAGTCATCGGGGACGTTCCTGAATGACTAGGTGAGAGAGGTGAGCGCATGGCGGATAACGAAGCGCTGTTTACGCCTGAGCTGGTGTTTTTTGATTGGGAGTGTGCGACGCCGGGTGAGGTGTTTGCGCAACTCGAGAGTGAGCTTGCTCCGCGCGGCTACATTGCCGACGGTTGGCTCGACGCCGTTCGCACGCGCGAGGATGCCTATCCCACGGGTCTTGCCATGCCGGCGGCAAACATTGCCATTCCGCATACCGATCCGGGGTTTGTGGCCAAGCCCTATATCGCGGTGGTGAAGCCCTCCGCGCCCGTGACATTTAACGCTATGGCTGGCATGGGCGCTCCGGTGCCGGCGCAGATCGTCATCAATCTGGGCATCGCCGAGCCGGGCGGCCAGGTCGAGGCTCTGCAGGCGCTCATGAACATCTTTATGGACGCCGATGCCGCAGCCGACGTGCTCGGCCAGACCACGCCGCAGGGCATGGTCGACGCCATCCGCCGCCACTTCTAAGGTGGGGCTAAGCCGGCACCTAGGGACGTTCCTTATGTGCCGGCACTTGGGGACTGTCCCTAACTGCCGGCAGAAAAGGAACGTCCCTAACTGCCGGCTGCCAGAGCTGTCCCCTTTGCACCAAAATGGTGCAGATTAACCTGTCCCCAATGCACCAAGCGTGCCGCGGGGGCTGCGTTGTGACACAATGGCGTTTGTTCGATTCGTTATGCGAAAGGCCAACTATGGCAAATAAGAAAAAGAACCCCGCACTCGAGCCGACGCCCGAGCAGCAGGCTCGCGCCGCCTCCAACTCTCGCAAGAAGCAGCGCAAGACCCGCGTGTCCAAGACCGTCAAGATCGTTCTGGTGGTCATCGGCGTGCTGGCGATGCTGCTTTCCGTCTCGGCGATGGCGTGCTCCGGCCTTATGTCGCAGGCCGAGGACACCTCGGGCTACAAGCTGACCGGCGGTGTTGCTGCTACTATCAACGGCACCAACCTCACCGAGGACACCGTGACCAAGCAGATCATGAGCATGCGCACGTCCTACGGCTACACCAAGGACAAGGACTGGGCGCAGTATCTGGTCGACAACGACCTCACGCCCAAGAAGTATCGCAAGCAACTCATCGACTCCTACACGCAGCAGATTCTGCTTCAACAGGCACAGAAGGAGAACGGCGTGACGGTGTCGGACGAGGAGGTCGAGAAGGCTTGGAAGGACGCGTGCAAGAGCGCGGGCGGTGCCAAGGCCTTTAAGAAGACCCTCAAGACCTACGGCTATACCGAGGATACCTACAAGGATTCGCTCAAGGAGAGTCTGGCGCAGCAGAAACTCAAGGATGCCGTCGCGCCCACGAGCAAACCCAAGGACAGCGAGATTGTCGATTACATCAACGAAAACCTGTCCAGCTACAACGACGCCCGTCGCTCGTCGAACATCCTGATCAAGGTTGATTCCGACGCTTCCGATGAGGACAAGGCTGCCGCCAAGGCCAAGGCGCAGGAGTGCCTGGACAAGATCAACTCCGGTGAGCTGAGCTTTGAGGACGCCGTTGAGCAGTACTCCGAGGACACCGGTTCCAAGGAGAAGAAGGGCGATGTGGGCTGGGATAAGCTCACCACCTTTGTCGACAGCTACCAGACGGCGCTCGAGGGGCTCAACAAGGGCGACGTGAGCGAAGTCATCGAGTCGACCTATGGCTACCACATCATCAAGTGCACCGACTACTTCCATGTCGATAATCAGGTTGATGACATCAACCAGGTGCCCAAGGCCATCAAGAAGTACGTCTCCAACGTGGTGAAGACGCAGGCGGCCAGTACCGCGTACAGTGAGTGGCTGGAGCAGTACAAGAAGGACGCCGACATTACCGTCAACCCCATGCCCAAGGACGTACCCTATAACGTGAGTCTGAAGGGCATCACCAAGAGTTCGACCGACGATTCGTCGACGACTGAGTAATCATGGGGCGGTGCTCGCGCGAGTGCCGCCCACGCTATTAGAGAGGATTTGCAGATGACCAACGAAGAGCTGCAGAAGGAAATGATCGCGGCCATGAAGGCCAAGGACAAGGTTCGCCTGTCCATCATTCGCCAGGTTAAGGCCGAGGTGAAGAATATCGAGGTCAATGAGCGCCGCGATGTGACCGAGGAAGACGTCAACAGCATGATCAAGCGTCTGATCAAGCAGACGAGCGAGACACTGGAGATGTCCATCAAGGCCGGCACCGACCAGGAGCGTACCGACAACCTGACCGAGCAGGTCAAGATTCTGGAGAGCCTGCTGCCCGCGCAGGTTTCGGGCGAGGAGCTCGAGGCTCTGATCGAGCAGGTCATCGCCGAGCTGGGCGCCACGTCCAAGAAGCAGATGGGCCAGGTTATGGGTGCACTCGGCAAGGCCACTGGCGGCAACTTCGATAAGCCGGCCGCGGCAAAGATCGTCGGAGCCAAACTCGCGTAATTTGTTACGCGGTTTTACCAAACCGCGTAACGGCTCGACGCTGCAAACCCGTACACGCGGCAATCTGACGTTCAATTTCAAGGGCGCGACCATAAGGTCTGCGCCCTTTCATTTCACGTCACCTTGCTCGCGTGTACGGGTTTTCGCTGGCTTATGCTCAACAAGGGCGGTTGGGCGCTCACTGGGGACAGACTTAAATGAGTGCCCAATGAGTGGGTGGAAGATTGCGGGTTCTTTACGGGAATGTAGTGTGGGCTGCGGAAACGTGGTTCTTTCCGTACAATAGTTCAACTCGTGTAAACGCAGGGAAGGGACATTCATGGCAGACATGATCGAGATCAAGCATCTCAACAAGTACTTTGGCGACCTGCATGTGCTCAAAGATATCAACCTCACCGTCAAGCGCGGCGAGAAGCTCGTAATGATCGGGCCTTCCGGCTCGGGTAAGTCGACGCTCATCCGCTGTGTCGATTATCTTGAGGAGCCCACGTCGGGCGAGGTCATCATCGACGGTACGCCGCTCACTAAGAAGAATCACCTGGAAATGGCTCGCAAATATAGCTCCATGGTGTTTCAGCAGTTCAACCTGTATCCCAACATGACGGTGCTGGGCAATCTGACGCTCGCGCCCATCAAGCTGCAAAAGAAGAGCAAGGAGGAGGCGACCGAGATCGCCGTCGCCGCGCTCAAGCGCGTCGGCATGGCGCATAAGGCCGGCGAGTATCCGCAGAACCTCTCGGGCGGTCAGCAGCAGCGCATCGCCATCGCCCGTGCCCTGTGCACCAAGCAGCCCATCATCCTGTTTGACGAGCCGACCTCGGCGCTCGACCCCGAGATGGTCCAGGAGGTTCTGGACGTTATGATTGAGCTCGCGCAGGAGGACATCACCATGATCTGCGTGACGCACGAGATGGGCTTTGCGCGCCAGGTGGCCGACCGCGTCATCTTTATGGAGGACGGCCGCATCCTGGAGGAGGGCACGCCCGAGCACTTCTTCGATAACCCCGAGAACCCGCGCTGCCGCGAGTTCCTGTCCAAGATTCTGCACTAGGCGCGGTGATGGACATGACGGATATGACGAGGGCGGCCGTGTCGCGCCGTCACTTTTTGCAGCTGGCGGGCGCCGGCATGCTCGCGCTGACGGGGACCGCGCTCACCGGTTGCGGCAACTCCACCAGCGGCGAGGGTTCCGACAAGGGATCCAAGCTTGCGGCCATCAAGTCGCGCGGCCATCTGAATGCCGGCGTCAAGAAAGATGTTCCCGGCTACGGCTATTACGACACCGCCAAAGGCCGCTTTGAGGGCATGGAAGTCGATTTGTGCTACCAGATCGCCGCCGCTGTCTTTGGCGTGAGCTACAAGGAAGCCCGTGCCCAGGAGCTTGTCGAGTTTACCGACGTAACGCCCAAGACACGCGGCCCGCTGATCGATAACGGCCAACTCGACGTGGTCGCAGCGACCTACACCATCACCGACGAGCGCAAGAAGAGCTGGGATTTCTCGACGCCGTACCGCACCGACTACGTGGGACTCATGGTCAAGAAGCGTTCGGGCTTTACCTCGATTGAGGACCTGGACGGCAAGGTCATCGGCGTGAGCCAGGGTGCCACCACGCAGGGCCTGATCGAGCAGATGATCAAGGACAACGGCTTTAGCTGCAAGCCCGAGTTTAGGGCCTTTAGCGGCTACCCCATCATCAAGAGCTCGCTCGACGCCGGCAATATCGACGTCTTTGCCATGGACCGCTCCACGCTGGCCGGTTACATGAACGAGACCGTTGAGCTGTTGCAGCCCGAGGTCAAGTTTGGCGAGCAGGGCTACGGCGTGGCGACCAAGAAGGGCTGCGACCTTTCGGCCGTGGTCGATCAGGTGATTTGCGATCGTCTGGCCGACGGCTGGCTCGACCAAGAGGTCAAGACCTGGGGTCTTGTATAGGCGCATCGTCCAAGGAAGGAATCAAATGCTCGAAGGATTATTTGACGCCGACCGTTGGTCGACGACATTTCAAAACATGGGGCCCTTCTGGGAGGGCTTTGGCGTGACGCTACAGGTGGTCGTTGCCGGTCTGCTGCTGTCGCTGGTGCTGGGCACGCTGCTGGGTGTGTTCTCTACCACCCGTTCGCGCGTGCTGCGCGCCATAAGCCGCGTATACGTGGAGTTTTACCAGAACACCCCGTTGCCCGTGCAGGTGCTCTTTATGTACATGGCTGGTCCGCAGTTTTTGCAGGCCATAACCGGTGCCGACCAGCCGGTGCGCATCGCGCCGTTCGTGCTGGGCTTCTTGGGCGTGGGCCTGTATCACGCGGCCTACATCTCGGAGGTCATCCGCACCGGTATCGAGGCGGTTCCGCGCGGTCAGATGGAGGCGGCGCAGAGCCAGGGCTTCACCCGTGCGCAGGCGTACTGGTACATCGTGCTGCCCCAGACATTCAAGATCATTCTGCCGCCGCTGTGCAACCAGGCACTCAACCTAGTCAAGAACACGTCGGTGCTGGCGCTTGTGGCCGGCGGCGACCTTATGTACCGTTCCGACAACTTTGTGAGTCTGTACGGTTACCTGCAGGGATACATCGTCTGCTGCCTTATGTACTTCATCATCTGCTTTCCGCTCGCCATGCTGGTGCAGTGGCTCGAGCGCCGCTCCAAGGAGCGTCCGCGCGGCGTGAGCCTCGCCGAGCTGGGGCTCGACAACGTAGAGGAGGCCTAGCGCATGGAAATCTTCAACGCGACCAACCTGCTCTACATTTGGGGCGGCTTTGTTAAGACGATCGAGATCTCGGCGCTGTCGATCTTTTTCTCGCTCATCTTTGGCACGGTGCTGGCGCTTGTTAAAAGCTATGCGCCCCGCCCGTTCCGTATTTTGGTGAGTGCCTATATCGAGCTGTTCCGTTGCACGCCGAACCTGCTGTGGATCCTGTTTATCTACTTTACGGTGCAGGGCTTGGACATTGTGATTTCGACCATCGCCTTTACGCTGTTTACCAGCGCTGTTATGGCCGAGATTGTGCGCGGCGGCCTCAACTCGATTCCGCGCGGCCAGTTTGAGGCAGCGCAGAGCCAAGGCTTCGGCTTTTTTGCCACCATGCGCTACATCATTCTGCCGCAGACGTTTAAGACGATCATTCCGGCGCTGTTTAGCCAATGCACGACCGTCATTAAGGACAGCTCGTATCTTTCGGGCATTAACGTGGCCGAGCTCATGTACACGGCAAACGTCGTGATGGCCCACGCGATTGATCTGTCGCAGGTACTTATGCTCTACGGCCTGGTGTTTGCGATGTACTTTATGCTCAACTTTGGTATCTCGTTGTTGGTGAGGGCATATCAACGCCGCATCGTGGCCGCATAGTCCTGCTTCCCCAAGCACGGCACCTTGCCCCTCAATCGTCGCTTGCGTACATTTAGTACGCGGCGCTCCTCTTTCGGGGCAATCTGCCGCACTTGGGAAACCAGGACGGTCGTAAGTGACAAAATGGGAATCAGGAATTGCCTTTTCTCATTTGTTAGAAAGGAATCGCGATGAGCGATCTGGAGAACAAGAAGAGTCCTGTGGTCATTACCATCGCGCGCGACTTTGGTGCCGAGGGCCACGAGATCGGACGCATCCTCGCCAACGAGTTGGGGATTCCTCTGTACGACAACGAGCTGCTGGTGCGCGCGTCGCTGCGTGCGGGCGAGTCGCTCGATAAGATGGCCGCCTACGACGAGCGTCTGGCTGTGGAGAACATGGCGTTTCTGCCCGACCGCTACGACGCGCGCTCGTACTCGGACAAGTTGTTCCAAAAGATGAGCCAGGTGATTTTGGACCTGGGCGAGACCGAGAGTTGCATTATCGAAGGCCGCCTGTCCGATTATCTGCTTCACAACAACCCCAACCACATTGCCGTGTTGGTGACCGCACCCTTTGAGGACCGCGTCGAGATCGTGCGCAAGAAGCGCGGCCTTAACAAAAAGAAGGGCGCCAAGCTGGTCAAGCAGCAGCAGAAGGCGCGCGAGGCGTTCTACAAGCGCTACAGCGCCGGAAAGTGGAAGATGACGAGCGGCAAGGACATCGTCGTCAACCGCGCCAAGTTGGGCCGCGAGGGCTGTAAAGACGTCATCGCCGCAGCCTACCGCTATAAAGTGGCGCAGCTCGAAGGCTAGCCGACCAAAACCACCACAAAGGGGACAGGCACCTTTGTGGTGGTTTTTGTTTTAGGCTGAGGGGAAGGCCTTGGCGGCAGTGCCTATCCTCGGCTTTTGCATAGTCTCGATCTGTAACACCAAGCCAGCGAAAATGGCTCTAACTGTTACAGATTGAGATGAACCGTTCGGCCGTCAGCCCAACGTCTTGATCTGTAACACCAGGCGGCATATTTGGTCTCTAACTGTTACAGATTGAGATGCAGCGTGGCCGGCCGGCACAATATCTCAATCTGTAACAACTGCAGGGCTCAACGGACTCCAGCTGTTACAGATTGAGACAAAACGACCGGGCAAGTCCCAAACCACCACAAAGGTGCCTGCCCCATCGTGGTGGTTTGGGCGGCCGGCATAAAAAAGTCCCCGCCGGGCGTGTGCTCGACGGGGACTTTGCCGTTTGATGGCTAGCACTGCAGGTGATTACTCGCCCAGCAGGCTCTTGGTGATGGAAGCGGCGGCCTTCTTGCCGGCGCCCATCGCCAGAATGACCGTAGCGGCACCGGTGACGATGTCGCCGCCGGCCCAGATGCGGGGATCGGTGGTCTGGCCGGTCTCCTCGTCGGCAACGATGTAGCCCCACTTGTTGAGCTCCATCTTGCCGCCGATCTTCTTTGCGAAGGGGTTGGCGTTGGTGCCGATAGCCGAGATCGCGACGTCGCAGGGAATCTCCTCGATGGCGCCCTCGATGGGCACCGGGCGACGGCGGCCGGACTCGTCGGGCTCGCCGAGCTCCATCTTCTGGACCTTGACGGCGCACACGGAGCCGTCCTCGCCAGCGACAAACTCGAGCGGGGAGACGAGCGGCAGAACCTCGACGCCCTCGGCCTTAGCATGGTGCAGCTCGGCGCGACGGCAGGGCATCTCGTCCTCGGTACGACGGTAGGCGATGATGGCGTGCTCGGCGCCCAGGCGCTTGGCGGTACGGACGGCGTCCATAGCCACGTTGCCGCCACCAAAGACGACGACGTTCTTGCCGTGCTTGGTGGGGGTGTCGTACTCGGGGAACTTGTTGGCCTTCATCAGGTTCACGCGGGTGAGGTACTCGTTGGCGAAGAAGACGTTGGGCAGGTTCTCGCCGGGGATGTTGAGGAACTTGGGCAGGCCAGCGCCGGTCGCCACGTAGATGGCGTCGAAGCCCTGCTCGAACAGCTCCTCGGCCGTGGCCATGTTGCCCACGACGGAGTTGTACTCAAACTTGACGCCCATGTCCTCCAGGCCGTCAATCTCGCGCTTGACGACCGCCTTGGGCAGACGGAACTCGGGGATGCCGTAGACCAGCACGCCGCCGCCGGTAAAGAAGGCCTCAAAGACGGTGACGTCAAAGCCGTTACGGGCGAGCTCGCCGGCGCAGGTGATGCCGGACGGGCCAGAGCCCACGACGGCGACCTTCTTGCCGTTCTTGGGGGCCATCTTGGGCGTGGAGGCGAGCTCGGGGCGGTCACCCAGGAAGCGCTCGAGCTGGCCGATGGCCACGGGCTCGGACTTCTTACCACGGATGCACTTGCCCTCGCACTGGTTCTCCTGCGGGCAGACGCGACCGCAGATGGCGGGAAGCATGGAGTCCTCGCGGATGGTATCGAGAGCGCCGCCGAAGTCCTTCGCGCGGATCTGCTCGATAAAGCGGGGAATGTTGATGTTGACGGGGCAGCCCTCAACACAGAACGGCTTCTTGCAGTTGAGACAGCGCTCGGCCTCGGCCAGCGCCATCTCCTCGGTGAAGCCCTTGTCGACGGGGCGGAAGTCGCAGGCGCGCTCGGCAGCCGGCTCCTCGTTATCGGGGGTGCGGGGCGACTTCATATCGGCAACGAAACGACCGTTAACTAGTGGCATGCGCAGCTCTTTTCCTCATAGGCCTTGAGGGACGCGCCCTCTTCGGAACGGTAAGCGGCCTGGCGGGCACGAAGGTCATCCCAGTCGACCAGGGTGGCATCGAAGTCGGGGCCGTCGACGCAAGCGAACTTGGTCACGCCGCCCACCTCGACGCGGCAGCAGCCGCACATACCGGTGCCGTCAACCATGATGGGGTTGAGCGACGCGGTGATGGGGGTGTCGTACTTCTGGGCGGTGAGGGTCGAGAACTTCATCATCGGAACGGGGCCGACGCAGAAGACCTGGCTCACGGCCTTGTCCTGCAGCAGGCGCTCCAGCGGAGCGGTGACAACGCCCTGCTCGCCATAGGAGCCGTCGTCAGTGGTGATGTGGATGTGGTCCTCGTCGAGGAGCTCGCGGAACTGGTCCTCCATGAGCAGGAGGTCCTTGGTGCGGGCGCCCATGATGGCGTGCACCTCGTGGCCGGTCTCGACCAGGTGCTTGGCGACCGGGAAGGCAATTGCCAGGCCGACGCCGCCGCCAATGACGGCGCAGGGGCCCTCAGCCATCTCGGTGGGAACGCCCAGCGGGCCCACGACGTCGCGCAGCGACTCGCCGGCCTCGTAGGTGGAAAGCATCTCGGTGGTCTTGCCGATCACCATGAAGATGAACTCGACCCAGCCCTCGTCACCGTTCCAGCCGGCCAGGGTAAACGGGACACGTTCGCCCGTCTCGTTGGCGCGAACCATGAGGAACTGTCCAGCGTGCGCATGCTTGGCGATTGCAGGCGCCTCGATGCGGAACTTGAACACCTTCTCCGAGAACTGCGTCTTCTCCAGGATCTTATACATAGAACCCCTCTCTTGTTAGGGCCGCCGAACCGTGCCTCCACGGAAATGGACGGTAGCCCGAATAAAACCGTACGCGCACAGGCGTTGTGCAGACATACGGTGCAAATTATACCCTCATGGACATGTCGCTTACGTGTGTCTTCGGCGGTCGGGAAAAGGGTTTATCCACTTCGGCCTACCAAAGGGGGAGAGGTTTATTTTGGCAGGTTTTATCAGGCAAAACGGCAAAGGGGGCCGGCCTCGCGCATCGGTGAGGCCGGCCCCCTTTGGGGCGTTATGCATGTATGGTGGCAGCGTGTTTATTGCGATGTGCCGACTGCGGCGTTTACGCAGATAAAACCTGCCGAAATAAACCTGTCCCTAAATGGTAGGTTTTAGTGCTTGCCGTTGGCGGAGGCGGAGCCGTTGACGTGGTCGCGGGCATAGATCACGCCGTGCACGATTGCCAGGCCGGCGGCGTCTGCGGCGCGGGCGCAGGTGTCCTGGAAGTCCTCGGCCTCGCGGGCGCGCAGCTGCTTGAGCACGTAGTCGGCGACAGCCATCTTGCCGGGAGGGTTGCCGATACCGGTGCGGATGCGGCTGAAGTCGCGGCTGCCCATCTTGTCGATGATGGAGCGCAGGCCGTTGTGGCCGGCGTGGCCGCCGCCCACCTTAACACGCACATCGCCGGCGGGAATATCGAGCTCGTCGTGGATTACGAGCAGCTCCTCGGCCTTGATTTTGTACTCGCGGCAGAGCTTGGAGATGGGGCCGCCCGAGGTGTTCATGTATGACTGCGGCTTGACCAGCACAATCTGGCGCTTGCCGCCCTCTTCCTCGGCATCGTTGATATTGATGAGCGCGACCTCGGCGCCGGCCTGGTTTTTCCAGTACGTGACGCCGGCCTGACGGGCCAGCTCATCGATCGCCTTAAAGCCGGCGTTGTGGCGGGTCTCGGCATATTCCTCACCCGGGTTGCCGAGTCCGGCAACCATGCGAATCTTAAGCGGCTGTGCAGCTGCCATAGGCTTCCTTTCGTTACATAAGTAGTTCGTTCAACGACAAAGGCTACCACGCCCGCCGAAGGCGAGACTTCGTTTCAGCGAAATCCCACCAGACAAAAGCGCGGCCGCGGCAGAGCGAGCCGCCGGAACAGAAGAAACCCCCGCGCGACCTTTGCGAAGCAAGGGGGAGCGCGGGGGTTTCTTCTGTTCCGGCGGCGATGCGCCGGGTTGCAAGGACGATGCGACTACAGCGCGAAGTCGCCGCCGACGAGCGTGGAGACGGGCTCCTCGTGGTAAACGGCGGAGATGGCCTGAGCGAACTCCTCGGCGACCGAGATGGTCTTGATCTTGCCGCCGACCTCGACGGGGATGGCGTCGGTGACGACGCACTCGACGATGGGGGCATCGTTCAGGCGCTCGATGGCCGGACCGGAGAAGATGCCGTGGGTGGCGCAGACGTAGATGTCGCCGGCGCCCATAGCCTTGAGCTCCTTGACGTTGGCGCACAGGGTGCCAGCGGTGTCGATCATGTCGTCGTTGATGATGCAGGTCTTGCCCTTGATGTCACCGATGATGCCCATGACCTCGGCGGCGTTGTGGCGCGGACGGCCCTTGTGGGCGATGGCCAGGTCGCAGCCGAGCATGTCGGACAGCTTCTTGGCGGCCTTGGCGCGACCCACGTCGGGGGAGACGACAACCAGGTTGTCGGTGTCGAAGTGCATGTCGTTGTAGTACTGGCCAAACAGCGGCAGTGCGGACAGGTGGTTAACCGGGATATCGAAGAAGCCCTGGATCTGGCCCTGGTGCAGGTCGAGGGTGATGATGCGGTTGACGCCGGCGCGCTCGAGCAGGTTGGCGACGAGGCGGGCGGTGATGGGCTCGCGCGGGCCGGCCTTGCGGTCCTGGCGGGCATAGCCGTAGTGGGTGATGACGGCGGTGATGGAGCGGGCGGATGCGCGCTTGGCAGCGTCGGTGGCGATGAGCAGCTCCATGAGCATGTCGTTGACGTTGCCGCCGGCCACGGACTGAATCAGGAAGACGTCGGCGCCGCGGACGGTCTCGTCGTAGCGGGCGTAAATCTCACCATTGGCGAACTGCTTTAGCGTAAGGCCCGAAAGCTCGACCCCAAGGTACTCAGCGATCTTCTGAGCGAGGGGACGGTTGGAGGAACCGGAATACACGCGAATGGACTTGCGCATATTCTCCGACTTCTCGGGATCATTAATCGGCATTACCCTTCTCCTTTATACATCGAATGCCATATAGATGCCTTTTTGCATTGTAACCGCGCGGCGGGGTTAATCGGGTCTTGATAACGTCTTTACCGTCAACGGACACGAACCGACCACTCATCTGGCCGCGCAGGTCAGCATAGAAAAAGGAGCCGTCCCCATGGGAACAGCTCCTTAGATGCTTGATAAAACGTTATACCTCGTCGTCCTCGTGCAGGCGGCGGCGGTAATCGGCGGCCCAGCCCTCAATATTTACCTGACGGGCGCGGCCCAGGCCGAGTGCGTCGGCCGGGACCGGCTCGGTGATGACGGAGCCGGCGGCAACGAGCGCGCCGTCGCCGATCTGGGCGGGTGCGACCATCATGGTGTCGGAACCGATGAAGGCATCCTTGCCGATGACGGTCTTGTGCTTGTGAACGCCGTCGTAGTTGCAGGTGATGGAGCCCGCGCCCACGTTGACGCCGGAGCCCATGGTGGTGTCGCCGATGTAGGACAGGTGCGGCACCTTGGAGCCCTCGCCGATCGTGGACTTCTTGATCTCCACGTGCGTGCCGGCCTTGGAGCCGTCGAGCATGTGGGTGCCCGGGCGCAGGTAGGCGCGCGGGCCGCAGTCGACGCCGTTTTCGATGACGGCCTCGATGGCGATGGTCTCATCGATGGTGCAGCCGCTGCCGACGGTGGTGTCGGTGAGGCGGCTGTTGGGGCCGAGCTGGCACTCCTCGCCCACGGTGACGTGGCCGATCAGGTGCGTCTGCGGCCACACGACGGTATCGCGGCCGATGGTGGCATCGGGGCCGATCCAGGCCTGCGTGGGATCGATGAAGGTAACACCCTCGGCCATCCAGTGCTCGTTGATGCGGCCCCGCGCAATGGCGGTAAGCTGTGCGAGCTGGATGCGGCTGTTGACGCCCAGGCCGTCGCGGTAGTCGTCGCAGTGGAAGATGGAGACCGCCTGGCCGTGGCCTTTGAGGATCTCGAGCATGTCGGGCAGATAGTACTCGGACTGCGCGTTGTCGTTGCCGATCTCGTCAATGTGGGCGGCGAGCTGCGCGCCGTCGAAGGCGTAGCAGCCGGCGTTGCACTCGAGCAGCGTGGCGGCCTGCTCGGGCGTGCAGTCCTTCTGCTCGATGATGCGCTCGATCTGGCTGTCGGCGCCCAGCTTGATGCGGCCGTAGCCGAAGGGGTCGGGCGGGGTCATGGTCATGACGGTGCAGGCGAGCTCGCCGGTAGCGACGGTCTGCGCGAACTTGGCGACGGTGTCGGCGGTGATGAGCGGCAGATCGCCGTTGAGCACGACGACCGGGCCCTCGGTGATGCCGCAGGCCTCGAGCGCGACCTTCACGGCGTGGCCGGTGCCCAGGCGCTCGGTCTGCTCGACGCACTCGACCTTGGTGGCGCTGTTGGCATAGGCGCCGTCGATAAGGGCGCGCATCTCGTCGGCGTGGCTGCCGATGACGACCACGACGCGGCTGCAGCCGGCCTTGATGGTGGCGTCGACGATCCACTGGACCATGGGCTTGCCCAGGATCTTGTGCGAAACCTTGCAGTGGTTCGACTTCATGCGGGTGCCCTCGCCGGCGGCGAGGATAATTGCGGTTGCGTCCATGTGATCTCCTGTTACGTTATAGAGACGTGTGTTTTGAAACGATACACGGCGCAATATGATACCGCAGGCATATGACGAGCGCGTAACGATTGGTTTGCGGCGGTTGAGGCTTGCGCCGCCGGCGTGGCGTTTGCACTGCTTGTGTGCGGCGTTGGCGGTGCTGTGGAGCTGTCGTTTGAGCGAGGGGACGGGGGTACCCGTGGACAACATACGAGAGGGGTTTGGCGGCGAGCCCGTCGCGGCATTCTCGATGTCTCATCCGGCTGTGCCGGCACTCTATATAGTGCTGACGCTGGGGCTCACTATGTTCTCGATGCAGCCGGTGCTGATTGCGCTGTCACTTGCGGGCGGGCTGGCGTATGGATTTGCGACGCGTGGGGCTGCCCGCACGCTGGGCGCGCTCCGCTGGCAGCTGCCGGTAATTTTGATCGTTGCGGTGCTCAATCCGCTGTTTAGCGCCTCGGGCTCGACGGAGCTGTTCCGTATTGGCATGCGCGCGGTGTATCTGGAGAGCATGGTATACGGCCTGTGCATGGGCGGGCTGTTTGTGGCGAGCATACTGTGGTTTGAGGCGGCGGCATCGATGCTCGAATACGACAAGGTACTCGCGCTGCTGGGCAATGCCGCGCCGGTGATTGCGCTCATGATCTCGATGTGCATGAGGCTTATCCCGCAGTTTTTACGCCGCGGTCGTACGGTGCTGGCGGTGCAGGATGCGATTGATGTGCCGGGCCGCGCGCCGGCCGACCCCGTACGCTCGCGCCTGCGGGCGTCGAGCGTGTTGATGGGCTGGGGCATGGAAGATTCGCTGGAGCGCGCGGACGCGACGCGCTCGCGCGGGTGGGGTGCCGCGACGCGTCGTACGACGTATGCGCGGTATCGACTGGGGCGCAGCGACGTTGCCGCGCTGGCCGGGCTCGCACTGTTTGGTGCTGTCGCGGTGGCGGTGGCGTGGACCGCGACGACGCAGTATTCGTTTTATCCGCAGCTCTCGGTTCCGGCGCCGTGGCTGGGCTATGTCGTGTACGCTGCCTGGATGATGCTGCCTTGCGCGTTGCACGCGATTGATGAGAAGAGGTTTGGCTGATGGCTCGGTTGGATAGGGGCCCGGTGTCGGGCGCGGCGTGCGACCCGGATATGCTGGCGATTGAGGTGCGGAGCCTTAGTTTTGCCTATCCCGGGGCCGAGGCACCGGTGCTCGAGGGGCTTGATTGGCGTGTTCCCCAAGGTGCATTTGCGCTGCTTGTTGGCGGTACCGGTTCGGGCAAGTCGACGCTGCTGTCGCTGCTCAAGCCCGAGATCGCGCCGGCGGGCGAGCGCACTGGTGATGCGCGCGTGCTGGGCGAGAACGTTGCCGACATGGACGTGCGGGCATCGGCGGAGCGCGTGGGCTATGTGTTCCAGGATCCCGAGAACCAGATCGTGTGCGAAACCGTGTGGCACGAGATGGCGTTTGGCCTGGAAAACTTGGGGCTAGCACGTGATGAGATGCGCCGTCGCGTAGCTGAGACCAGCTATTTCTTTGGTCTGGAGGACTGGCTTCATCGCGATACCGATACGCTTTCGGGCGGCCGCAAGCAGCTGCTGTCGCTTGCCGCCGTCCTGGCGCTGCGTCCGCGTGTGCTGCTACTCGACGAGCCCACGTCTCAGCTCGATCCCGTTGCCGAGAAGAATTTTCTGCACGCGCTGTTTCGCGTGAACCGTGAGTTGGGCTGCACGGTTGTTGTGGCTACGCATCAACCGCGTCCAATGCTCGAGTATGCGACGTGTGCGTACCGGATTGAGGACGGTCGCGTGCGCGAGGTGGCGGATATGGCTTCTTTGGGACGCCGAGAATCGTTGTTTTCCGACGACATGTTGGGGTGGGGTGCCGTCCGATGTGCAAAAAACGGAGTATTCAGCAGGCGTGAGGACAATTTGGGCTCTCTGGAGCCGCCCGGGGACGTATCGAGCGCGAAAAAAAGTTCGGAATTGGACAAATCGTCCGAATTTGTGGCGCAAACGTCGCTCGAGAACGGCTCGGAAGCCTTCCCGCGCACGGATGGGAGCAGAATACTCCAAAAAATGCACGGCGGGTCGGCTACCACCCTGGCAGGGAGCTGGTTTCGCTACGATCGCGCGGGCGGTTGGGTGCTGCGCGGGCTCGACGTGGCGTTTTCGGCCGGTGCGGTGCATGCGGTCGTGGGCGGCAACGGATGCGGTAAGTCGACGATGCTCTCGGTGCTGGCGAAGACCGCCAAGCTGCAGCGCGGCCGCATGGTGCGCGGAGCGGCCTCGGCGGCGCTGCTGCCTCAGAACCCCAAAGCATTGCTGGTTGCCGAGACGGTTCACGATGAGCTGATGGAATGGGCCTCGACCTGCGGATATGACGAGAACTTGGCGCGGGAGCGTGCGGCGCAACTGGGATTGGACGGCCTGGAGACGCGTCACCCCTACGACCTCTCGGGCGGACAGCGCCAGCTGCTCGCGCTGGCAAAGCTGCTGCTGATTGGCCCCGAGCTGCTGCTGCTTGACGAGCCCACGAAGGGCTTGGACCTGGAGAGCCGCCGCATCATCGCTCGCGCCCTGCGTGACCATGCGAAGGCTGGCGGCACCGTCATCATGGCAACGCACGACCTGGATTTTGCCGAGCAGGTAGCCGACGACATCGCCATGATGTTTGATGGCGAGATCGCCTGCATGGAGCCGCCGACCGACTTCTTTGCCGACAACGTGTTTTATAGGGCGTGAGCGGGTTCGCGGGCGAGAACGGTCTTACTGCTTGAGCGCCGTGTACTGCTGAAGGAGCGCCATGAGCCCAACGCGGCTGTTGACCTGTGTTTTTCGAAAGATGTTCTCCAGATGCTTTTTAACGGTGCCAGTGCTGATGGAGAGCTCTTCGGCGATGGCCGCGTTGTCCATGCCCGATAACACGCAACGACACACATCGATTTCGCGCGCTGAGACGTCGTAGTCGTGAGCAAATACGATTTCAGACGAGCTGCGGTCGGCGCGCACACGCCATTTTGATAGTCGGTTCGTGAGGTGTGGTTCGATGAGCTCAAGGATTTGAACTTCGCGATCGCTAAAGTCGCCCTCTTCTTTCTTGCGATTAAGATTGAGCGATCCCAAAAAGCCCTCGTCATTAAAGAAACTGACGTTGACGACGGGGCGGCCGCCAAGATAATCCTTCATATAACTGCTGTCGATATCGCCAGGGCTGAGCTGATCGGACTCGCGCAGCACCGTCGAGCGCGTAAGATTGCGGTGGGCGACGATCATGTCCTGCTGCCAGTACTTTTCGGTGTAGAGCTCGAGCATCCCAGCGGGGACATCGATGCCAAGAGGGTCAAGAAAGACGCGCGTTTTCCATTCTTGCGGGGTGGATACGAGATCCCTGGAAAGGTCGCTCAGGAAAAATGCAGCCGACTCGTAGGGGATGAGAAAACGCAGCTTTTTGAGGACGGTCGAGCGAAACTCGCGGTCGCTGTCGATGGAATTAATCGAAAGCACGAGATCGTTTAAGCAGAGCCATTCAGAATCGGACAAAAAGCTCAAGATGACCTCCGATGAGATTGCGTAGTGGTTTAGCTGGCATTTTAGTTAATTTGCGTAGAGATACTACTCCTTTTTTCGAATGATGATAAGCCGTTAGCCGAATGGTTTCGGTGAGGGGCCAATCGCAAAATATGAATACCTAAGAGCCAGGGCCCGGTTCTCCAAGCTGTTTGATTATTCCGACTTATTAAAGGAGTCATCATGGAAGAGAAGCTTCCTTCATGGCGTTGGGCGATTGTTTCAGTCGTTTGCTTGCTGTGCTTTATGGCTAACTACATGCAGTACCAGGTCTCAGCACTCGCCGTCGAGGTCATGCCTATGCTCAATATCGATACCGTCGGCTTTTCGATGCTGTTCCTCGTTCCTATGCTTACCGCCGTTTTCTTCTCAATTCCGCTGGGTGCCCTTGGTGACCGTATCGGTTCTAAGAAAGTTGTCACGGTTTGCACCGCAATTTCGGTTGCCGGCGGTTTTCTCCGTTGCTTTACGCTCGATTCGTTCACGATGCAGATGACATCGATGTTCCTGATTGGCATGGGAATCTCGGCACTCAACGCCAACCTCATCAAGGTGCTCGGCACCTGGTTCCGTGAACAGACTGGTTTCGCCATGGGCTTGTTCTACGCGGCTTCGTGCGTTGCCATCGTTGTCGCTCAGATCTGCGCTGGCTTGTTCGGCAGCGTCTTTAACTCTTATATGGTCGCTGCTGTCGTCATGACCATTTCCTGGGTTCTTTGGATTGTGCTTGACCGAGATGTGCCCGAGGGGCAATCGCTCCCCGAGCCCGAGCCCGTGCTCGACTACATCAAGGTTGCTATCAAGAGTCCTGGCGTGTGGCTAATCTCCATCGGCGTCGGTTTTGGACTTGCCTCTACCACTGCCTATGCCGGTTTCCTGCCTCAGGCGCTTCAGCTTGGCAAGGGCATAGACGTCGCCACTGCTGGTTTCATGGCCGCAATTGTTACCGTTGGCAGCTTTTTCGGCTGCATCGTTGGGCCTGCGTTCTGCGATAAGCTTGGAAAGTTCAAGGGTTTTCTCATCGTCACTACTCTCATCGGTGCCATATCGATGTTCGTGACGTGGTACACCCCGGTTGGTTTCCTTCTGTGGACGATTTTGGTCATCAATGGCTTCTTTACCGCCATCAACGGCCCGATCATGCAGTCCATGCCTGTCCTCCTTCCCGAGATTGGTGATAAGTATGCTGGCTCCGCTGGCGGTATCGTAGGCACCATTTCCCTGCTCATGAGCTATTTCCTGCCTATCGGTATCTCCGCCATTGCCGGTGCCGATTACACTATGAACATGGGTCTCGAGAGCCTCTGCTTCCTGCTTTCCGTGGTTCCGGTTTTCTTCCTGCCCGAGCTCGGCCGCAAGGCCATGCAGGCTGCCGCCGCCAAGGACGGTGAGTAGCCATGGAATCGGTGGTTCCCGCCGATATCGTCCTTAAGACGACGGCGCTGTTTACGGCCGAGGAACTTGAGCCTCGCGCTGGGTGCGTTGCAGTTCGCGGCAGCGAGATTGTGGCCGTGGGCTCTCCCGACAAGGTGCAGCCGTTTATCGGTCCCGATACTGAGGTTATTGACGCCGGCAACAAACTGGTCATGCCCGGATTCAACGATTCACACATGCATTTTGCGCTTGGTTCAATCCAGAAGGATGAAGACTTCTGTTGCGATCTGATGTTCCTGCCGAGTGAGCAGGCTTGCGTGGATGCTGTGGCAAAGTTTGCTGCCGAACACCCTGACAATCCGTGGATTTACGGCCAGGGTTGGTATTCGCCTGCATGGGAAAACCCGATTGACCCTGATTGCCGCAGCCTCGATGCGCTCGATATCGACCGCCCAATCGTGCTTTCGGATTTTTCGATGCACGTGGTGTGGTGCAATACCGCCGCGCTTAGGGCGGTTGGTATTGATCGCAATACCCCGACGCCTGAAGGTGGCCTTATCCGCCACTTTGACAACGGCGAGCCCAATGGCTTTCTGTCTGAGCCCCAGGCGACGAACATCTTGCTCGATGTTGTGCTCAACAAACCGGACCTTGATGCGTCGTTGCTCAAGTCGATGCGCAAGTTCAACAAGCTCGGCATAACTTCGATCGGTGATATGTATCCTTTGGGCGTGACCACGCCCGGCGTGTACGACATCTATGACCGTCTGGCGAGCGAGGACCTGAGTACGCTGCGTATTAGCTACTATTCTGCGCTCGACGCTCCGATGGCAGAGTCGCAGGCCCTGCGTGTGCGTCATCACGGCGAGCGCGTCCGAATGGCGGGTCTCAAGTACATTTTGGACGGCTGTCCCGAGGCGTACACGGCCTACATGCATGAGCCGTATCTTAACGCTCCTACGGGGAAGGACTTTCGCGGCGAACCAGCATGCAACCAGGAGACGCTTGACCGCATGATGCTCGAGGCCAGCAAGAATGGCTTCGATGTTCGTATTCATGCCATCGGCGACGCATCGGCCACGATGATTATCGATGCCGTCGAGCGTGCCGAGGAGGTGTGCGGCAACAAGGGGGCGCGTTTTGCTATCGAGCATACAGATAACCTGAAGCTCGAGGATATTGCTCGCATGAAGCGCCTGGGCATTAATGCTGCGGTCCAGCCGCAGCATCCCATCGGAGGCCTTGGGCAGGGCGTGTACGAGGAGTCTCTTGGCGAAGAGCGCATGAGCCACATGTGGCGCTATAGGGAAGAGGCCGATGGCGGAATCCACTTAGGGCTTGGTACTGACTGGCCTGCGGTGATGTCAATCGATCCTATCGATACCGTGTATGCTGCGGTGACGCGTAGCGAGTTTGACGGGCACCCGGCGGAGGGATACTTCCGCGAGAATGCCCTGACGCTCGGCGAGACGCTGCAAGCGCACACGCTCGGCTCAGCATATGTCGAGGGCTTTGAGCGCCGTTTGGGCAGCCTTGCCGCCGGCAAGCTTGCCGATATCGTCATCCTGTCGGGCAATCCGTTTGAAATGAACCCGATGGCGCTTCGCGATCTCGAAGTCGAGACGACGATCTTTAACGGACGCGTCGTCTATCGCAAGGATGAAGCATAGATAGGGTGATGAACGTGAGCAAAGGGACGGTCGAAAAATATGCCCTGCTGTTTGTGGTGTGCGGCATCGTGTTTGCTGCGAACTACGCGCAGTATCAGGTGTCGGGATTGACACATCTGGTTGTGTCGGACCTGCATCTGACCTCGGCCGAGTTTTCAGCCGTCCTGTTTGCCCCGTTTGTTCCTGCCGTTGTATTCGGCATGCCTGTCGGCGTTTGCGCCGATCGATATGGCGTGAAGGCGCTCGTATTCATCGCGTCGGCGATTTCTGCAATTGCAGCGGCTGCTCGCGCGGAGTGCGCATCGTTTGCGACGCTGTTCACGGCGACCATGCTTCTGGGTGCGGCACCATGCGTCGTGAATGCCATCGTTCTAAAAGTGCTTGGTTCCGCTTTTGGCGGAGAAACCGATAGGGCCATGGGATGGTTCTACGCTGCGGGGTCGGGCGGAATCGCCTGCTCGCTTGCAACCTCTCCTCTCTTTGCAACGCCCGGACGAGCATATGCCCTTGCCGCGGTTTTGTTTGCCGTGTTTGGATTGCTGTGGCTGCTGGTTGCGCCGTCGGCAGATGTTCTGCAGGCTGCAGATGGCTTTGGCGTTCAGGGCGCGGAGCCTGCTGCATCGTCGGCAAGTGCGTTTGCGGCGGTAATCAAGATGCCGATAGTTTGGCTCGTGGCGATACTGCTTGGAGTTGCCCTTGCATCGGCTACGGCGTACTCGGGTTATCTTGTTTCAGCGCTTGAGGCTTCAACTGAACCCAAGGCTGCTGGACTTCTCGCCTCTTTCGTGACGCTTGGATCGATTGTCGGCAGCGTGGCTGGACCCTATGTGCGGGCGCAATTTGGCGATTATCGCGTGTTTATGGCCATCTCCGCAATGGCGGGAAGTGCCCTTATGTGGGCAGGAGAGGCTTTTGTCTCCCATCCTTCTGTGGGGCTGATGTTTGCGATCGGCGTTTCGAGCTCCGTCGCTGGTCCGGTCGTTCAGTCGCTGCCCTACATGCTGCCCGAGGTGCGCGAGGGACTTGCGGGAAGCGCCGGCGGCGTGGTGAGCACCGTTTCACTGGGGCTTACGTTTTTGATTCCCGTGGCCCTCTCCTTCTGCATTGGCGAGAGCTACGAAACGCTGCTTTTTGGGTGCGCTGTTCTGTTTGGCGCGACGGCGCTGGTGTCGCCATTCCTGCCGTCTCCCGATTCACTTATGTAATATTCGCTTCCGCCCTTTGGGCCTGGCCGACAAGGGCAAAAGGAGTTGGTCTACTTGACACTAAAAAAGAGTACCGCTGTGACCATTCTCAACGGCATCGTTAATCCTCTATTCATGTGTTCATTTCTGCCGATTGTTGAGGGAAAGCCTGGCTTAGATTTTCAGGGACTTACTGGTTTCTGGGGGCAGCTTATTCTGGCCATCGGTATTGCACAGTTCGTGGGTTTTTTGCCGCTCTTTGGCAAAGCAATTGAGACGTGCGTTGAGTTTTTTGGTTTTGATCGGAACACTCCGGGCGCACGGATTTGCGGAACCGTTGTGGGCGCTACTCTGCTCTTCTGCATTATCGGGCTATTTGAAGTCGCGTTTCAGTCAGGCGTTGGCGTTATCGACGGTGTGCCGTTTTTCTCGCGCTGGGTTCGCCTCGTGGTGGGCGGATGGGCCTTTGTCGTTGTGGGCGGCTTGCTGTTTGATCCTTTTGTCGCGGCCATTGCCGCTAAAGTTACGGGCGAATAGCGCCAAGACCGGTCGCGTGGCGAAAGCCTGATCGACTGGCAGCCAAGGTCGGCCGGGGGATTGGTCGGCCTCATTTTGCCCGTGCTACCATAAACGGACATTCGTTTGATGGGGGCTGCCGTTGTCACGCGTCTTGCAACATATGGAAATCCCGCTGCTGCTGGCGGTTCCTGCGGTGATGGCTGCGGCGTTGCTGGCTGGCGTTGAGCAGGCAGCGTTGGCCATGCTGGTTGTGGTGGCGCTGGTGCTTGCGCTGTTCTTTGCGGGTTACGAGGCTTCGCGCCCGGGCCTGCGCCAGATTATGCCCACGCTGGTGTTGGCGGCGTTGGCCGCGGCGGGGCGCATCTTGTTCGGTCCCATTCCCGACTTTAAACCGGTGAGTGCCATCGCCATTATCGCGGGGGCGACGCTTGGTCGCCGCAATGGTTTTATGGTTGGCGCGCTGGCGGCGCTGACCAGCAATTTCTTTTTTGGACAAGGCATGTGGACGCCGTGGCAGATGTATGCCTGGGGGCTGGTTGGCTATGTTGGCGGCGCGCTAGCGTATGCGGGTGCGTTCGACCGCGTCGACGGCACCGTGCGCATGCCAGTACTGCTGGCGTACGGCTTTGCGTCGGGCCTGCTCTATGGCGTCGTGATCAACGCATATGACATCATTGGTTTTGTACAGCCGCTTACTTGGGCGGGTGCCGTGGCGCGTCTTGCCACGGCAGTGCCGTTCGATATTACGCACGGCCTTGCGACCTGCGTGTTTTTGGCCGCCTTGTACAAGCCTTGGTGCCGTCGCATTAACCGTGTCGTCGTGAAATACAGGCTGTAGGGCTGGTTGCGTCGGGGCGGGAATCAATACTGCCGAAGTGTCATTTCAAAACTATGCCGGTTTACGGGGCTAGATTGGCGCAGGCAGACCATGCCGGCTTTTTTCGAAATAGAGTAAGCCGTTCACCTGCGGTTTTATTATCTCGGAATTGCGTATGGTTGGGGGTTCGCGATTCAGCCCCGTAAACCGGCATAGTTTTGGAATGGCCGGCTGATATGACGGGCATCGTGGCCCTCAGAGAGCCAAATTGATCCATTTTCTTCCGTCCCCAGATGTCCCCAGGGAATCAGTTGACGGCGCTTGCCACGAAACTGGCCCATCTACTACGTTTAGCTTGATACTCCCGACCATGACCGCGTTTTATGAAAAACCGCAGGCTTTCTACCTGCGGTTTTCTTTTTGCGTTGTTCGCTGTGGTTGAGGGTGGTGGCTTAAACGTAGTAGATGGGCGTGTTTCGTGGCGGATGGGTCACGCGGACACCCTCACGAGGCCCAAAATGATCCGTTTTCCTTCGTCTCCGGGGGCAGCTGGAGTTAGAGCTCCAACGTAAGGGTGACGGGGCAGTGGTCGCTGCCGAAGATGTCGCCGCGGATGCCGGTGTCGCGTACGTTGTCGGCGATTGCGTCGCTTACCAGGAAGTAGTCGATGCGCCAGCCGGCGTTGTTCTTGCGGGCATTAAAGCGATAGCTCCACCAGCTGTAGACGTCCTCGACGTCGGGGTTTGCCGCGCGCCAGGTATCGGTAAAGCCGGCGTTGAGCAGCTCGGTAAACTTGCCGCGCTCCTCGTCCGAAAAGCCGGCGTTGCCGCGGTTGGACTTGGGGTTCTTAAGGTCGATCTCCTCGTGCGCCACGTTAAAGTCGCCGCAGGTCACGACGGGTTTGCCGGTCTCGCGCTCGAGCGCGTTCAAAAAGCCGCGGTAAGCATCGTCCCAGGCCATGCGCACGTCGATGCGGGCGAGTTCGTTTTGCGCGTTGGGAGTGTAGACATCCACAAACCAGAACTTGTCGAACTCCAGCGCGCAGACGCGGCCCTCGGTTGCGGCTTGGGCGACGAGTACGGCCGCCTCGTTCTCGCCGGCGTAGGGTAGCAGTGCGTCGGCGTGCAGCACGCGCAGCGGTTCCTGGCGGCTAAAGACCGCAGTGCCCGAATAGCCTTTACGCTCGGCGTAGCTCCAGGTTTGGTGATAGCCGGGCAGGTCAATATCGACCTGGCCTTCTTGCAACTTGGTCTCTTGCAGCGCCAGGATATCACCGTCGAGTTCTTGCGCGATCTGGATAAAGCTCGGGTCCTTTTTGAGCACGGCGCGCAGGCCGTTGACGTTCCACGAGGCGAAAGTGTAAGTCTGAGGCATGGTGTCCTTTCGACGGGGTTGGCAGGCTTAAGATTAGCGCAACAGGGGCGGGGTGGGCTCCGCGCATGCTGACTTAAAGGTCGCATGCTGGGACATCGCCCGGCGCTGCCCGACCAGCAGGGACGGAGAACTCATATGACGCAGGCAATAACGGATTCCAAGCAGGCCTCCGCCGCGCTGGCGGAGCTGTTCGACACCCACGAGCGCGTGGTCTTCTTTGGCGGCGCGGGTGTTTCCACGGCGAGCGGCATCCCCGATTTCCGCAGCGTGGATGGCCTGTACCACCAGCAGTTTGCCTACCCGCCCGAGACCATGCTCTCGCATAGCTTTTATGAGGCGCATCCGGCCGAGTTCTTCGACTTCTACCGCACCAAGATGATCGCGCTTGGCGCTAAGCCCAATCGCTGCCACACCAAGCTGGCCGAGCTGGAGCGCGCCGGCAAGCTAAATGCCGTGGTGACGCAAAACATTGACGGCCTGCATCAGATGGCAGGATCGCAGCGTGTGTTCGAGCTGCACGGCTCGGTCCATCGCAACATTTGCCAGTCGTGCGGCGCGGTCTATAGTGCCGAGTGGATTTGCTCGCGCGAGCACGAGGACGCCGCGGGCGTGCCCATGTGTCCTGCGTGCGGCGGGCGCATTAAGCCCGATGTGGTGCTCTACGAGGAGCCGCTCGATGAGTGCGTGCTGACCGGCGCCGTTGCCGCCATCGCCGCGGCCGATGCCCTCATTGTGGGCGGGACCTCGCTCGTGGTGTATCCGGCGACGGGCCTTACGCGTTACTTTACCGGCGATACGCTGGCCATTTGCAATCTTGCTCCCACCGATCAGGATGCAAATGCCGACCTGCTGATTTCTTGCGACATCGCGGCTGCGTTTGCGTTTTAGCCCGCGTGCGCGGATACAATAGAAAGACTGATTGCAAAGCGACCCCGCCGCCTGCGCCCGAGCGCGGCGGCGCGGGCATTTGAGGAGGATGTTCATGGCGAACGATAGCAAGACATGGCGGTGCGGAAAGTACGAGCTCAGCTTTGACCGTCCGCGCATCATGGGCGTCCTCAACGTGACGCCCGATTCGTTTAGTGACGGCGGGGAGCACTTCGACCCGGATGCCGCCATCGAGTACGGCCTGGCGATGCTCGACGCCGGCGCCGACATCATCGACGTGGGCGGCGAGTCCACGCGCCCCGGCTTTACCCCGGTTAATCCCGACGAGGAGGCTCGCCGCGTGCTGCCCGTGGTGCGCGCGCTGGCCAAAGAGGGCGCCATCGTCTCGATCGACACGCGCCACGTGGCGGTTGCCAAGGCGGCCGTGCGCTGCGGCGCCTCGATCGTCAACGACGTGACGGGCTTCACCGACCCCAAGATGGTCGAGTTTGTCGCGACGAGCACCTGCGGCGTCATCGTGATGCACGCCGGCGAGGTCGCGGCGCCCACCCGCACGCATGCGACGGTGCAGCTCGATACCTCGGCCGCGGCGTTTGTTGCCGAGAAGGCGCGCGAAGCGGCTGCCGAGGCTGCGCGCGAGGCCGAGAAGCCTGCCCGCCGTCGCCGCGGCAAGCTGCTGGGCGAGCCCAAGACGGAGGCCAAGCTTCCGGGAGGCGTGGTGCAGCCCTCACTGCCGTTCGGCGATCCGGAGCCCGCGCCGGAGCCTACGGACGAGCAGAAGCAGGAGACGCCGGCCGCCGAAGAGACCGCCCCTGCTGCCGAGGCCGCCGCGACCCCTGAGCCCGCGCCGGAGCCCAATGACCACCTGGCTGCCATGATGCGCCGCAGCGCCCGCCGCGAGGAAGCCTACGTGCCCACCTCTCAGCTCCGCCGCTTCACCCTGCCCGATTCGGCGCCCATCATGCGCCGCGTCATGGGCTTCCTATCCGACCAGGCCCGCACGCTCATCCATGCCGGCGTGTCGCGCGACCGCATCTGCATCGATCCCGGCCCGGGCTTTGGCAAGACGGCCAACGAGGACATCGTCATCCAGCGCGAGACCGCCAAGATGGCGTCGCTGGGCTACCCGCTCATGTGTGCCGTGTCGCGCAAACGCTTTGTGGGCGCCGTCTCGGGCGTGACCGAGGCCGCCGCGCGCGATGCCGCCACGTTTGGCGTGTGCCTGGGCGCTATCCAGGCCGGTGCAAACATCGTGCGCGTGCACGACGCCACTGGCTTTGCGCAGTTCCTGAACGGTTACTGGGCTGTCGCCAAGCCGCAGCCGCGCCGTGCGTTTGTGGCCGTGGGCTCCAACCTGGGGCATCGTTGCGACAACATCCGCGCCGCACGTGACATGATCGCCGAGATTCCGCTCACCTGCGTGTCCAACTGCTCGCGCATCTACGAGAGCGAGCCGGCCTACGAGACGCGCCAGGACGCGTTTGCCAACGCCGTCATCGAGATTAAGACCGAGCTGGCGCCGTTGGTGCTGCTCGACGAGCTCATGAAGATCGAGGCCGAGCTGGGCCGCGACCGCTCCAAAAAGGCCAAGGCCAACGGTCCGCGCACCATCGACCTGGACCTGCTGTGGATGGACGGCGAGACCCACGGCGGCAAAAAGCTGCGCCTGCCGCATCCGCTGATCGGCGAGCGTGACTTTGTGCTGGTGCCGCTCGAGGACCTGATGCACGACCCGGCGCGGTTCTTCCGCTACAACGGCGTCGAGGTCAAGGAGCCCGAGGATCGCGTGGGCCATATCGTGGGCGAATTGGGGCGTATGTAGATGATTGAGATGAATGCCGTAGCTGTCGGTACCGAGCTCGACACCGCGCGCGACGCTGGTCGCGAGGGTGCGTCTGCGGGCTGGTGTGCTTGGAGCGCGGGCGAGACGTCGTTGACGTTTTCGCTGGTCGTGCGCCCGGACGTGAACATGCATGCCTTCCACGGCCTGCCGTTTGTGGCGGCGATGGGCATGATGGACGCGCTCGTGGGCACGGCGTCGACGCCGGGCCTGGGCCTTGCCGGCAAGGTGGGCATTGAGTGGCCGAGCAATATCGTGTGCGGCGCGCCCGCGTTCGAGACGTCGTTCGCGCGCGTCGCCGTCAACGGCGGTGCCGGTGCCGCGGGCATGTTCGGTGCCGTGACGGTGGATATTGAGCGTTCGGCGCTGAGCGAGCTCGGTGTAGATGTGGCCGACGAAGCGCTGGTCGAGGAGCTGGCTGCCGCCGTGCTGACCCGCGTGGACACCTGGGCGGTTGCCGCCAACACACCACAGGGCGCTGCCGGCCCGCTGGCTCCGGTGCTGGGTGAGTACTTCGATATGGTGCCGCTGCTGGGTCGTCAGGTTGCGGCGGTGTCGCCCAACGGTTTGCCGCTTGCGGTCGGTGTGTTTGCGGGCCTGGACATCTGGGGCCGCGCGACCATCAAGACCGATGCCGGCGAGCAGGAGTTTCCGCCCGAGGCCGTACGGATTCGCGGACTGTAACGCGAGGCGCCCGCGCTCAAAGATAACGATGACAACGAAGCCCTCTTCGGCCTGTGCCGGGGAGGGTTTCGCCTATCTGGTGAATGGGTTGCCAGCGCCCTATTCCTCAAAATTGAAAATTTTTCAGTTTTGAGGAATAGGCTTGGCGAACGTTTGCGGGGCTGTGACATCGGGCGTGCTCGACTTATGTCCCTGTTTTACCCCCAGCTTCTGCATGCGGCGGTAGATTTCGCAGATGCCCTTGATGGTGAGTTGGCCGTCTACCACGTCGAAGGCATCGGTCGAATCGGCGACGATGCCGGCGAGACCGCCCGTGGCGATAACAGTGGTATCCTCGCGGCCCAGCTCGCGCTTCATGCGCGCGACCAGGCCCTCGGCCATGGCGGCAGCGCCCACCACGGCGCCGACCTTAATGCACTCCTCGGTATCGCGGCCGATGGCGTGTTCGGGCGCCTCGAGCGGCACGCTGGCGAGCTTGGCGGCACGGGCGGCAAGCGCGTCCATGGAGATGCGGATGCCCGGCGCAATCGCCCCGCCAATGTAATAACCGTCCTCATCGATGACGTCGATATTGGTCGCGGTGCCAAAGTCCACCACGATTGCCGGCGCGCCGTAGAAAGTTTCGGCCGCAACGGCGTTAGCGACGCGATCGGCGCCTACGGCTTGGGGACGCGCCGCGCGCAGCTTGGTCACGGCGGCCGTCTGCGGCCCGATGACGATGGCGTCTGCGGCAATGCGGTCGGCCACGGCGTGCCACTCGCGCGAGAGCTGCGGCACCACGCCCGCAAAGGCGATCGCGTCAACCGCATCGAGCGAGAGGCCGTACATCTTAAAGAAACCCATCAGGCGCACGTGGATCTCGTCGGCGGTATAGGAGCGGTCGGTGGGCATGCGCCACGACTGCACCAGCTCGTCTCCGTCGAACAGGCCCATGGCCGTCTGCGTGTTTCCCATATCGATAGCGAGCAGCATGTCTACTCCCAGTGTTGGCATAAAAGGACGCGCACCATTGTATACGCGCCGTCGACGGCGCTCGGCCGCGATTCGTTTACGGTGATAGGGGCTGAGGGGTTTAAATATGAAGGAATTATGCTCTACGAGATTTTCCTTGCCGTTTACCGAACTCCCGCGTAATATTCTTTCTTGCGCACATGAGGCGCCCAGACATTGCGGGGTGGAGCAGTCTGGTAGCTCGCCGGGCTCATAACCCGGAGGTCGTAGGTTCAAATCCTGCCCCCGCGACCAAGAACTTGCAGCTCGTCGGCCTAGCCGGCGAGCTTTTTTGTTATTCCGGGACCGTGTTTTCGGTCCAATTCCCAACCTCTCAATCAAAGATCTCGATCTGTAACATCTAGACCCGATTTGGGCGGCTAGATGTTACAGATCGAGATGTTTCGGTAGGACGGTCTTCGTTTGTCTAAATCTGTAACACTAGGGACGGATTTTGCCGAGTTACTGTTACAGATTTAGATCTTTCGGCAGGCTAGATTGGTTTGTCTCGATCTGTAACAGTAAGGGGGCAAAAGTGGGTCCAGATGTTACAGATTGAGATGTTTGTCCGGACCGAATTTGTTTGTCTCGATCTGTACCTTCTAGGGTCGTTTATGGCCTGTAATTGTTACAGATTGGGACAAACCGACGGGCCGCCCCACCCCATCCACCTGCCGCCACCTGCTATCCGCCGATTTCCGTTGCGCCCCTGTGGCTCCATGCCATATCCTCTAGACAACTACGCGGCATCATCGCCGTCGCGCCTACAAGAGAGGAATGTCCATGACCACACCTGCCACCAAGCTCCTTCAGCCCATTACGGTTGGCCCCCTTGAGCTCAAGAACCGCATTATGTTCCCGCCGCTTACCACCGGCTACGAGGAGCGCGACGGTTCCATTGGCGAGCGCAGCCTGGCTTTTTACGAGCGCCTGGCCCGTGGCGGCGTGAGCTACATCGTCATCGGCGACGTCGCTCCCGTTATGACCGCAAGCCCCACGCCCAAGCTGGCAACCGACGCCCAGATCCCCACGTTTAAGGCGCTGGCCGATGCCGTCCACAAGCACGGTGCCAAGGTTGCGCTGCAGCTGTTCCACCCCGAGTACGACGTGCCCGGCGTCGGCCGCATGGTCATGGGCTCCATGGCCGCCGCCAAGGCCGCGCAGGAGGCCAAGGCCGCCGGCGACGAGGAGACCTTCGCCGCCAAGATGGCCGAGTCCAACGAGATCCGCAAGCAGGCCTACGCCAAGCTGCACCACGACATGCAGCACTTTGTGAACGAGGCCACCGTGGAGCAACTCACCCAGATCAAGGAGGCCATCGCCGCCTCGGCCGCCCGCGCGCAGCAGGCCGGCATCGACGCCATCGAGGTCCACGGCGACCGTTTGGTGGGTTCGCTGTGCTCGGCCATCCTCAACAAGCGTACCGACGAGTACGGTGGCTCGTTCGAGAACCGCGTTCGCTATGCGCTCGAGGTCGTCGCCGCCATTAAGGAGGCCGCGCCGCAGCTGATGGTGGAGTACAAGCTCCCCGTGATCATGGAGAACCCCGACGGCACGCCGCGCGGCAAGGGCGGTCTGCTGCCCGATGAGGCCTGCGAGTTCGCCAAGCTGCTCGAGGGCGCCGGCATCGACATGATTCAGGTGGCGCAGGCAAACCACACCGGCAACATGGGCGACACCATTCCGCCCATGGGCGCCATGCCCTACAACTGGACGCTGCCCGTGGCCGAGCGCGTCAAGGCCCTGGTCTCCGTGCCGGTGGCAACCGTCGGCCGCGTTGTCTCGGTCGAGGCGGGCGAGAAGATCCTGGAAGACGGTTCGGCCGACATCGTCGCGTACGGCCGCTCGCTCATGTGCGACCCCGACATTGCGCTCAAGGCCGCCACGGGTGAGCCCATCCGCGAGTGCCTCAACTGCAACAAGGGTTGCGTCGATGCGATCCAAAACCGCCAGTACATCTCGTGCGTGCTCAATGCCGAGAACGGCGACGAGGCGACCATCGCCATTAAGCCGGGCGAGGGCGACAAGAAGATCGCCGTGGTGGGCGGCGGTATTGCCGGCCTGGAGGCCGCGCGCGTGGCGGCCAAGCGCGGCTACGACGTGACCGTCTATGAGGCGAGCGATCATCTGGGCGGCCAGATTGTGCTGGCGGCCGCGCCTCCGCGCAAGGACGAGATCATGCGCTCGGTGGAGTATTACGAGAAGATTCTGCCCGGCCTGGGCGTAAAGGTTGAGCTCAACCATGCCGCTACGGCCGAGGACCTCAACGCCGCCGACGCCGCGATTGTGGCTGTGGGCGCGCACGACGTGGTCATCCCCGTTCCGGGCGCCGATTCGGACAAGGTCGTCTCGAGCTGGGACGTGCTGGCCGGCAAGGCGGAGCTCGCGGGCTGCGTCGCCGTTATCGGCGGCGGCCTGGTGGGCACCGAGACTGCCGAGTACCTGCTGCAGAACGGCTGCGAGGTGGCGATTGTCGAGATGCTCGACAAGATTGCCGCAGGCGAGTCCGAGACCATTCTGCCGCTGATTATGAACGACTTTGCCGCCCACAACGTTGAGCAGCATGTTAAGACCCGCCTGACCGCCATTACCGACGAGGGCGTGGAGGCCGTTCGCACCACCGAGGACGGCGCCGAGGAGCCGGTGAAGATCGCCTGCGATTACGTGGTGATGGCCGTGGGCTCCAAGGCCAACGGGTTTGACCTGGACGGCGTAACGGTGCCCGTGACCTGCGTGGGCGACTGCTCGGGCGAGCGCACCGCCGACATCGCGAGCGCCATTCGCACGGCGTATCATGCGGCCAACGAGCTGTAGCTGAACATCGCGGCCAGGCGGGACGGTAGCACGGATCCGTCTCGCCCGGCTGTGTCCCGTCGGGTGTCAACCGGTGCGGGGCCTGCAAGCGCAGCAGGCCCCGCCCTTTTTGTTTTGCTCCGGTGGATGGCAATGCGCGGTAATCATGAGGAGTAAGGACGTCTACTGCCTTGCTGATTACTCAAAATAATTGGGGGAGGGGTTAATAATCATATCCGCTATAGCAAAGGACATAAAGAGATGCCAATTTTGTTGACAAGCGAATGACGATTGGCTGCGAGTCAGCTACCAGCGTAAATAATCGATAAAGAAATGTCGTAAATTGGTGCCAAATGCCCAGATAACACCGCGTCTATTTTAATTAACTGCTTTGAGCAAACAGTAAAATGCTACTATCTAACTTGCACGTAAGAAAGCAGATTAACGGTTAAGGCTAAGAAGTGGCAGGTATGTCGGAAGCAACTAGGACTCGCACGCATGCGCCCGAGGTTAGGCAGCGCGCCGTCGAGGTCCTCCAAGAGGGGGTCGGTCATCGCGCCCTCGCCGCGGAGCTTGGCATTCCCCAGGCCACGGCTCGTCAGTGGGCCCGCGCGTATGCCGTGGGCGGTGCCGACGCCGTTCTCAACGCCGGTTCGCATCATCACACCTATTCGTACGAAGTTAAGCTCGCCGTGGTCAAGGACCGCTTGGAAAACGGCTTAACGGTTCGCGAGGCCATGATCAAGCACAAGATTCCCAGCGAGTCTTCGGTCAAGGCTTGGTGCCGCCAGTATCGCGAGAGCGGTGAGTCCGCGCTGGTTGATAAGCCGCGCGGTCGCAAGCCGCGCGTTAAAAAAGCGGAATAGCGAACGGGATGGTGCGCCCACAGGGGCGCATTTTTCTTGCCGCCCCTCTGCTCCAATGCGGGCGTGCCCTTACCCCGTACGCCTAAAACTCCCCAGTTGACCGAAAACCCGCCGCCGCTACTCCTCAATTGAGCTATAACGTTAAACAATTGCAGCGTTTTAGCATGGGGGAGTGATGGTATGACGCTACTGTATTTCCTTACCCTGTTTCCGCTGGTACCGGCGCTGGGCATGCTGCTCGCGCGCGGTGACCGCGCCCGCGATGCGGCGGGGCTCATAGGCTCCGGCATTATTATGGCGGTGACAGTTGTAGTCGCCGTCATGTTTTTTGGCACGGGTCCGCAGAGCTTTGAGGTTGCCCCCGGCACCTCGCATGTGCTCTCGATCATCAGTTCCGTTATCGACGTCATCCTGTGCGCTGTCATCCTGTACAACGCGTACAAATATAGGAACGCGCTCACCACGGTGCTCGGCATAGTCCAGCTGGTGGGCTCGCTCGCCTTTGCAGCCATGACGCTGCCCGCGGCCGAAGCCGTCACGGCAACGCCACTCTACCTGGACTACATGAGCGTGATCATGGTCCTCGCCGTCGGCATCGTTGGCAGTCTAATCTGCTTGTATGCCCTGGGCTACATGAAGGACTTCCAGGCCCATGACGAGCACGAGGCCGCGCTGCGCGGGCAGACCGCGCCCGACCGTCGCCCGCAGTTCCTGGCGCTCATGTTCCTGTTCCTCTCGGCCATGTTCGTCATCGTGACGAGCGACAACCTTGAGTGGCTGTTCTGCGGCTGGGAAATCACCACCGTGTGTTCGTTCCTTATGATTGGCTACACGCGTACGCCCGAGGCCATCAAGAACGCCTTTACCCAAATCATCCTCAACATGCTGGGCGGCATCGCGTTTTTGGCCGGACTCATGTACCTGCACGTTAACGGCATGCCGCTGACCATCTCGGGCATGATCGAGCTTTCCGGCACCGGAACCGCGCAGTCCGCGCTGCTGGTGATGCCGGTCATCCTGTTGTCGCTCGCCGCGCTCACCAAGGCCGCACAGATGCCGTTCCACACTTGGCTGTTGGGTGCCATGGTTGCACCAACTCCCACGAGCGCCCTGCTGCACTCGTCAACCATGGTCAAAGCCGGCGTGTTCCTGATGGTCAAGCTGAGCCCACTCTATGCCATCTACCCCGTGACCGGCTTTATGGTCACGAGTGTGGGTGCCATCACGTTTTTGCTCGCTGCACTCATGGCCATCTCGCAGAGCAACGCCAAACGCGTGCTCGCGTACTCCACCATTTCCAACTTGGGCCTCATCAGTGCCTGCTTGGGTGTCGGCGCGCCCGAGGCCGTATGGGCGGCCATCTTCCTGATCTTGTTCCACACGGTGGCCAAGTCGCTGCTGTTCCTGTGCGTGGGCACGGCCGAGCATCATATCGGCAGCCGCAATATCGAGGACATGGACGGCATGTTCAGCCGCATGCCGCACCTGACGCGTCTGATGATGCTGGGCATTATGGGCATGTTTGTGGCGCCGTTTGGCATGCTCGTGTCCAAGTGGGGCGCCCTGGTGGCGTTTGCGCAGACCGGCAACGTGCTCATGATCATGGTGCTTGCCTTTGGCTCGGCCGCGACGTTTTACTTCTGGGGCAAGTGGCTTGCCAAGCTTTCGGGCGTCGACCCCACGGCTCAAAACGTTGAGGTCAATGTCCATAAGACCGAATGGATGGCCCTCAACACCATCGCCGCGCTGCTGATTCTGTGCTGCGTGGCGTTTCCAGTTATCTCGAGCGGTCTGGTGTCGCCTTACTTGGCCATGGTGTTTGGCCGCGTGCCGTACGTTATTGGCAAGGACGCCATGTATCTGATGGTGGTTATCGTGGCGTTTATCGCCGTGGTGCTGCTGACTTCATTCCGCGTGAGCAATAAGCCGCACGTCAACGTATATCTTTCGGGTGTGGGAACCGACAATTACCGCCATTTCCGCGGCTCGATGGGACGCGAGGTGAAGGCCGAAAAGCGCAATTGGTACTCGGAGGACGCCCTTGGCGAGAAGCGTATTGGCCCCGCGGGTAGTGTTGTTTGCTGTGCCATCATCCTGTTTGCGCTGCTGTGCTGCGCGTGGATTGGGCCCGAGAGACTCGCCATGAGTGCGCCCTCGGTGCTGCGCGGCAAGTATTTTGAAGGCTCGGGCGTCGTGGGCATTTTTATTGGCACCGTGGCGTTTGCCTTGCTGGCGCCGCTTGCGGGCGGCTTGATCGACGGCCTTGACCGCAAGCTGTCCGCTCGCATGCAGGGCCGCGTGGGCCCGCGCCTGCTGCAGCCCTTCTACGACGTTGCCAAGCTGCTGCGCAAGGCCCCTGCCAGCGTAAACACCATGGACGATACCTATATGGCGTGCGCGCTCATCTTTACCGTCGTGGGCGGCGGCATCTTTGTGTCGGGCTCCAACACGCTGCTGTGCGCTTTTATGGTTACGCTCGCCGCGATCTTTGTGGTGCTGGCGTCCGCCTCGACGCAAAGCCCGTTTGCCCAGGTCGGTGCCGACCGCGAGTTGCTGCAGGTCATGAGCTACGAGCCCGCCGTTCTGCTGATGAGCGTGGGCCTGTACCTTGCCACCGATAGCTTTGATTCCATCGCCGTGACCGGACAGTCGGCGCCCATCATCGTGTACAGCGCGCCCATTTTCTTGGCGCTGCTTGCGGTGCTCACCATCAAGCTACGCAAGTCGCCGTTCGACCTTTCGTACTCGCATCACGCGCATCAGGAGATTGTCCAGGGCGTCGCCACCGAGATGAGCGGCGGCACGCTGGCCAAGATGACCCTTATGCACTGGTGTGAGACCGTGCTGTTTTTGATGTGGGTGGGCATGTTCTTTGTTTGGGACAACCCGGTGAGCTGGGTCGTAGCCCTGGTCGTGATGGCCGCGACGTATTTTGTCGAGGTGCTGATCGACAACACCTTCGCACGCAGCACCTGGCGCAGCTGCTTTAAGCTCGGCTGGGGCGTGGCGCTGGTGTTTGGCCTGCTCAACCTTATGCCCATCCTCGTCGACGTGTTTATTTAGGAGGCGGCATCCATGGATCATAAAATGTCGCGCTCGCCGTGGGTTATTCATTACGACGGCTCGAGCTGCAACGGATGCGATATCGAGGTGCTGGCCTCGCTCACGCCGCTGTTCGATGCGGAGCGCTTTGGCGTGGTCAACACCGGCAACCCCAAGCATGCGGATATCTTTTTGGTGACGGGGTCGGTCAATGCCCAGAACCTGCCCGTCGTGCGTCAGATTTACAACCAGATGCTCGAGCCCAAGTGCGTGGTGGCCTGCGGTATCTGCGCATGCTCGGGCGGCGTATTCCGCGATGCCTACAACGTGATCGGCGGCGTGGACCGCGCGATTCCCGTGGACGTGTACGCGCCCGGGTGCGCCATTCGCCCCGAGACGGTGATCGATGCCATCGTGGAGGCGTGCGGCATCCTGGACCAGAAGGAGACCGTGTTGCGCGCCGGTGGCGATCCGCTCACCGTGGGCGGTGCCGCTACCTGGGACGGTGGCGTTGAGCTGGGCGAGGACGGGTTTGTGGCTGCGGGGGCCGGGACTGACGGTGCCGGTGACGCGCCTGCCGGGAAGCCTGCTGCGCCCGCCGCTGGCGACGCACCTGCTGAGACGCCCGCCGCTGCAAAGGAGGCCGAGTAATGCAAAAGGCTATCTATACCACCGTCGGGATCGACAAGCTCCTGTCGCATGTCCAGGCGCTCAAGGGCGTCGGCGCGCGCTTTGTGCAAATGCATGCCGAGCGCAACGTCGACGACGGCTCGTATCGCTTGGTCTATACGTTTATCAACGTCCGTGCTGCTCAGGAGCATATTGCGCAGGACGGCAGCTATGCGATCGAGAACCTGGTGGTCGAGGGCATCGACCAGTACCAGGAGATTCCGTCCATCAGCTCGTATTACCCCGCGGTGTTCCCGTTTGAAAATGAGGTCCACGACCTGTTTGGTCTTGCCATCACCGACATGCAGATCGACTTTAAGGGCTTTTTCTACCAGGTCTCGACTGCCGAACCCATGAGCGTCATCACGCCCGAGGTGAAGGCTGCGCGCGAGAAGGCCATGAAAGTCCGCGCGGCCGCCGAGGCCAAGGCGCGCAAGGCCGCGGCCGAGAAGGCCGCCGCGGCTGCGGCTGCTGCGGGGGAGGGTGCCGCGGGTGCCGGCGATGCTGCGGGCACTGCCGCTGCTCAGCCCGCTGCTGCTGCCGGCTCCGATGCCCAGCATGACGATGCCGCTGCGAAGGCCGCGCTCAAGGCCGCCGAGATGGAGGCAAAGCTCGCCGCCATGGATCCCGAGAAAGCGGCCAAGGTCCGTGCGGCGCTTGCCGCCAAGGCCGCCCGCGACAAGCAGAAAAAGGAGGCGTAAGGTCCATGGCTCATCGCTCCGTAATTCCGTTTGGCCCGCAGCACCCGGTGCTGCCCGAGCCGCTTCATCTGGACCTGGTGATCGAGGACGACCGCGTCATCGAGGCAATTCCGCAGATCGGCTTTGTGCACCGCGGACTCGAGAAGCTCACCGAAAAGCGCGACATGCACCAGTTTGGCTACATCGCCGAGCGCATCTGCGGCATTTGCGCCGTGGGCCACAGCTACGGCTATGCCAGCGCCTGCGAGCGCATGCTCGACATCGAGGTGCCCGGCCGCGTGCAGTATATCCGCACTATTTTGCACGAGCTTTCGCGCATCCACTCGCACCTGCTGTGGCTGGGCCTGCTCGCCGATGCCTTTGGCTTCGAGGCGCTGTTCTATCGGTCGTGGACCCTGCGCGAGCAGATTCTCAAGATCTTCGAGAGCACGTGCGGTGGCCGCGTGATCCTTTCGATTAACGAGATCGGCGGCCTAAAGCACGACATTGAGGACTCCGAGCTGGCTGGCATTGTCCAGACGCTCGATGCCATGCGTCCCGACTACGAGGCCCTGGTGCATACGTTTTTGGACGACGTCAGCTGTGGCGAGCGCCTGCATGGCGTGGGCGTGATCAGCAAGAAGGACGCGCTGGATCTGTCGATGGTCGGCCCGTTTGGGCGCGCCTCGGGCGTGGACTACGACGTGCGCATGTTTAGCGACGGTGCCTATGCGGACCTGGCTGCGTTTGAGCCGGTTGTCGCCACCGATGGCGATTGCTATGCCCGCTGCCAGGTGCGCTGTGCCGAGGTCACGCAGGCCATGGACATCATTAAGGAGCTTGTGGGCAAGATTCCGCACGACGGGATCGGCGGGCGCACCAAGCTTACGCCGGCCGACGGCGCACGCGGCGAGGTTGTGATTGAGCAGCCGCGCGGCGAGGCGTATTACTATGTGCGCGGTAACGGCACCAAGAACCTGGACCGCTTCCGCGTGCGCACGCCGACGTCGCAGAACCTGGCGGGTCTGACACATGCGCTGCAGGGCGTGCTCCTTGCCAACGTGCCCATGATTATCCTGACCATCGACCCCTGCATTAGCTGCACGGAAAGGTAGGCGCGGCATGAGTTTGCTGACATTTGCCAAGACGGCCTTGGGCTCTATGGTCAAGCAGCCGGTAACGGTGTGCTATCCGCAGGAGAAGCTCGCGGCACCCGAGCGCTTGCGCGGGCATATCGTCAACGACATGGACGCGTGCATCTGCTGCGGCATGTGTGCGCGTCGCTGTCCGGCGGGCGCGCTCGCAGTCGATCGCAAGGGTGGAACGTGGTCGATCGACCCGTATGCCTGCGTGGTGTGCGGTGAGTGCATCGAGAGCTGCCCCAAGCACTGCCTGACTATGGACACCGCCCGTACTCCGGTTGCGGCGGATAAGACTCCCACGGTAGAAACCAAGCCGGAATAGCGCGAAAACGGGGCCGGTGGGGCAAAATTGCCCCACCGGCCCCGCGCGTGAACGCGCGGTTGGGCCGCCGCTAACAAAACCATGCCGGATTACGGGGCTGGATGGCGAACCTCCGACCATATAGAAAATCGCAAAAACAAAACCGCAGGTAGATAGCCTGCCGTTTTTCAAAAAATGAAGGTATGGATGAGGGTTCCGACTTTAGCCCCGTAATCCGACACAGTTTTGAAATGACACCATATCAGTACCAGCCCCTGATCCCTCGGGGACGGAGGAAAACGGACCTTTTTGGCCTCGCGAGTACCGCCGCGTGACCCGTCTGCCACGAAATGGGCCCATCTACTACGTTTAAGCCGCTACCCTCGACCACGGCAAGTAATGTGAAATGAAAACCGCAGGTAGAACGCCTGCGATTTTGCATGAAAAGCGGTTATGGGCGGGGGTATCGAGTCAAACGTAGTAGATGGGCCCATTTCGTGGCGGGCGCCGTCTGCCGATCTCCGCGGGCGGAAGGAAAAGGATCATTTTGGTCCCGCGAGGCTTGCGGAGGCACTCGTGCAGGGCCGTCGCGAACAAAACTATGTCGGTTTACTACGATGAATTCGGCATTCCCGACCATGACTGCATTTTTCTAAATATTGCAAGCGTTCTACCTGCGGTTTTGCAAGCGCGCAATTTACCATGGTCGAAGGTGGGCGATTCGTCGTAGTAAACCGGCATAGTATTGAAATAGCATTAAATCGGTAGCAGCCGTTTTGTTATGCCGGGTCGTTCGTTGGGCAACTACCCTCGCAGGTAGGCGATGGCGATCTGCGTGCGGTTGCGTAGGCCCATTTTGGCTAGGATTGAGCTGATGTGGTTGCGTACGGTGCCTTCGCCCATATAAGCCGTGGCGGCAATCTCCTTGTTGTCGAGGCCGCGGGCGATGAGCTCGGCGACTTCGAACTCGCGGTCGGTCAGGCTGGCAAAGGCTGCGGGCCGGCGGGGCGTGCCCGTCTTGTCGCCCATCCCGTCAAAGTCAACATCTTCGATCGCCTTACCCTCGAGCACGCGTTTGCCGTCCATGACTTGCGCCAACGCCGGAGGAATGACGGCGACATCGGTTTTAATCAAGTAGCCGCGGGCGCCCAGTTTGAGCGCCGACACAATGTACTCGTCATCCGAGAATGTCGTCAGAAACACCACGCGCGCCGCAGGGTCGCGCTCAAGGATCTCGCGTGCCGCCGAAAGTCCGTCGCGCCCCGGCATCTGAATGTCGAGCAGCGCGATGTCGGGCGTGTGCTCAGCGTAGAGCGCGACCGCGTCGTCGCCATTGGCGCCGGTACCCACCACCTCGATCTGCGGCTGGGCGCCTAGGATAATCTTGAGTGAATCGACTACCAAGTGGTCGTCATCGACAACTATGAGCCTCATCGGTCCTCATCTCCTTGCTGTTTGGGAACGGTGGCAAACACGCGCCAGCCGCCGGCGCCGGCGCGCGGACCGGCGGTGAAGGTGCCGCCAAGCGCCTCGATGCGCTCGCGCATGGAGACGAGCCCCATGCCCTCCGCGGCGCCACGGCCGATTGCTTGGACCCCGCCCACGCCATCGTCGGTAACGATGAGCTGGTAAAACGACGGATGCTCCATGCATCGTGCGGTGACGGTCTGGGCGCAAGCGTGGCGCATGGTGTTGGAGAGCGCCTCGCGCAGGACCGCCGCAAAGCAGTTGGCGACGTTGGCGGGCGCATGCTCGGCCAAAACTTCAAGCTCAATCTGTGGGCCGCTGTCCGAGCGTACGCCTTCAACGATGCGCTCGAGCTGCACGGAGAGGTTGGTTGCATTGTCGTTGAGCGCGTGGACGCTGGCGCGCACGAGCTGGAGCGCCTCGTCAACCGTGCGTTTGACATCGGCGAAATCGGCGGCGACGCCGGGCTCGTTGGCGTGGACCACGCGCAAGGCTTCGGTTTGGAGCGAAGCGCGCGTGAGCTGGTGGCCCACGTTATCGTGGATCTCGCGCGCGATGCGGGCGCGTTCGGCGAGCGTTGCGAGCTCGACTTCGTAGTCCTGGCGGTCGGCGAGGTCGCGGTTGCGTGCCTCGAGTACCAGGGCGCGTTCTTGCAGCTTGTCGCGGGTGCGACGCATGCGATCCTGTTCGTGCTCCAGCTGCGCGGTGCGCAGCGACAGCAACGTGGCAGCGATCGAAAGGATGGCGGTTAGCAACAGCGTTCGGGTGGTGAGCACGCCGCCACGAAGGTCCGCGACAAGCGCGCAGACAAACACGGCGCCAATCGCCAGCGCGGGCCAGATGCGTTCACGGCGCACGCGTCGCGCGATGTCATAGAAGGCAAGGGGTGCGAACGGCATAAATGGCGGCACGAAGACGGCAGCGATGATGTAAGCGTAGCTCGCGGCCTCGCTCGCGCGATGGGCGTGTTCTTCTCGTGCGACTTCCGACGCCGAGGTGGCCATAACGCCAAGGCAAAACGCCACAACCAGACGAGCGTCCACGGCAAGACCCATGGCGGCCGCAATACAGCACGCCAGCACAATCGATTTGTCGAAAAGCCTGTTCATACGGGTATTGTACGCGATGCTGCGCGCGGGGGAGGCGCCGCCCGGGGCAACCGTGACATTCCTCCCGCGCGGCAAAGCGGCGTCGATCGCTCGCGCGAGCGGGGGTTTCGCCTCTGCCCCCTCGCACTCGTGACAAAGCTCACTGGTGCGCGCCGTCCTCTCCTGCGATGATGCAATCGTACCGGGCCACGACCAACAGAAGGGCCGCCTCATGACAGATATCGTCCACGTCGAAAACCTCGTCAAGCGCTACGACGATCTTATCGCGCTCGACCACTTTAACCTGAGTATTGCCCCTGGCGAGATCTTTGGCCTGCTGGGCCCCAACGGCTCGGGCAAGACCACGTCCATCAACTGCATCCTGCAGCTGCTCGCTTACGACAAGGGCACCATCGAGCTGTTCGGCGAGCCCATGACGCCCACCCGCTACGACCTTAAGCGTCGCGTCGGCGTGGTGCCACAGCAGGTGGCGGTGTTTGACGAGCTCACCGTGCGCGAAAACATCGACTATTTCTGCAGCCTCTACGTCAACGACCGCAAGCGCCGCCGCGCGCTGGTGGACGAGGCGATCGACTTTGTCGGCTTGGGCGACTTTACCAAGTTTCGCCCCGGAAAGCTCTCGGGCGGCTTGGCACGCCGTCTCAACATTGCCTGCGGCATCGCGCACAAGCCCGAGCTCATCTTCTTTGACGAGCCCACAGTGGCAGTCGATCCGCAGAGCCGCAACGCCATTCTGGAGGGCATCTGCCGCCTGCGCGACGAGGGCGCCACGGTGGTGTATACCAGCCATTACATGGAGGAGGTCGAGCAGATCTGCAGCCGCATCATGATCATGGACGGCGGCCGCGTGCTGGCGCAGGGCACCAACGACGAGCTCAAGCGCATGATTCAGATGGGCGAGCGCGTGACCGTCGAGGTCGGCGCCGTCGAGCCCGCCACGGTCGAGCGGCTGCGCGCTCTGGAGCACGTGCTTTCGGTTGAGCTGTCCGGCGGCGAGCTCATCTGCACCTGCGAGGCGAGCCCACATAATCTGGTCGACATCCTTGACACGCTGCGCGCCGCCGACGTGGCACTCGGTCGCGTGTGGAGCGAGCCGCCGACCCTCAACGACGTGTTCCTCGAGATCACCGGCCGCGAGCTACGCGACTAGGGGGCAGCCATGATCAACACCATCATTATCACGGTCAAGACGCTGCTGCGCCGGCCGAGCACATGGGTCTGGGGCGCGCTCTTTCCCATTGCGCTTTCCACGATGTTCATGTTTATGTTTGCGAACCTCAGCTCCGACGGCAAGGTCGATCCGGTGCCGGTAGCCGTTGTCGCCGACGAGGCCTGGGACGCTTCGACCTTTAAGGACGTGGCGACGTCGCTTGCCAAGGAGGGCGACGACCAGCTGCTTAAGATCCACGAGTGCGACGACGCGGCCGAGGCGAACCATGCGCTCAAGTCCGGCGAGGTTGCGGGCGTCTACACGGTCGACGACGCGGGCGCGCCCAAGCTTACGTTGCTTTCGAGCTACGATAGCTCGCGCGCCAGTACGGTGCTCACCGACCGCAGCATCCTGGAGACGGTGGCGAGCTCGTATACGCAAAATGCCGAGCTCATGCGCCAGATTGCCCAGGACAACCCGGCGGCGCTCGCCGACCCGGAGGCGGTTGCGCGCGCCCTGTCGCTTAAGGGCGGCACTCGCCGCGTGAGCCTTACGCGCACCACGCCCGACGGTACGACCATCTACTATTACGCGCTCTTTGGCCTGGTCGCGATGATGTCTTCCGAGTTTGCGGCCCTGGCCGTCGTCGATCTGCAGCCCAATCTGTCCGGCCTCGGCGCGCGCCGCTGCGTGGGCGGCGTCTCCAAGACGGCGTCGCTGGCCGGCATTTTTGTCGGCTCGTGGCTGGTCTCATTTGCCTCGATGGCGATCGCGATCGGCTACGTGCGCCTGGTGGTCGGCATCGACTTTGGCGGGCGCGAGGGGCTGTGCCTGGCGGGCGGCGCCGCATCCGCGCTTGCTGCCACGGGCCTGGGGCTTTTTGTGGGGACGCTTCCCGTTAAGGGCGGCAAGGCGTCCAAATCGGGCATCCTCACGGGCTTTGCCACCACGTGCGCCCTGTTCGCCGGACTCTACGGCGAGCCGGCGATGGCGCTTGCCGACGATGTTGCCCGCGCCTGTCCGGCCGAGTGCTGGCTCAACCCCGTCAAGCTCATCTGCGATATGTTCAACCGCCTGTATTTCTTTGAGGATCTGGGTCCCTTTGTCGTTCGCGCCGGTGCGCTTGTCCTCATGGCCCTGGTGTTTGTCGCCGCCGCTACGCTGATCTTTGGAAGGAGCCGCTATGAGCACCTTTAAGACCGCGCTTCGCATGGCGCTCGCGCACCCGTTCTACCTGCTCATCTACACGGTGTTCATTTCACTCATGGGCGTGTTCATTGCGGCCTCGGTCAGCTGGAACTCGTCGCAGCTGACCGAGTACAAGCCCTACGACGCCAACGTGATTGTGGTCGACCGCGACGGCAGCGATCTTTCGCGTGCGCTTACCAGGCACCTGGGTTCGCGCTTTGACCTGGTCACGGGCGTCGGCGACGACACGTACGACCTTGCGGACGCGCTCTCCAAGAGCAACAGCGCCAAGGGCAGCGCCGACTGCGTGTTCTTTATCCCGGAGGGGTTTGAGGACGATCTTGTTGCGGCCGCCCGTGCGGGGGAGGACTTGCCCAAGCTCGATGTGACCTACGGTTCCGGCACCATGGCGGCGGCGCTTTCGTCTGCCGAGGTTTCGCGGTGGATCTCGCTCGCGGGCGCTGCGGCGGTGCTTGAGCCTGCTGCCTCCGGGGCCAGTGTCGCCAAGACCGCCGAGCACGCCGCCGCAAAGCGCGCGGAGGTCCAGATCGAGCAGGTCAAGGTTGACTCGACTGCCGCAGCCACGCTCGAGTCGTACTTCAACTTTGGCGCGTACGCGATCATCTCATCGGTCATCGTTTCGGTGGGACTGGTGTTTTCGGGTATGAACGAGCCCGAGCGCGTGCGCCGCATGGAGGCCGGCCCGGTCTCCGAGCGCCAGCGTTCGCTTGCTGTGTTCGCGGCTGCCGCGGTGCTTACCGTCTGCATCTGGTTCGTGTCGAGCATGGTGGGTGTCGTGGGCTTTGCCGGCGCGGTCGCCGAGGTCGGTGTGGGTCGCGTGTGCCTGGCGCTGGCGGCGACGCTTGCCCTGGCGTGCACGCCGCTGGCCGTTGGCTTTACCCTGTCGAGCTTGGGCGCGCGCGAGGAGCTGATCAACGGCGTGGGCAACTTACTCGGCATGCTCATGACGTTTTTGGGCGGCGCCTGGATGCCGCTGTCGCTCATGGGCTCGGCCGTGCAGACGGTGGCGCACTTTGTGCCGACGTTTTGGGTGAACGACGCGATCGGCAAGGCGCTTGCCTCGGATCTAACGGCCACCGTGTTGGGCGACATCGCCTGCGACCTGGGCGTCACGGTGCTCTTCGCCGCCGCCATCGCCGCCGTAGGCCTGGCCCTCACCCGCGCCAAATCCCACGCCTAGCTACCTGGTCATCGGGGACGTTCTTAAACGGCTAGTCATCGGAGACAGTCTTTGTCGATTCGCCGGCCCGCCGGTCGTGCCGGCAAGGACTGTCCCAATATGTCGGCACTTGGGGACGTTCCTTTCCTGCCGGCACTTGGGGACAGTCCCGGCATTCATTGGGGACAGACTTAAATGAGTGGTTTCAGTCATTTAAGTCTGTCCCCAATGAGTACCCAATGACTGGTTTGGAAAAAATCGCGCCTGTCGCTTAAAAATAGTTCGCCTGGGTTTACTATTACCCTAGAAAAGTAGCAGAAGGCTAACAACGGGGGATAGCATGTCGACAAAGCAAGCCTATGTCCAGGTCAGCGGGCTCAGGAAACACTACGGCGACGGTGATGCGCGCCTGACGGTACTCGATGGCATCGACACGTCCATCAACCGCGGCGAGATCTGCGTCATGCTGGGGCCCTCGGGCTCGGGCAAGTCGACCTTTCTCAACCTGATCGGCGGCCTGGAGGATGCCGACGGTGGCTCCATCATGGTGGACGGCTGCGCCCTCACGGTGCTCAAACCTACCGATCTGGGCGAGTATCGCCGCCGTGAGCTGGGTTTTGTCTTCCAGTTCTACAACCTGGTGCCCGATCTCACCATCAAGGAGAACATCGAGGTCACGGCGCACCTGTCCAAAAACCCGCTCAATGTCGACGACCTGCTGCGTTCGCTGGGCCTCTACGAGCACCGCAACAAGTTCCCGCGCCAGGTCTCGGGCGGCCAACAGCAGCGTTGCGCCATCGGCCGCGCACTCGTCAAAAACCCGGGCCTGCTGCTGTGCGACGAGCCCACCGGCGCGCTTGACTACAAGACATCCAAGGAAATCTTGCGGCTCATGGAGGATGTTAACCGCACCTACGGCTGCACCATCATCATCGTCACCCACAACGCCGCCATCGCCCGCATGGCCAACCGCGTGCTGCGCCTGCGCGACGGCCGCATCGTCGAGGATGGGCTCAACGAGTCGCCCGTTGCGGCCGCCGAGCTCGATTGGTAGGCGATGCCATGACACCTCTCGCAAAGCGACTCCCGCGCGAGCTGCGCCGCAATATCGGCAAGTACCTGGGCATCTTTTTGCTTATGTGCGGGAGCATCGCTCTCACCTCGGGCTTTTTGCTCGCGGCGCATTCCATCGGTTGCCTTATCGACGACATGCGCGATGCGTACACGATTGAGGACGGCCGCGTGACCACCTCCTTCGAGGCTACCGACGACCAGCTCAAGGCAGCCGAGGATGCAGCCGACGACGTCGGCGGCGTCACGCTCTACAAGAATTTCTCCATCGACGCCATCATCAAAAAGACCGCCGGCGACGACGGCACCAAGCGCACGTTGCGCACCTATGCGCACCGCACCAAGGTCGATATCGCGTCCTACTGCGAAGGCAAGCAGCCCAAGACGGACGATGAGGTGGCTATCGACCGAGTTTTTGCCACCAACAACGACCTTGTCGTGGGCGATAAGGTTGAGCTTGAGGGCCGCACCTACACCATCTGCGGCATCATGACCCAGCCCGATAGCCAGGCGCTGTTCCTCAACAATTCGGACTTTACGGTGAACACCATCACCTATGGTGTGGCCGAGGTCACCGACGCCGGCTTTGCCGCGCTCGAGGATGCCGGTGGTGCACCTGCCTACACCTACTCCTTTGCTTTTACCGATCGCGACCTCCCCACCGCGGATCGCATCGATGCGGAGCAGGATATGGTCGAGGCGCTGACCGATGCCGATGCGCGCGTGGACGATCTGATCGACGCCGATTCCAACCAGGGTATTGGCTACGCGCGCGACGACGTAGACGGCGACTCCATGATGTGGATGACGCTGCTCAACATTATCATCGTGATCATGGCGTTCGTCTTTGTGGTCCTTACCGACGCCACCATCGAGGAGGAGAGCGCCATCATTGGCACGCTGCTCGCCAGCGGCTATCGCCGCCGCGAGATCGTGCTGCACTACCTGGCACTTCCCGCCATCGTGGGCGTGGTCGCGGCGCTTTTGGGCACCGCGCTCGGCGTCGCGTTCTTTACCGAGCCCATGCGCGGCCTCTATTACGGTTCGTACAGCCTGCCTCCCTTCCAGGTGTACTGGAGCTGGGAGATTTTTGTGAAGTGCGCCGTGGTTCCCGCTGCCGCGCTCATCCTCATCACGCTGGTGGGCCTGCTTCGCAAGATGGGCAAGACGCCGTTGCAGTTCCTTCGTCACGAGGCGAGCGGCAAATCGGGCACCAAGCGCGGCCTGCAGCTGCCGGAGCGCATGGGCTTTGTCTCGCGCTTTCGCCTGCGCATCTTCCTGCGCAACCTGGGCAACTTCGCCACGCTCTTCGTGGGCATTGCGTTTGCCTCGCTGCTGCTGCTCTTTGGCCTGGCGATCCTGCCCACGATGACGCACTATGCGGACAACCTGGAGACAAGCCTGGTCGCCGAGCACCAGTACACGCTCAAGGCTCCGCTAGAGCTTGAGGGTACTGCCGAGGAGCGCGGGCAGTGGGCGGCGCTCGAGCGCTTGCAGTCGATTGACGGCGCGCTGCTCTCCGCCGCCCAGGATGCCGATGACGAGCTTGACGACGCGGCCGATGCGGCGCAGACGGCAGCCGATGCCGCGACCGCATCTCCGTCTGCCGAGAGCCTGGCCGCGGCGCAGGACGCGCTCGCCAAGGTCCAGGACAAGAAAGATGCGCTTTATGCGCGCCTCGATGACCTTGCCGATGCCCTCGGCTGCGACCGCGATGAGGCCATCGACCTGATCGACAAGGCCTCTAAGATCGACACCGACAACGACGACATTCACCCGATCAACACGACCGACAACGGCGCGGGCGCAATCGCGCAGGCCGAGAAATATGCCGTTTACCAGCTGCAATACGACCGCGGCGAGGGAAACGGCACAGAGGCCATCTCTGTCTACGGCATTTCATCTCATTCGCGCTATTGGAAAGACCTCAACGTCGGCGACGGGCGCGTCGTCTTTGGCGGCGGTCTGCTCGATAAGTTTGGCTGGAGCGAGGGCCAGAAGGTCGAGCTTCGCGACAAGTACGAGGCTCGGGATTATTCTCTTGAGTACGCGGGTAAGGACTGCATCTGGGGTTCAAAGTCGGACATGAATATCTATACGAGCATCGATGACTTTAACGAGCTGTTCGGCAACGACGCCGCCTACTTTAACGGCTATGTGAGCGACGAGAAGCTCGACCTCGATGCTCGTTACTTTGCCGGTGACACCACGCCCGACGACATGCGCGCCGTGGGTGACCAGTTCATCGGCATGATGAGCAAAATGATCGGCATGATGGTCGGGCTCGCGGTGTTTATCTTCCTGCTGTTTATGTACCTGCTGACCAAGGCGGTGATCGACCACAGCGCCCGTTCGATCAGCTACATGAAAGTCTTTGGCTATCGCGATAGCGAGATCTCGCATCTGTACATCCGCTCGATCACGCTGTGCGTGGCGGCGTCGCTCGTGCTGAGCCTGCCGGTCATTATTGGCTCGCTCACGGCCATCTTCCGCTCGATGCTGCTCGCCTACAACGGCAATATCGAGATCTACGTGCCCGCTTGGTCCATGGCTGCATGCATCGGCATCGGCTTTGCGACCTACCTGGTCGTGGCGCTGCTGCACACGCGCTCTATCAAGCGCGTCAGCCTGGCCGAAGCCCTCAAGGTGCAGGAGTAGTCATTGGGGACGTTCTTAAACGACTAGTCGTTGGGGACAGTCTTTGCCGGATCGCCGGCTCGCTGGCCGGGCGGCAAGCACTCATTTAAGTCTGTCCCCAATGAGTGCCTAGCGACTCGGCGTTGCGCTTGACTTCAACCCCACTTCAACGGGTACCATCCTCTATGTCTGTAACGCCATATAGACCGAGGGGATAGATCTATGACCGCAACCGCACCCGCAGCACCGGCAAAGGTGTACTTCACCAACCTGCGCACGCATGCTCGCGAGAGCCAGCTCGACAAACTCAAACGCCTCATTCGCCGCGCCGGCATTGAGCAGATCGACTTCGAGAACAAGTTCGTCGCTATCAAGATTCACTTTGGCGAGCTGGGTAACCTGAGCTTTCTGCGCCCAAACTACGCCCGCGCCGTCGCAGACGTCGTGAAGGAGCTGGGCGGCAAACCCTTCCTCACCGACTGCAACACGCTCTATGTGGGCAGCCGCAAAAACGCGCTCGAGCACATCGACACCGCCTACCAGAACGGCTTTACCCCGTATGCCACGGGTTGCCAGATCATCATCGCCGACGGCCTCAAGGGCACCGACGAGGCGCTCGTTCCGGTCGAGGGCGGCGAGTACGTGCGCGAGGCAAAGATCGGCCAGGCACTCATGGACGCCGACATCGTGATTAGCCTCACCCACTTTAAGGGCCATGAGCAGGCCGGCTTTGGCGGCGCCATGAAGAACCTGGGTATGGGCGGCGGTAGCCGTGCCGGCAAGATGGAGCAGCACGCCGCTGGCAAGCCGAGCGTCGATACCACCAACTGCGTTGGCTGCCGTGCCTGCGAGAAGATATGCGCGCACAGCGCCATCACGTTTGACGGTACGCGTGAGCGCGAGCTTGCCAACGGCAGCACTCGCACGGTTCATGTGGCTGCCATCGACCACGATCGCTGCGTGGGCTGCGGACGCTGCATTGCGGCGTGCAACCAGGACTGCATCAAGCCCGACTATGATGCCGCGGCCGACGTACTCAACTACAAGATCGCTGAGTACACCAAGGCCATCGTCGACGGCCGCCCGAGCTTCCACATCTCGCTCGCCATGGACATCAGCCCCAACTGCGACTGCCATCCCGAGAATGACACGCCCATCGTCAACGACATCGGCATGTTCGCGAGCTTCGACCCGGTCGCCATCGACCAGGCCTGCGCCGACGCCGTCCTGGCGTCCGAGCCGCTGCCTAACACCGAGCTTACCGACAGCGCGGCCAAGATGGAGCATAATCACGAGCATCTGGAGGGCGAGCAGGCCAAGGATCCCTTCTGCATCACGCATCCCGACACCGACTGGCGCGCGTGCATCGCGCATGCCGAGAAGATTGGCCTGGGCACGAGCGAGTACGAGCTCATCGAGGTCAAATAGCGCCTAGCTATTGGACATATCAAGCGCTTTTGTAGCGCAACGTTAGTAAAAACCGCCCGTGAGCACAGCGCCCACGGGCGGCTTTTTGGAAGTGCTAGGGGCCAGATAGACCAGTAAACCGTACTATTTGCTTAAAAATTCTTGTCGAGGAACTCGTCGACCGTATTCCAGTAGAGCTCGGGGTCAACTTGCGCGCTCTTGGCGTGGGTGGCGCCATGGATGGTGAGCTTTTGCTTGACCTTGCTGGCGCACACGTCGTAGTTTTGGTCGAGCATGTCGTACGGCACAAAGGTGTCCTGGTCGCCGTGGATGAACAACATGGGAACCGTCGCGTGTTTGAGTTGCTCCACACTGCTCGCCTTATGAAAGTCGTAGCCCGCGCGCACGTTGCACACCAAGTTTGCTACATCGAGCAAGGGAAAACTGGGCAGGCCAAATACATCCTTGAGCTGCAGGGAAAACTCGTCCCAAACGCTTGTATAGCCGCAGTCCTCGATAATGCATTTCACATTTGCGGGCAGAGATTCCCCCGCTACGTTCATGGCAGTCGCCGCGCCCATCGACTCGCCAAAGACCAGGATGCGCGCCTTGGGATCGGCCGCAACAATCCGCCCGATCCACGCGACGACATCGAGTCGCTCGGGCCAGCCCATGCCGATGTAGTCACCGCCGGAACGCTCGTGGGCGCGGGCGGCGGGTGCGAGTACGTTCATGCCGCGGTCGTGGAATCGCTTGACGTATCGGGCCATACCGATGGGCTCGTTGGTATATCCATGCAGGCAGACGGCGTAGTCGTGCGTGCTCTCCGACGCAGCAAAATACCAGGCGGCAAGCTCGGTCCCGTCATCTGCGGTGAGGCCGCTGCTCTCGCGATTCTCTTTAAACCACGCCCGCGCCTCGGTTCCCTCGGCATCCGGCTGCTCACTTTCTTTGCCGTCCTTGCCGTCCTGCATCATCTTCATGGTGTATGGCGCGCGGGGATTCAGCGCGAAGTCAAACAGAAAGTTGCCGGCAAATCCGAGCAGCGCAATGACAACCACCAGCGCAACGACGCCGGCTATCTTGAGCTTTCGATGGGAACGTGCGTTTTGAGACATAAGAAGCTTTCCTATAAGATGTTAATACATCAACATTTAATGCAAGCGCATTATGGACGTTCACCGTTGATGCGTCAACAGGCAAAGAATGGGTAAACAAAGGGTCACGTATGGTGCAAATTTCGCACGCACCCAGACGCTTTGATATAGTGTTGAGAACTCTTTACGTTGGAGGATGTAACCGGCATGTCCGATTCGAGCGACAGTTCCAAGCCGCGACCCAAGGCCGCGGCCGTTCCGCACTACACGGTGGGCGAGGAGATTATGAACTCCGTCACCCATGGTGTCGGCTGCTTGCTGGGTATTGCGGGTCTGGTGCTCCTGATCGTATTCGCTGCACTGCGCGGCGGTGGCCCGGCCCACATGGCCGCGGCAATTGTCTATGGCGTCAGCATCATCCTCGAATACCTAGCCTCCACGCTCTACCATGCGATTCAACCCGCGCGCGCCAAGCGCGTGTTTCGCATCATCGACCACAGCTGCATCTACCTGCTCATAGCCGGCAGCTATACGCCGTTTTGCCTCATCACGCTCGCAAACGACGGCGGCGCTGCGCTGTTCTTCGCCGTATGGGCCATCGCCATTATCGGCATCGCCCTCGAGTGCTTTATGCGCGAGCGCCAGCCGCACTGGGTAAGCGGCCTGGTCTACCTGCTGATGGGCTGGCTCGTTGTCTTTAAGCTGCCCGAGCTCGTGTCGCTGCTCAACCCCGTGGCACTTGCCCTGCTCGCTGTCGGCGGCGTGTGCTATACCGTGGGCGTGCCGTTCTACATCGCCAAAAACGTGCGCTATCTGCATAGTGTGTTTCACCTGTGGGTGCTCGCCGGCAGCATCTTCCAGTTCATGGCGGTGATTCTCTTCGTAATCTAGCGACCGCGCCTGCGCGCCCGCGTCCTCGTTTGGGCGCCGGTGCAATTGCCGTATCCGTCATCAACGTTTTGACCTGACGTCCCGAATCTTGGAGGTTCGAGAAACTCCCGATGGACATAACCATCTCCCTTATCACTACCCTCGTTTTGACCCTCATCAACGGCTACTTCTCTATGTCCGAGATGGCGCTCACCACGGCCAAGCGCGCCGTGCTGGAGCATGAGGCCGAGGAAGGCGACAAGCGCGCCGAGCGTGCCATTAAGCTGGCCGCCGACTCCGACCAGCTGCTCGCCACCATCCAGGTCGCCATCACGCTCGTGGGCTTCGCCTCGTCCGCCGTCGCCTCGACGAGTCTGTCCGACCCGCTTGCCACGTGGCTCATGAGCTTTGGCATCGCGCCGCTCTCCGCCATCGCGCGCGGCCTGGCGCCGGTCATCATCACCGTCGCGGTCGCCTTCGTGTCCATCGTGATCGGCGAGCTCGTCCCCAAGCGCATCGGCCTGGCCAATGCCGAGGGCGTGTCCAAGCAGGTCGTGGGCCCGCTTTCCGTGTTCCAGAAGATCGCCCGTCCGCTCGTGTGGCTGACTGGCGCTTGCTCCGATGGCCTGGCCCGCATCTTGCGTATCAAGAGTGCCGACGACCGTCAGAACGTCTCGGAAGAAGAGATCAAGTACATGGTCTCGGAGCAGGACGACCTGCTCGACGAGGAAAAGCGCATGATCCACGAGATCTTTGACCTGGGCGACACCGTTGCCCGCGAGGTCATGGTGCCGCGCGTGGACACCACCATGTGCGAGGACGACGAGACGGTCGCCAGCGTGCTATCCACCATGCGCCAGACCGGCTTCAGCCGCATCCCCGTCTATCACGAGGACCCCGACAACGTCGCGGGCATCGCGCACATCAAGGACCTGATCCAGCCCGCGCTCGACGGCAAGGGCGACCAGCCCATCGCCGGCTTTTTGCGCGACGCCACCTTTGTGCCCGACACCAAGGACATCCTGCCGCTGCTGTCCGAGATGCAGACCTCGCACGACCAGATCGTGGTCGTCGTGGATGAGTACGGCGGCACGGCCGGCATCATCACCATCGAGGACATCGTCGAGGAGATCGTGGGCGAGATCGAGGACGAGTTCGACCCCGACAACAAGTACCTCACGCGCCTTTCGCGCCGCGAGTGGCTCGTTGATGGGCGTTTTTCGTGCGATGACGCGATTGAGCTTGGTTGGCCGCTTGAGGAAAGCGATGATTATGAGACCATCGCCGGCTGGATTTTGGAGCTTTGCGACTCGGTGCCCGACATCGGAGAGGTGTTTGAGGTCGCGGGGTACAAGTTTAAAGTGCAGTCGATGCGTGGCCAGCGCATCTCGCTCATTCGCGTGATCGCTCCGGCCGAAACCGATAAGAAGGATTCCGAGTCTTCGGTAGACGAGCCGACGACGTCGGGTGCGGGTTCCGCGAATCCGCACGACGGCGACGAGTAGGACAAGGAAGAGTAGGGGAGAGTTATGGCAGGCCTGTTCAACATCCTTAAGGTCACCGTCAGCGAGGACAAGATCTGCGCGCACGTGCTGGTGAACCCCGGCATGCCGCTCATGACCTCGGAGGATATCGAGGCCACGGCGCGCGTGTACTACCTGGTGCCGGCGATTGCCAAGCACCTGTGCCTGGGCGATTCCGGCCGCGAGTTCCAGGACTGCATGGGTCAGACCGAGCTCTGCCACCTGCTGGAGCACGTGACGGTCGAGCTCATGAACGAGACCGGTCTTGCCGGTAGCATCTCGTGCGGCCGCACGCGCGTAAGCGAGCATGACGAGCGTGTCTTTGAGGTCGAGCTTTCGTGCCCCGACGACGCACTGGCCATCGGTGCGCTGTCGTCGGCCACCTTTATGATGGACTGGGCGTACCTGCACGCCGACCAGCCTGCCCCCGACGTGGAAGGCACGGTCGCGGGCCTGCGCAACCTGGTGCTGGGCATGCGCGCCGAGGCCGAGGGCAAGGATCCTCACGAGGCCGTCGCCGCTGCGAACGGCGAAGATGCTGCCGAGGACGAGGGCGCTGACGAGGGCGATGTGCCGGTCGACGCCGAGCCCGTTGCCGATGCGACCGCCGAGCCCGTTCCCACTGAGCCCCAGGGCGTCCCCAACTTTGACGACGAGCCCCGGGTGGCGATTGATACCGAGGGCGCGGTTGCCGAGAACCACGAGGCCTCCGCTGCCGTCTTTGGCGGTGCGGCGACGGTTCCGGCAGGACCTGCGCATGAGGGCGGCCTGCCGCTCGTGGACGGCGCCGGCGAGGACCCGGGTGCCACGGTGGCCATGCCGGCTATGCCTCAGGAGTAGGCCTACGCGTTTATCACCATCACGTACCTGCGCCTTTGCCGTACGCAGATGAGCGGAGCGGCAAGTGATGCGCTGCGGGTATAATGGACAGCATTCAAACGGTGGGCACCGACGTGCCCGCAGGAGAGGAATGATCATGGGTAAGACTTTCAGCTTTGTCTCCGGCGCACTTTTTGGTGCCGCTGCCGGCGCTATTATCGGCGTTGCTCTGGCCCCGCGCTCGGGCGCCGAAACCCGCGCCATGGCTGCCGATATCGCCAACGACGCCTGGGACAATATGCGCGACACCTACGAGCACAGCGCCGAGGAGGCCCGTGCCGCGGTGAATGACTTTGGCCCGATGGTCGACGCCAAGACCGACGACCTGCGCGCCAAGGTCGACCTGGCCCGCGAGCGCATGGACCAGCTGCGCGAGCAGCTCAACGACGCCATTTCGGGCGGCAACGTGACGCCTGCCGCCGACGTCGTGGTCGAGAACGCCGTCGAGGCTGATACCGAGGCCGCGGAGCCCTCGACCGAGGCATAATGCGCGCCGGGGATTTTGTCGGCGCCAAGATCTATCGCAAGCCTACCGAGGACAAGCGCACCAAAAAGGACGGCACGCCGCGCAGCCCTAAAAAGCTCGGAAAGATTCACTTTCCGGTCTTTACCCCGGGCGGTACGCGCGTGGTCGGCTTTATGGTCCGCCAGTCCGATATCGCGGGCATGATCGAGCGTCCCGATCGATTCGTAGCGCTCGACGCCATTGGTGTCTACGAGGGCGCCATTGCGGTCGATGACGTCAAGGACACGTACGATGCCGCCGCCGCCAAGCGCCTCGACATCAACCTGGACGATTGCATCATCTGGGTCGGTATGGACGTGCGCACGGAATCGGGCGACGTCGTGGGCTATTGCTCGGACGTTGAGTTCAAGCCGCGCTCGGGCATCGTGCAGGCATTCTATGTGACCGCCGGTGCTGCTTCGAGTGTTTTGGTTGGTGACACGCAGGTGCCGCCGACGATGCTGCGCGGCTACGAGAACGGCGCGATGGTCGTCTCGGACGAGGTCAAGTCGCTCGGGTATTCGGGCGGTGCGGCTGCCAAGGCCGCCGAGGCCAGCGTCGTGGTGGGCGATAAGGTCAAAAAGGGCGCCAAGGTGCTCGACGACAAGGGGTCGGTTGCCGTGGACAAGGGCAGTCGCGCACTGGGCAAGCAGCTCGGCAAGACGCGCGGCATGTTCAAGGCCTTTAAGGACGAATACCAAAAGGCGAGCGGAGGCTCGTCAAAAGCTACAAAATAGCGACGTACCAAATGATGGGAGGCGAGCCGGAGACCTGTTGCTCCGGCTTGCTGTGTTTATGGGGGAGGGCACATGCGCCAAAACGGATCCAACTTAAACGGGCGCTCGGGTGCGCGTCCGACGGCACGCCGCGACCTGGGGCAGCTGCCCAGCGGTCAGCGCAAGCGTCACCGTAAGCCCGGCGCGATGTACCTCAACCATAGCCGCGGCTTTAGCGATCGCAGCGCGCGCATCGGCAACGGGCGCTCGCCGCGCCGACCGTCCCGTCTGCCCTATGCGCTCATTGCCGTGGGCTGTGCGCTCGTGCTGTTTATCGCTGCCGTCGTGGGCTACGTCAACCGCAGCGTGGACGTGGAACTTAACGGGCAAAAGACCGCGGTGCGCGTGGGCTCTACGCTGCAGAATCTCATCGACGACCAGGAGTTGACCGATACCTACGACGCAGGCGACATGCTGGCCGTCGATGACAGCGTGCTCAAGCGCCATGGCGGCGAAAAGCTGTCGGTTAAGGTGGACGGCAAGCGCATAAAACAGGGCAAATGGGATAGCCGCGAACTTGAGGGCGGCGAGAAGGTGACGGTCAAGGATGGCCGTAACACCTACGAGAAGCACGAGGTTCAGGCTACGGTTATCGAGCCCAAGCTCAAGGTCGAGGGCACGGGCGCTATCGAGTATGTGCAGACATGGGGTGTCCAGGGCCGCTCCGAGGTGTGGGTTGGTGAGCAGTCGGGCAAGACGCAGGACCGCGGCGAGGTTGTGCCCGCCACCGATTGCGTCGTTGCGTGCGCCAGCGTGGCGCCCAAGGGCAACAAAAAGTACGTGGCGCTGACGTTTGACGAGGGTCCGAGCGGCGCCACCAAACAGATCTTGCAGGTGCTCAAGGAAAAGGGCGTTACCGCGACGTTCTTCCTTTCGGGCGATGCGGCCGAGGCCTCGCCTGCCACGGCCAAGGCGATTGTCGATGCCGGGTGCGAGATCGGATCCAACAGCTACAGCGACGATTCGCTCAAGGGTCAGGACCGTGAGACGGTACGCGAACAGATCACGAAAGGCACCGATGCGATTAAGTCGGCGACCGGCGTGAAGACGATGCTGCTGCGTGCTCCCTACGCTGCCTTTGACGAGCAAAACTGGATTGATGCGATGGACCTGGTCTCCGCCGTGGTCTCGTGGAATATTGACTCGGGCGACTGGCTGCTCAACGGTGCCGACGAGCAGGTCTCAACGGTGCTCGATTCGGTGACGCCGGGCAATATCGTGCTGCTCACCGATAGAGACGAATGCGCCGAGCAGACGCTCGAGGCGCTGCCGCAGATTATCGACGGTCTTGTCGCCGACGGATACAAGATCGTGACGCTCAGCGACCTGGTCAAGACGGACACATCGCTCAGCAAAAAGCTCACCTCGCTGACGAAGGTCACCATGCCCAAGGACGCCGTGTTCCCCCAACTTGCCGAGGACGATGACACCACAGAGTAGTCATTGGGTAGTCGTTTAAGAACGTCCCCAAGGGCTATGTCACGGATACGTCAGCGTTTGGTATGCCTGCAATGTGCAGCGCATAAATTCGATGCCGCAGGGCGATGCTGATGCTATAGTTACTGCGGTTAATGAGGGTCAAGAGAAAGGTTACAGGTGAAATCCAAACCTCGACCATACAGTCGATGACCCCATGCAGGTGCTTTTTGCGCATGCACGGGGTGTAAGCGTCGAGCGGCGTGCCGCCCGCGCATGCGTATACATATCCAGAAGCCCCCGGACGCCGCACGCGCGGCCGCGTCCTGAGGAATAATGATGGGGAGCACCATTGAATTATCTGAGTGAGATGCTCAAATTGCCGGTCTTGGACGTCGACGGCGAAAAGCTCGGCGTGGTCAACGATTTTGGCATTGCTACCGGCGAAGTTTTTCCGCACGTGACGTCGCTCGCGTTCCGCGGCCCCGGCAAGACGCCGTTTATGATCAGCTGGCGCAAATGGGTCGACCGTATCGACGAGACGGGCGTGTATCTCAACACGTCTGCCACCAATATTCGCTTCTCGTACCTGCAGCCGACCGAGCTCCTGCTGGCGCGCGACGTGCTCAATAAGCAGATCGTCGACACGCAGGGCATGAAGGTCGTGCGCGTCAACGACATCAAGTTTTCCATGTCGGGCGAAAACCAGCTGCGCCTGTTGGGTGCCGAGGTCGGTGCCCGCGGTCTGCTGCGCGCGATCAGCCCCGCACTCGAGCACGTCGTCGAGGGCTTTATGAAGCACCTGGGCAAGCCGCTCAGCGAGGACATCATCGCTTGGTCCTACATGGACCTGCTCGACCGCTCGACTAAAAACATCCAACTCTCGGTGTCGCACAAGACGCTCGGCGAGCTGCACCCTGCCGACATCGCCGACATTATCGAGCAGCTCGACCCGCGCCTACGTGCGCAGGTGTTTGCGCAGCTCGATACCGCCCAGGCAGCCGAAGCTATCTCGGAGTTCGATGACGACGAGCTTATGACCGAGATGCTCGAGGGCCTGTCCGACACGGACGCATCGTCGATGCTGGCCATGATGGACCCGGACGACGCTGCCGACCTGATCGACGAGCTTGATTACGAGAAGGCCGAGAAACTCCTGCGCCTGATGGGCGTCAAGGAGGAGAAGGCGATTCGTAACCTGCTGGGGTATGAGGACAACACCGCCGGCCGCATCATGACCTCGGAGTTTGTCTCCCTGCCCGCTACGGCAACGGTCGGTGACGCCATCGAGGCGATTCGCGAGCTCGACGAGGACTTCGAGAGCGTCTATTACGTCTATACCGAGGATCCGAGTGGCATGCTGACCGGCGTGCTTTCGCTGCGCACGCTGATCGTAGCCGACCGCGACGCCACGCTGGGTCAGTTGGCCTATCGCGACCTGGTCTATGTGTCGCCCGACGAGGACCAGGAAGACGTGACGGACGAGATGACCAAGTACGACCTGGTTGCCATCCCTGTCTGCGACGAGAACCGTCATATCCTTGGTATCGTGACCTTCGACGACGCCATGGACGTTATCGCCGAGGAGCATCAGGAGGACCTGCAGATCGCCGGTGTCGGCTCGGGCGATAGCGCGTCGGACGACTCGACGAACGTGCTCAGCTGGTTCGTGCATCGCCAGTACTGGGTTGTTGTATGGGGCATCGCGTCGTGCATCATGGCGACCGTGCTGGGAACGGCGCTCGGCTCCGCGCATCTGGTGGTGTTCCCCATGTGCGCCATGCCGCTCGTGCTGCTGGCGGCCTCGCGCATGGTGTCGTTCGTCAAGAACTACTTCCTGGAGTATGACGGTCACGACGACGAGCCCAAGCCGTATCTGGGATTCTTCTTCCAGAGCACGGGCATGGGCCTGATTCTGTCACTCGTGACCTACCTGTGCGCCCAGCTGGTGCGCACCGCTGCATTCCCCGATGCCTCTATGTTTGAGGAGCAGCTCTTTACCGGCTGCTTTAACATTGCCGCCATCATTTGCCTGGTTGGCAACATGAGTGCTGTGATTTACCTGATGGTGCTGTTCTGGCGTGACGAGCATGACCTCAACACGTCGGGCACCGCCATGAACGTTATTGCCGTCATGATCTCGTGTGTGGCGTATTGCATCGCCGCGGTGCTGCTCGCCATGTCAGTCATGGGCTAGGTGGTCGCGTGCAAAATACCAAGCAAAAGTCGGGCACCAAGCAAAAGCTGACCATCGCGGCCATCTTTGGCGCTATGGGTCCCGGTCTGCTGGCGGCGCTTTCGGGCAATGACGCCGGCGGCATTGCAACGTATTCCAGTGCGGGTGCCAGCTATGGCTACAAGATGCTCTGGATGCTTCCCGTCATGACTGTGCTGCTCATCGTGACGCAGGAGACCGCGGCGCGTTGCGGCTGCGTGACGGGCAAGGGCCTGGCATCGCTCATTCGCGAGCGCTTTGGCGTGCGCAAGAGTGTACTTGCTATGGCGGCGCTGTTGATCGCCAACACGGCTGTGACCATTTCGGAGTTTGCGGGTATTGCGAGCGGCCTTGCCCTCTTTGGCGTGCCGGCGAGCATCTCGGTGCCGTTGGTGGCGCTGCTGGTGTGGATGCTTACCATGTCGGGGAGTTTCCAGCGCATCGAGAAGATTCTGCTGCTGGTGAGCTGCGTGTTCGTGACCTACATCGTCGCCGCGTTTATGGCTGGCCCCAACTGGGGTGAGGTCGCGGTCGACCTGGTCGTGCCTAACATTCAAAATGACCCCAGCTACGTGTCGCTCGTGGTCGCAACGATCGGTACCACCATCGCGCCGTGGATGATTTTCTTGGCGCAGAACAACGTGGTCGATAAGAACGCGGGCGAGGACGACATCGTGCTGCAGCGTATTGATACCGTGAGCGGCTCGCTTGCCGCCGATGTTATTGCCGGCTTTATTATCATCACGACCGGCACGGTGTTGTTCCCGGCGGGTATTCAGATTAGCGATGCTGCCGATGCTGCCCGCGCGCTGGAGCCTATTGCGGGTCAGTGGTCTACGGTACTGTTTGCCTCGGGCCTGGTCGCGGCGAGTTTCTTGGCTGCCTGCGTGCTGCCGGGCGTTACGTCGAGCGCTATCTGCGAGGCATTTGGCTGGGAGCGCGGTGCCGACCGCAGCTGGGACGAGGCCCCGGTCTATCGCGGCATCATTACGGCCATCATCGGTATCTCTGCCGTGCTGGTGCTTATGCCCGGCGTCGATCTGTTCCAGATTATGATGACCTCGCAGGTCATCAATGGCGTGCTACTGCCCGTGGTTCTGGTGTTCCAGGTGGTTATCGCCGCCGACCGTCACATTATGGGCGCCAACCGCAACGGCCGCGTATGGAACGTGCTCACGTGGGCGACTATCGGCGTGATTACGGTGCTCACGGTCGTCATGTTTGTCCTGCAGGCGATGGGCTACAGCGCTTAACGCCCACTTTTGCTTCCGAACAGGCCGCAGCGATGGACTGCGGCCTGTTTTTTGCCCGCTATAGGGCATTAGTTATATGGCAGTGGACAAAAAATGCCAAATATGAGTACTGTTGCTAAGTGAATAGCATTTACATCCAAGAAGATAATGGACATAGCCGATAGTATGTTCATTAAAATTGGCTCCAATATGTCTTAAACCAGTCAGGTTGGCTGCTTTAGGGGGTTGTAGGGGTCGCTCGGACGTCATTTTGGGTGGTTTTGCCTGCTACTAAAATGGTAACAGTACTCATATTTGCCCCTTTTTGTCCACGACCCCTTGGAGCCGGCTCGAAAAGAGTGATTTTGGGTTGTTTGCTGCGGGTGTGGGCTTGGAAACAACGTTCGGGGTGGCGAGGCGCCCAGAATTTGGTCGCAAGGAGGGCGTTCCTCGGCTGTGTCAGGAGTGTCCCTGGGTGCCGGCACATAAGGAACGTCCCTAACTGTCGGAGGGGGTGCCTGCCGTGGCGCACCCCTCCGGATGTGGGAAGTTTGCGCTGCAGGTTACTTGTCGGTGCCCAGCTTGTGCGGCTTGAGAGCGAGCGCATTGACGAGCGCGTCGGTGGCAGACTTGACGGCCGCCGGCTGCAGATCGTTGACGTGATCCTCGGGATGCACGGGCAGGTCCTTCTTGACTGCATCGTGGATCAAGTTGAGGTACTCAGTCACGCCAGTGGTCGACAGGTGCGTGCCATCGCCATCGAACAGGTCGTTGCGATTGGCACTGTATCCGTACCAGTCGATAACGCGCACGTTCTTGTAGCGCGTAGCAGCGTTGGCGATGGCCTGGTTGGTAGAGCCAACCCACGGCTGCGGGCTGCGCGTGTTCACAAACACCACAATACGCTTATCTCCTGCATCGGTCATGATGGCGTCGATCTGGTCGTCGGTTACCAAGCCGTTGGTGCCCAGTGCAAAGACCACGATCTTGCCGGCAAGGTTCTGTTGGAGATAGCCCTCAAATGTCGCGCGGCCCGCATCAAACTGGCGGCCCTTTTCGGCATCGATATGGCTGTGCGGGAACACGCCGTCAAAGGAATCAACGGCGCGCAGCGACACGGAGTCACCGATCATCAACAGGTCGTAGGAGCCATCGGGGAAGCCGTCGTTGTCCTTGTCGGTGTCGTCGGCCGCCTGTTGGTCTGTGGGCGCGGTGTTTTTGGCTTCCTTGTTGAGGACTTCGGCGCCCTCACCGCTCAGTGCGGAGGTCTCCGGCACAAAGATCAGGCCGCCCAGTGCAACGACCAACACGACAGCGCAGGCTGCGCAGACAGGGACGTGCGCGCGCACCCAGTTGGCGGGCGCGGTGGTGCCGTCGCGGAACTCGGATACGGTGCGCCCAAAGGCGCCCTTTCTAAACGGCGTCTCGATAAAGCGATATGAACATTCGGCTACGGCGACCACCAACAACACCTGCAAAATGTACTGCCACCACGGCGTATCGTTGATGTTGGCGACCGGGTTCATGAGCAACAGTAGCGGATAGTGCCACAGGTAGATGCTGTACGAGCGCTTGCCAACCCACACGAGCGGCTCGGCGGACAGTGCGCGGGCAACCATTCCCTGGGGCTGCACGCAGGCCGCGATGACCATGAGCGTGAGGATGGAGCATAGCAGCGTGCCGCCGCGATACTGGAACGCGGTGTAGCCGTTGGTGAGCGCGACCATGGCGGCAAGGCCAACCAGACCCACGACGCCCAACACATCGATGGATGCGGGCGAGGACCAAAAGCGCACGAGGGCGCTCGGCTGTGCCGGGACGGTCTCGGCTGCGTTGTCGGCCTTCTCGCCAGGCTTGCCCTCGGCGTTCTTGCCGTGCTTGGCGGCGCCAGCCAGGCGATTGAGCCCCAAACGATGAGCGAGACGCACCGGCGCCAGGTCGCGATCGGGGATAAAGGCCATCCAGGCGCCCAGCAGCAGCGAGAAGACGCGGGTGTCGGTGCCGTAGTACACGCGGCTGGGGTCGGCGGCAGGGTTGTAGAGCACCATCATGGCAAGGGCGGATACCGCTGCGAGTCCCAGGACCATACGGCGCGTGTTGGGTTTGCTCACATGCATGGACACCATGGCAAACAGCAGCGGTGGCCAAACCAGGTAGAATTGTTCCTCGATGGCGAGCGACCAAAAGTGCGTAAGCGGCGAGGGGTCGCCCAGGGCGTTGAAGTACGAAACGTCCTGCATAATCTGCCACCAGTTGTTAAAGAACAGCAGCGACGGCAGAATGTCGGGACGCATCTTGGTGAGCATCACGTGGTTGAAGACGGTGCACAGCGCACAGGTTACAACCACAACGGTCACCACGGCGGGGACCAGGCGACGGATGCGGCGGATCCAGAAGCTCTTGAGGTCGATGCGGCCGGTCTTAGCGACTTCGTTGAGTAGCAGGCGTGTGATCAGATAGCCCGAAAGCACAAAGAAGATCGTGACGCCAAGCAGGCCGCCCTGAGCCCACGTGAGGTTGAGGTGATGAGCACCACCGCGACGACGGCAAGCGTGCGCAGGCCGTCGAGCGCAGGGATGTAGCGGGACTTGGGGCGAGCAGGCGTCTGCTCCGCGGCGGGAGTGTTGGCGCGGCCAGCGTTGTTGGCAGAAGCGCGATGGGGGCTCGCGGTGCGTCGCGGCTCGTTGGCACGGCGCTCGCCCTTCACGCGTTCGTGCGGCGCCGGCTCGTTGCCCGTGCGGCGTCGACCGCGCGAGCCCGATTGCGAGAATTGTTCCATAAAACATCATCCAATGACGAGAATAATCAGCACGTATTCATTGTAGCTGCCTGCCCCTGTGAATGCTTGCTGCTGGCGCAAGCTCAAGCGCGCGTCCACATCAAAGTGGACTAAAGTTATAGGGGGTGCGAGAGTGCACAATCGTTGGTCGATGGTGGGCGCAAAGCCCGAAGACGAGGAGGTTTCCATGGCAGATCACAGCATCGTTGCGGTGTTCGGCAGCATGAACATGGACCTTTCGGTGGCGTGCGAGCGCATGCCGCGCGCGGGCGAGACGGTCGATGGCAGCGGTTTTATCACCAACGCCGGCGGTAAGGGAGCCAATCAGGCCGTTGCCGCTGCGCGCATGGGTGCGCGCACGTGCATGATCGGCGCTGTTGGGCGCGATACCTTTGGCGATGCGCTTGTGGCAGGGCTCCAAGATGCCGGCGTGGGCGTTGAGTCCGTGACACGTCTCGACGACGTGGAGACCGGTACTGCGACTATCATTCGCTGTGAGAGCGACAACCGCATCGTGCTGTCGCCGGGCGCCAACCATGCGCTTGCGGGCGAGGACGTTGCCCGCGCACTGAGGCGCTTGGTGGCCGACGAGCTCGACGGCGATGCCAGCGAGATTGCCCCGGCTGCTGGCGGCGTCTTTATCGCCCAGGGCGAATGTGACCTTGCGGCGACGGCCGGGGCGCTTGCTTGCGCTCACGAGCTGGGGTTCTATACGATCTTTAACCCGGCGCCCGCCTGCGACCTGCCGGCAGGAGCGTGGCCAGCGGTCGACCTGGTCTGCCCCAACGAGACCGAGTGCCAGGTACTGACGGGCATTCTGCCCACGGATGATGCGAGTTGCGTCGCCGCGCTCAATGCGCTGCTCGACAAGGGCGCCGGGGCTGCGGTCATCACGTTGGGCGGCGCCGGCTCGGTTACGCTCGGCGATGGCGGTGAGCCGCTGCGCATGCCGGCGCTTTCGAGCGCGGTGGTCGATACGACGGCCGCGGGCGATACGTTTATCGGCGCGTTGGCGGCGGCTCGTCTGGAGGGCCTGCCGCTCTTTGAGTGCATGGAGGCGGGTGCTCGCGCCTCGGCGGTGACGGTGTCGCGCCTGGGCGCTCAGCAATCAATTCCCACGCGTGCGGAAGTCGAGCACAAGTTTGGTTTAGACGGTTTGGATGTAGACGGAGAAGCGGAGTAGAACAATGGCAACCAAGAAGCTGATCCTTGATCTGGATATGGGTGTGGATGATGCGATGGCGCTTGCCTACGCCATCGCGAGCCCCGAGGTGGAGCTCGTCGGCATCACCACGTGCTTTGGCAACGTGCGCGTCGAGCAGTCGGCGCACAACTGCTTGGCGGTGCTCGACCTGTTGGGTCGTCCCGAGGTGCCGGTGTACCTGGGCGCCGATCGTCCCATGAAGGCGACCGAACCCTACACGCCGCCGGCGTCCACCACGCTTATCCACGGCAAGAACGGCATCGGCGGCGCAAGCGTGCCCGCCTCGCCGTACGAGCCGGTGGGCGCGACGTCGGCCGACGGCAATGCGGCGGTCGATTACCTGATTGATGCCGCGCGTACCTATGGTCCCGATCTGGTCTACGTTGCGACCGGCCCGCTCACCAATCTGGCGCTTGCCCTGGAGCGCGATGCGGCGGAGATGATGTCTATCGGTCGCGTGGTCGTGATGGGCGGTGCGCTTACCGTGCCCGGAAACGTGAGCGCCGGTGCCGAGGCCAACATGGCGAGCGACCCCGAGGCGGCCGATGCCGTGCTGCGTTCGGGCCGCAAGCTCACTATGGTGGGGCTGGATGTGACGCATCGCGTGGTGCTCACGCGCCGCGACGTTGCCGGCTGGACGGGCTCGGGCACTATGGCTGGCTGCGCGTTTGCGAGCATGGTCGAGCACTATATCGGTTCGTACGAAATGAACGCGCCCTACCTGGGCGGCTGCGCGCTGCACGATCCGCTGGCGGTTGCCGTGGCGATTGATCCCACGCTCGTGGGCGCGCTCGGCTGTAACCTGCGCGTTGACTTGCTGGGCGAGTATCGCGGCCGCACCATCTGCGACGAGCACTGTCTGTCCGATCCCGACAAGAGCGCGCTTGTGGCACTCACCGTGGACGCCCCGCGCTTTCTGTCCGAGTTCAAGGCGCGCATGGCCCGCATCCTAGGCTAGGCTCGGGATCGAAGCACGCCCATCTGCTCGATGTGGCCGCTGGCGGGCCGACATCTACCGTTCGCCAGCCCGATGGTCCCCGGGGCGGGGAGAGCGCTATAATGCATTCTGCATCTTGGATTGTTACTCCTGTGTGGAGGCATGCCCAAGAGCAATACAACACGGATTGTTACGTAAGGCATGACCGCAATAGCACTGCTATTGGCTATCATGCCTTTTTCTGTGAGTGTTCTTGAAAGGAGGTTCACCATGCTTGCAATTAAAAAGCTTAACAACAACGCGGTTCTTTGCCGTGACGGACAGGGGCGAGATGTCATCGCCATGGGCAGGGGCGTCGGTTTCGGCGGAGATTTTCCTCGAGAGCTCCCTCTTTCTAAAATCGAGCATACGTTTTACGACATTGATCCTAAAGGACAAGATGTCATGAGGGATCTTCCCTCGGATATCGTGATGTTTGCGGCGAAAGTTATGGACATCGTTGCCAACGAACTGCCCTACGACCTCTCGACCAATGCGACGCTGTTCATGGCTGATCACCTGTCGTTTGCCGTTGCGCGAGCCCAAAAGGGGGTCCGCATCGCGATGCCTCTTGCCTATGAAGTGCGGGAGACGTATCCGAAGGAATACAAGGCTGCCCAGTTTATCGTCATGCGACTCGAGAAGGAGCTCGGAGAGCGGCTTCCCAAGGATGAGATTGCCAGCATTGCCATGAATCTCGTCAATGCGCGGGTTGTTCAGGCCATCGAGACCGCGAGCAAACCCACCAAGCAGTTTGACGATATGCTAGAAGATGTCACTGAGATCGTCGAGAGTGATTTTCGCATCATCGTTGACCGCGATTCCTACGATTTCACTCGCTATGCCACGCATCTGCGGTACCTGTTCAAGCGCATTCAAGCCGGCGAGTCGCTGAACAGCGCCAACATGCAGATGTACAAGAACTTTCGTGAGGAGTTTCCGCAGTTGGCAGAGTGCGTGAAGCATATCGGTTCCTATTGTCGTGAAACGTGGGACGCCACGCTCTCCGAGGAGGAGGAACTCTATCTGATGATCCATCTCAACCGGATCATCTCCAAAAAAGGATTGTAACCCGTAGCCATTCGGGGCATGACCTTTGCCGATTCGAACAGTAAGCCAAGATTGTGCAAAGGAGCCAATGATGGCAAATTACAAAAAGGTGGCAGAGCAGATTCTCTCCACTGTGGGCGGGGCGGAAAACGTGGCTTCGGTTACGCATTGCATGACGCGCCTGCGCTTCAACCTCAAGGATGAAAGCCTCTCGAATGATGAGAAGCTTGAGGACATCTCGTCTATCATCAGCGTCGTGCACGCCGGAGGGCAGGTGCAGCTGGTGGTCGGGCCCACGGTCGACAAGGTCTACGACGAGGTTTGTAAGCAGGGCGGATTCGAGGTCACGGTATCGATTGACGAGGAACTCGATGGCCCTCAGCTTAGCTGGAAGGAGCGCTTGGCGCCCAAGCACCTCTTCAATCAGCTGCTCGATGCCGTGAGCGGCGCTATCACCCCGATCCTTCCGATCTTTTGTGTCGCCGGTATCTTCAAGATGCTCGTTATTCTGTTTGGGCCCGAAGGCGCCGGTTTTATGTCCGAAACGAGCGACCTGTATCGGATCCTTTCCCTGGTGGGCGATGCGGCGTATTACTACTTCCCGGTGTTTGCCGCCTATAGCTCGGCTAAGAAGTTCAAAACGAGTCCTGTGCTGGCACTGCTCATCGCTGTTGTGATGATTTATCCCGACATGCTCGTTATTGTTGAGGACGGAAAGCCTTTCAGCGTCTTCGGCATCCCCATGCAGCTCGTCAACTACACCCAGGCTGTTCTTCCGGTCATCTTGATCACCTGGGCCCAGTCCTATGTTGAGCGCTTCTTTAAGAAGATCTCGCCTGATATGTTGCGCATTCTGATCGTACCCGTGGGTACGGTGCTCGTGATGTTGCCGGTCGCGCTGTGCCTCTGCGGCCCTGCCGTCCAATTTGTCATGGGCCTTGTGGCCGATTTCATCATTTGGCTCGCCTCTGTTGCCGGTCCCGCTGCGACCGCGGTTATCGGCGCATTCTGGAATCTGATCATCGCCACCGGCATGCACGTGCCGATCTATACCGCCATATTGCCCGCCGCGCTCCAGAACGGTTACGACGCCATCTTATACCCCGGCACCGCGGTTGTAGCCTACACCACGCTTGCCATCGCGCTCGCCTATGGCCTGCGCACTAAGGACAAGGAGAGTCGAGCCACGGGCTGGAACTTGTTCATCACCTATGCCTTCGGTCGCGTGAGTGAGCCCATCATCTACGGCATCCTGTTTCGCGACAAGAAGGCTCTTGCCTGGAACATGATTGGTGGTGCTGTCGGTGGTCTGCTGGTAAGCCTTCTTCATGCCAACGTCTATATCTTCACTGGCGTTGGTTTCCCATGGATGAACGTGCTCATGTTTGCTCAGGATATCATCCCTGGCACCATCGGGTGTCTTGCTGGCGGTGCCGTGACGTTTGCGTTGGCGATGATTTTTGGATTTGAAGGACAGGAGAAGATGCCGTTGAAGTCCAAGAGCGGCGATTCTGAGGCCGTTGAATCCGTCGAGGCATAAGAGGCTACTACACAAATATGCTCCCCAGCCGTTGCGCGGTCCGACCCCTTGGCCGCGCAACGGTACTGTGCTGTTGCGCGGCACTTGCCGAGTCCGTTGCGTTCGACAGTGTGGGCCGGGAATTTGATAGAAAGGACGACACCATAATGTTTAGAGAAGATTTTTTATGGGGCGGGGCTCTGGCTGCAAACCAGTGCGAGGGAGGATGGAACGAAGGCGGTCGCGGTTTAGCCAATTCCGACATGCTGCCGTTTGGCGATCAACGCATGGACGTCATGCGGGGAGACCTTGATCCGCGTGCGTTGGCACCCGACAGCTTCTATCCCGCTCGCAAGGGCATTGATTTTTACCATAGGTACAAGCAGGATATTGAACTGTTTGCCCAGATGGGTTTTAAATGCCTGCGCTTATCAATCGCCTGGAGCCGCATTTTTCCCAAAGGAGACGAAGCCGAGCCCAATGAAGAAGGCCTTGCCTTTTACGAGGATGTTTTTAGGACGTGTCGCGCGCATGACATTGAGCCTTTGGTGACGCTCAACCACTATGATGTCCCCATGCATCTCGTCGATGCGTATGGCGGATGGCGCGATCGCAGGTTGGTCGACCTGTTCGAGCGATATTCGCGTACCGTGTTCGAGCGCTATCGGGGATTGGTCAATTATTGGCTGACCTTTAACGAGATCAACATCATGACGCAGGCGTGCTTTATGGCGGCGGGGATCATCTTCGAGCAAGGGGAGAATCGCTATGCAACGGTTCACACGGCCGTGCACCATGTATTGGTTGCGAGCGCCCGTGCGGTCGGGGCGTGTCATGAACTGTGCCCTGGGGCGAAGATCGGTTGCATGCTCAACGCAGGTGTCTTCTATCCGGCTACATGTGATCCGGACGATGTGCTGGCTGCGCAGGCTGAGAATCGCAGCCATTACATGTTTACCGACGTCCAGGTGCGCGGTGCGTACCCGAGCTATGTTCTCAAGGAATACGCCCGCCATGGTTTTGAGGTGCCCTATCGGGATGATGACCGCGAAGTACTGGCTGCAAACCTGGCCGATTTCGTCTCGTTTTCGTATTACTCGACGCGCGTCGCAAAAGCGCATGCGGAAGGTCAGTTCGATTCGAACCTTCTTCGCTCGGCGCCTAATCCGTATCTAAAACAGGAGCCTTGGGGGAGGTTTATCGACCCCAAAGGGCTGCGCGTCACCATGAATGAAATCTGGGATCGCTATCAAAAGCCGCTGTTCATCGTCGAAAACGGTTTGGGTGCTCCTGATGTGCCGGAAGATTCGGGTGAAATAGAAGACGACTATCGAGTTGAATACCTGCGGGCCCACATCGAGGCGATGAGGGAGACCGTCGAGCTCGACGGGGTGGAACTCATGGGATATACCTGTTGGGGCCCGATCGATTTGGTTTCGGTCGCCACAGGACAGATGCGTAAGCGCTACGGGTTTATCTATGTCGATCGAGACGATAGCGGTGCGGGCTCGTTTGAGAGACGTAAAAAGAAAAGCTTCGAATGGTACCGACGCGTAATAGCAAGCAATGGCGAAGACCTTGCGTAATAACGTTAAGATGGACAAATACGCCCGTTGGGGGAATAGTCGCGCCGCTTCGCTTGACAACAGGCTAAACTAGCTATTAAACATTTACTATTCTGTTTAGATTGAATTTGCGGTCGTTTAGTTGTCGAGTCACGGGGCGGTCAGGCCACGATGCTCGACCGCGACCGTTACTAGGGGGAACAATGGCCAAAGCAAGTGTCCGCGAGATCAGCCGCATCACCGGTTTTTCGCCCGCAACCGTGTCCAACGCGCTCAACCGCAAGCGCAGCGTGAGCGAGGAAACCGCCAAGGTCATCCTGGAGTGCGCGCAATCGCTCGGTTATCAGCAGTCGACGCAGCTCGAGAGCATTCAGTTTGTGCTCGCGCGCAAGACAGGCGCCATCCTGGACGAGAGCACCTTTCATCCCGCAGTCATCGAGGGCGTGGAGCGCCAGGCGCGTCGCCACGGCATGAGCACGAGCTTTGTCTCGCTCGACTTTAGCGACCTGGACGCCGTGCGCCCGCAGGTCGAGGGCCTGATCGCCGACCCGTCCGCCGCCATCGTGCTGATGGGTACCGAACTGGGCGAGGAAGACTACGCCCTGTTCGCTAACGCCGCCGCCCACCTGATTGTGCTCGATGGCTGGAGCGACCGCCAGTACTTCGATGCCGTGGTCATTGCCAATACCGATTCGGTGCTGCGTGCCGTGGACTACCTTATCGAGAAAGGTCACAAGCAAATCGGCTATCTGGCGGGCGACCTTCGTATCCGCAACTTTAAGGACCGTGAGCGCGGCTATCGCCAAGCGCTTGAGGATGCGGACCTCGAGGCAAACCCGGCATGGCGCGTCACGCTGGGCACCACGCTCGAGGGCGCTTATCGCGACATGGGCGCGTGGCTCGACAATGCCTCGCACGACGACCTGCCGACGGCTTTCTTTGCCGAGAACGACGTGCTCGCCGTGGGTGCCATGCGCGCGTTCAACGAGCACGGCATTCGCGTGCCCGAGGATGTCTCGATCATCGGCTTTGACGACCTATCTCTGGGCGCCTTCTCCAACCCGCCGCTCACCACGGTGCATGTTCCCAAGCACGAGGTGGGTGAGATCGCGGTGCGCCGCCTGGTGGGCAACATCCGCAACCCCAAGAGCTACACCTGCAAGACCGCCGTGTCGACCTATTTTGTCGAGCGCCAGAGCGTGCGCGAAATCTAGGCGAAGGCGGCATCGTCTGCGGCGTGCCAAAGCACACTAGGGCAGTAAACATAGCGTCATTCAGAAGAGGATCCTTCGGGGTCCTCTTTTTGTTTCCCTTGTATGTTCAGTTCGTTTACATACCGTTTAGGCTGATTTCTCTACCGCCTACGGGTATTTCGCGCTAAACTTCTAAACAGAAGAGTAAAACATTTAGTAAACAGAACAAAACGAAACATGCGTCTGTTTACTGAACATGTGACTAGGGGAGGACGTACATGGATAAGATCAAGCTTGGCTTTGTGCCCACGCGCCGCAGTATCTTTAGCGCGCCGGACGCGATCAAGTATCGCGGCCTTACGGCTGATCGCCTGCGCGAGATCGGCGTCGAGATCGTGGATATCGACGACATCAACGACGAGGGCCTGCTGTTCGACGACAGCCATATCGCGCCTATCGTCGAGAAGTTCCGCGCCGAGGGCGTCGACGGCATCATGCTCTGCCACGCCAACTTTGGTACCGAGTATGTCTGCGCCCGCCTTGCCCGCGAGCTCGGCTTGCCCGTGCTGCTGTGGGGCCCGCGCGACGAGCGCCCCGAGCCCGACGGCACCCGTCTGCGCGACAGCCAGTGCGGTCTGTTCGCGACCGGCAAGGTCCTGCGCCGCTTTCAGGTTCCCTTCACCTACATGACCAACTGCCGCCTGACCGATCCCGAGTTCGAGCGTGGCGTTTGGGACTTCTTGGCCGTGTGCAACGTGGTCAAGACCTTCAAGCACACCCGCATCCTGCAGATGGCCACCCGCCCGTTCGACTTCTGGTCGACCATGTGCAACGAGGGCGAGCTGCTCGAGAAGTTCAACATCCAGCTTTCGCCCATCCCCATGACCGAGCTTGTCCAGGCCGTGCGCGACGCCCAGGCAGACGAGCAAGCCATGGCAGCTATGCTCGCCCACATTGCCGACAGCTTTGAGATCTGCATCCCCGAGGACAAGGTCCCCGCGGTCGCCGGTCTTGCCATCGCCATGAAGCGCCTGGTAAAGAAGTACGGCTGCAACGCCGGCGCCATTCAGTGCTGGAACGCTCTGCAGGACGAGTTGGGCATTATGCCCTGCGCCGCCAATGCCATCCTCAACGAGATGGGTATCCCCATCGTATGCGAGACCGACATCCATGGTGCCATCACCGCGCTGATGGTCGAGGCCGCCGACCTGGGCCGTCACCGCGGCATGTTCGCCGACTGGACCGTGCGCCATCCCGATAACGAGAACGGCGAGCTGTTGCAGCACTGCGGCCCCTGGCCCTGCAGCTGCGCGGCCGTCAAGCCCAAGCTCACCTACCCGCTGGCCTTCGATCACCCCGGCGCGCTGACGGCCGAGGCCAAGCACGGCGACCTCACCCTTGCCCGCTTTGACGGCGACAACGGCGAGTACTCGCTGCTGCTGGGCAACGCCCGCGGCATCGACGGCCCGGCCGGCATGGGCACCTACCTGTGGGTCGAGGTCGAAAACCTCAAGCGCCTCGAGGCCAAGATCGTTGAGGGTCCCTACATCCACCACTGCGTCGCCATTCACGCCAACGTGGTGCCGGTGCTCTACGAGGCGTGCAAGTACATCGGCATTGTCCCCGACCTGTACGACCCCATCGAAGAAGACGTCAAAGCTTACCTGCGAGGAGAGTAGAAATGGCAACTATCGAAGAGCTTGAATCCCTGCGTTGGGACCTTCGCCGCGATTGCGTCGATATCATCATGGCCGGCGCCGGCGGCCACATCGGCGGCGACATGTCGGTGATCGACGCCCTCATGACGCTCTACGCCAACCACCTCAACATTTCGCCCGAGACCGTCGACGATCCCAACCGCGATCGCTTCGTGCTCTCCAAGGGCCATGCCATGGAGGCCTACTACGCGGTACTCTGCCACGAGGGCTATCTGGACCTCGACGACGTCAAGGCCCGTTTCTCCAAGTTCGGCAGCCCCTACATCGGCCACCCCAACAACAAGCTCAAGGGCATCGAGATGAACTCCGGTTCGCTGGGCCATGGTCTGCCCGTGGCCGTCGGCATGGCGCTTGCCGGCAAGATGGACGGCCGCGACTACCGCGTCTACACCATCATGGGCGACGGCGAGCTTGCCGAGGGCTCGGTTTGGGAGGGCGCCATGAGCGGCGGCAACTACCAGCTCGATAACCTGTGCGCGCTCGTGGACCGCAACCGCCTGCAGATCAGCGGCAGCACCGAGGACGTCATGAAGCAGGACTCGCAGGAGGAGCGCTGGGCCGCCTTCGGTTGGAACGTGCTCTCCATTCCGGGCAACGACATTCAGGCCATCGACGCCGCGCTGACGCTGGCCGCCGAGACCAAGGGTAAGCCCACGGTCATCATCCTCAACACGGTGAAGGGCTATGGCTCGCCCGTTATGGAGGACAAGGCCGCCTGGCATCATCACCTGCCCAACGATGAGGAATATGCCCAGATTATCGCCGATTTCGCTGCCCATAAGGAGGCTATCAATGGCTAACAAGATCGCCAACCGCAAGGTTATCTGCGACACGCTGCTCGAGGCCGCCGCAACTGACAAGGACATCGTCGTCCTGTGTTCCGACTCCCGCGGCTCTGCATCGCTCACGCCGTTCTTTGACCAGTATCCCCAGCAGTCCATTGAGGTCGGCATCGCCGAGCAGGACCTGGTGAGCATCGCCGCCGGTATGGCCTCGTGCGGCAAGAAGGCCTGGGCCGCCTCGCCGGCGTCCTTTGTGACCACGCGTTCGTATGAGCAGTGCAAGGTCGACGTTTCGTACTCCAACACCAACGTCAAGCTCATCGGCATCTCGGGCGGCGTGTCCTACGGCGCTTTGGGCATGAGCCATCACTCCGCGCAGGATATCGCCGCCATGAGCGCGATTCCCAACATGCGCGTGTATCTGCCGAGCGACCGCTTCCAGACCGCCGAGCTCGTGCGGGCCCTGGTCGCCGATAACAAACCGGCCTACATCCGCGTGGGCCGCAACCCGGTCGAGGACGTGTACACCGAGGACGAGTGCCCGTTCCAGATGGATCGCGCCACCTGGGTACGCCGCGGCACCGATGTAACGCTCGTCGCTACCGGCGAGATGGTCCGCCATGCCGTGGACGCTGCCGACCTGCTGGCCGAGCAGGGCATCTCGGCAACGGTACTCGACATGTACTGCGTCAAGCCGCTCGACGCCGAGGCCGTGATTGAGGCCGCCGGTGCCACGCGCGCCGTCGTGACCGTCGAGGAGCACAGCCCCTTCGGCGGTCTGGGCTCTATGGTCGCGCAGGTGGTGGGCGAGCATTGCCCGCGTCCGGTCAAGTGTCTCTCCCTGCCCGACGCGCCGGTCATCACTGGCGCGAGCCCCGAGGTCTTTGCGCACTACGGTCTGACGGGTGTCGGAATCGCCAAGACCGTTGCCGAGTTCCTGCCCGCAGAGTAACTGGAATGTGACAAAGGGACCGTCCCTTTGTCACATTCGTTTTGAAAGGGGTGGCCATGGGCCGCTACATCATCGGAATCGATCAATCCACGCAGGGCACCAAGGCGCTGCTGGTGGACGAGGGCGGCCATTTGATTCATCGTGCCGACCGTTCGCATCGCCAGATTGTCAACGAGGCCGGCTGGGTGAGCCATGATCAGGCCGAGATTGCCACCAATGTGCTGGCCGTGGCGCGTGCCGTGGTGGAGGAGACCGGGGTCGATCCGGCCGACGTCGCCGGCATCGGCATCTCCAACCAGCGCGAGACCACCGTTGCATGGAACCGCACGACGGGCGAGCCACTGTGCGACGCCGTGGTGTGGCAGTGCGCCCGCGCCCGCGAGCTGTGCGACGAGCTGACCGCGCGCGAGGGTGTGGCCGAGCTGGTGCGCGACACGACGGGTCTGGTGCTCTCGCCCTACTATCCGGCGGGCAAGATGGCCTGGATCCTTGCGAACGTTCCCGCTGCTGCCGAGGCCGCGGCGGCAGGCGAGCTGTGCCTGGGCACCATCGATGCCTGGGTGGTCTGGACGCTCACGGGCGGCGCGGAGTTTCGCTGCGACTGGTCCAATGCCAGCCGCACGCAGCTCTTTGACCTGCGCCGTGGCTGCTGGAGCGAGCCGGTGTGCGAGGCCTTTGGCGTTGACGTGGCCTGCCTGCCGCAGGTGACCGATTCCGATGGACTGTTCGGCACGACGGATCTGGGCGGCTTTTTGCCGGCGCCCGTGCCCATTCACGGCGTGCTGGGCGACAGCCACGCGGCCTTGTTTGCCCAGGGCTGCCATAGCCGCGGCATGGCCAAGGCGACCTATGGCACCGGCAGCTCGGTCATGATGAACGTCGGCGACGAGTTCGTTGCCAGCTCGCACGGGCTTTCGAGCTCGCTCGCATGGCGCATGGACGGCGTGACCGAGTACGTGCTCGAGGGCAACGTGAGCTACGCCGGTGCTGTCAAGACGTGGCTGCGCGACGATCTGGAGCTCATCAATAACCCCGAGGAAGTTACCGACCTGTGCTACGCTGCCAATCCGGCGAGCCGCGTCTACTTTGTGCCGGCGTTTACCGGTTTGGGCGCGCCGCACTGGGCGAGTGACGCCGAGGGCTGCGTCTTTGGCATGACGCGTACCACGGGTCGCGCGGAGTTCGTAAAAGCTGCAGACGAATCGATTGCCTATCAAATCTTTGACGTAATTGACGCAATGGTCGAGGATTCTGGCGCGGCACTTGCCGAGCTTCGCGTTGACGGCGGTCCCACGCGCGACGCGTACCTGATGCAGTTTGAGAGCGACTTGGTTGGCTCGCCCATCCGCATCGCGAGCAATGACGAGATGAGCGGCCTGGGCGCGGCCTGGGCCTGCGGTATTGCGCTGGGCATGTACACGCGCGATGTCGTCGACGTCTACGGCGCCCGCGGCATCGTGGAGCCGTCGATGCCCGCCGACGAGCGCGCCAAAAAGATCGCCGGCTGGCGCCACGCCGTGAAATCAACGATTGCCTACACAGCCTAGAATGGTTTTTCTGGGACGGGGATTAAAAAATCATTGGTCCTCGTCCCAGGTAGTCAATTTGGGACGGGGCTTTTTTGACTGGTATGATTGGTGCGACCATTCGAACCAGCTAAAAGAGCCCGTCCCAATTTGACTATCGAGAGGATCTGCCATGGAGCGCATCGCGAGCTTTTCTGTTGACCATCTGCTGCTTGAGCCCGGCGTGTATGTGAGCCGCATCGACCGCGATCCGGCGACCGGCGCCGCCGTCACCACGTTTGACCTGCGCCTGACCACGCCCAACAAGGAGCCGGTCATGAACACGGCCGAGTGCCACACCATCGAGCACCTGGGCGCGACGTTCCTTCGCAACCATGCCGAGTGGTCGAGCCGCATTGTCTACTTTGGACCCATGGGCTGCCGCACGGGCTTTTACCTCGTCGTGTTTGGTGAGGTGACGAGCGAGGAGATTCTGTCGCTCGTGCGTGAGCTGTTCGAGTTTGTCGCCGGCTTTGAGGGCGATGTCCCCGGTGCCGCTCCCGAGGAGTGCGGTAACTATCTGGACCAGAACCTCCCCATGGCAAACTGGCTCGCACGCCGCTACCTCGACCGCGACCTGGCCGATATCGACGAGAAGCACCTGCATTATCAGCAGGCGTAAGGGCTTTATCGCCTAAAACGCACGGATTGGGCGCCTTCGCTTATGCGGGGGCGCCTTTTTGTTGAGTGGTCAGGACGAGCGTTCAAAATCGCTCATGTTTGTTCTAGAATGTTCGTATAGTCACATTTACGAACAGGAGTGAACATGCATATCTACTCTGTCTCTGATCCCGAGTTCAAGTCCTATGGCCGCGTGTGGGATGACGTTCCGTCCAGCCTGACCGCTCCACTCGTCGAGGCACTCGCGGCTACGCCCATCCCCGAGGGCAGCAAATACGTGGCCTCCGCGCCCGAGCTCGAGCAGGTTGAGGGCGCCGACACGCTCGGCCTGCTCATGTACGGCGGCCGCCCCTTCCAGCTCGGCTGGTGCAACGGCCACAACACACGACTCAACTGTCTGGAGTATCACCGCGCGAGTGAGTTTAACCTGGGCGCCCGCGACTTTATCCTGCTCGTGGCGCATCGCTGGGAGATCGAGGACGGAAAGCTCGATACCGCGTTCGTCAAGGCGTTCCGCGTGCCGGCGGGCAAGGTTGTCGAGGTCTTCAACACCACGCTCCACTACACGCCGTGCATGGTCGATGAAAGCGGCTTCCAGGTGATGGTGGCGCTGCCCGCCGGTACCAACGGTCCGCGCCCCGAGGCCGCAACCGACATGCCTGCCGCCGGTGACAGCTACTGCTACTGGAAGGCCGACAAGTGGGTCCTCTGCCACGCTGACAGCCCCAAGGCAGCCGAAGGCGGCTACGTGGGCCTCATCGGAAAGAACCTCGACATCACCGTGGACTAGAATCTTCTGTCTCAATCTGTAACACCTAGCGGGCTAGATCGTCTCTACCTGTTACAGATTTAGACAAACTGCAGGGGACAGGTCGAACAATCTCAATCTGTAACACCAGGCCCGGTTTTGGCGGCCTAACTGTTACAGATCGAGACAAACGGGCCCCAGCCATCACAAAGGTGACTGTCCCCTTTGCGGTGGCTGGGGCAGGTGGGTATCAAAAAGTGTCAGACGGGGTGGTTGCCGGGCGCCTGCACGCGAAAAGAAGTATCGGCCTGCGCCGTTGCCGTTGAGCGACGCGTTGTTTGCAGGGATACTGAGCCTATGACAACAGCGTGCGAAAGGATTGATGCATGGCTTTCCGTAATGACTTCCTGTGGGGCGGCGCGACGGCTGCCAACCAGTGCGAGGGCGCCTACAACGTGGACGGCCGCGGCCTTGCCAACGTGGACGTGGCTCCGCACGGCCCCGAGCGCTATGCGGTGGTCTCCGGCCAGCGTAAGATGCTCGACTTCGAGGACGGCTATTACTATCCCGCGCAGACCGGCATCGATTTCTACCACCATTACAAGGAGGACATCGCTCTCTTTGCCGAGATGGGCTTTAAGACCTTCCGTATGAGCCTGGCTTGGACCCGCATCTTCCCCAACGGCGACGAGACCGAGCCCAACGAGGCTGGCATGGCCTTCTACGAGGATGTGTTCCGCGAGTGCCAGGCGCACGGCATCGAGCCGCTCGTGACTATCACGCACTTCGACTGCCCGATTCATCTCATCAAGGAGTACGGCGGCTGGCGCAACCGCAAGCTCATCGACTTCTACAAGAATCTCGCGACCACGATCTTTACCCGCTACAAGGGCCTGGTGAAGTACTGGCTCACCTTTAACGAGATCAATATGATCTTGCACCTGCCGTTTATGGGTGCCGGCCTGGTCTTTGAGGAGGGCGAGAACAAGGAGGCCGTCGAGTACCTGGCCGCCCACAACGAGCTCGTCGCCAGCGCTTGGGCAACCAAGATTGCTCACGAGATTGACCCCGAGATCAAGATCGGCTGCATGCTCGCCGCAGGTAGCTACTACCCCTACAGCTGCCGTCCGGGCGATGTACGCCAGGCGCAGCTCGATAACCAGGACAACTACTTCTTCGTCGACGTCCAGAGCCGCGGCTACTACCCGGCCTATGCCGTCAAGAAGCTCGAGCGTCTAGGCATCGATGTGGGCATGACCGAAGAGGATCGCGAGGTCCTGGCCGCCAACACCGTCGACTTCATCAGCTTTAGCTACTATAGCACCCGCTGCTCTGCCGGTGCCGACAACCCCGATGTCGAGCGCACCCAGGGCAACGCCTTCGCCGGCGCCAAGAACCCCTACCTGCAGCAGAGCCAGTGGGGCTGGGCCATCGATCCGCTGGGCTTTCGCATCACCCTCAACGACCTGTACGATCGTTATCAGAAGCCGCTGTTTGTGGTCGAGAACGGCCTGGGCGCCAAGGATGTTGTCGAGGAGGACGGCTCCATCAACGACGACTACCGTATCGACTACCTGCGTCAGCACATCCAGACCATGCGCGACGCGGTGACCGAGGACGGCGTTGACCTGCTGGGCTACACCACCTGGGGCCCGATCGACCTGGTGTCTGCCGGCACGGGCGAGATGTCCAAGCGCTACGGCTTTATCTATGTGGATCGCGACGATGCGGGCAACGGTACCCTCAAGCGTTCCAAAAAGAAGAGCTTCGACTGGTACAAGCATGTCATTGAAACGAATGGTGAGGACCTATCCTAAGGAAGCTGAGACACTCAACTTCATAGCCTCCTAGCCAAGGCGCCCGGCGAGTATGCGCTCTCCGGGCGCCTTGCCGTCTGCGGATTTTGGGACATGCGGCCCGCTTTTTCGACCTATCTGTCGGTACACTAAAGGGACTATGGGTACCCGCGAGCGACATATCGGCCACGCGGCCGCCCGGACCGCGCCGGTTGCGGATCCCAGGGGTGGCAGGCTCTTCGCCATGCCGCGATTCCTTGTTGGCATAACACATCAGGTGTATCGTCATCGCGTCTTTGCTATCGCCGGCGCCATCACCGCGCTGTTCCTCATGCTTTTGGCGGTCTTGCCGGCGCTGTTCGCCTTCGATCCCAAACTTTCTAACGTCGTGCCCGCCTATAGCGAGGTGTCCGAAGAGGTCGTGGATGCGCTCGTCCACTCGAGCTCTCTCCCGCTGCTTGTCGCCGCAATTGTATTTTCGATCTGGGGCGTATCGGTCTATCTGCGCTGTTTGGACTATGTGTTGCGCCGCCGCCTTGTTGCCATCGCCACCATCTGCGCCCTGTGGATGATCGAAGTCATTCTCAAGTACAAGTCGTTCACGCCGTTCTATGCCACCGTGCTGTGGTACCTGTACTACGTGCCCATGACGCTCATTCCGCTGCTCTACCAGTTGTGTGGTCTGCGCCTTGCGGGCCTGGAGCAACACCGTCTGGGTCGCCGCTACTGCGCTGCGCTGTGGATTGTGGCCATCCTGCTTATCGGATTTGTGCTCACCAACGATTTTCACCAGCAGGTCTTCCACTTTGACCGTACAAGCGACACCTGGAGCAACGATTACACGTACGGCTGGGGTTATTTCGTCGTCCTCGTGTGGACGGCCTTTGACTTCGTGGCCTTTTTTATCCTGGTTGGTCGGTCCTCGTCCTTTCGCATCCAGCGTTTCTCGGGCACGGCGGCGCTCGTACTGCTGGGTGGCGCATTCTTTGCCGTCTCGTATGCGTTGCGCGTGCCCTGGGCATGGAGGCTCAACTTTTCGCTCGTCTATTGCGTCCTGTGCGTGGTGGCGATGGAAATCTGTCTCGATTGCGGTGTCATTCCGTCGTATCACGACATCGCCGGCATCTTCGACACCTTGCCGCTCGACCTCAAAGTCCTAACGCGCGACCTGCAGGAGGTCTATGCCACGCCAGTGTCAAAGCCAATGCCGGTAGGCGTGCGCGAGGAGTTGCGGACCCAGGAGCACGGCCGCGCCCATGCCTTTGCCGTGGCGTCCGATCCCAATGTGATGTACCGTGCCTTTCCGCTGCTGGGTGGATCGGCGCTGCTTGCCCAAGACGTGTCGGAGCTCAACGAGCTTAACCGTGAACTGGCGCATCGTCGCATGGAGCTGCAACGCCAAAATGAGCTGCTTGCCGCCGACTACGACCTTAAGACACATTTGGCAGACCAAGAGGCCGAGACCTTACTGGTCCAAGACGTGGACCAAGCGCTTGCCCGTGCGCTCGAAGAGATGTACGACCTGTTGAGCTCGCTGCCGCCGTTGACCGATGAGGCATCTTCGCACGAGCGTTACCGCATGCTGCAGCGTGCCAAGATGCTCGTCGCCTATTGCAAACGCAAGGGGTCGCTCACGTTGGCACAGCACGGGGAGAGCGGTTTTGACCGCGACCGCATTCAGCTCATCGCCAACGAGCTTGCAAGTGACCTGCGCACCATCGATGTCGATTGCGCCTCGATTATCGCCATACGGCGCCCGATGCACGCCAGTACGGTAAGCGCCCTGTACGACTGCGTGTATGACTTTGCGTTTTTTGCCTACACCACCGACCATCCGGCGCTTATGTATCACTTGGGCGACCATGACCGGTGCAGTGTCGAGCTGCGCGCCACGCTTTTTTCCAACGATGATGAAGATCTTTCGCAGACGCCCGCTGCGCAAGAGCTCGAAAGCGCTCTGCAAGGGCGCAACGTGGCATACCGCCTTGAGGGCGAGCCCGGCCAGCTGCGCATGATCGTCTTGATGCCGAGGGCGGGTGAGTGACGATGCAGATTTCGTTCATCCTTCCCCAAATCGTTGCGCTCGATGTTGTCTTTGCCCTGGCTGCGTGTCTGCAGATGATCCACGTCCCGCTCATCGCATCGCGCCGCTCGTCCTATAACCGTAAGGTGATTTGCGCCTATGAGACGAGCCTCGTGCTTCACCTGATGATTTCGGCGCTCATCTTATTCGCGTCGTCTGGCTCGTATCTGGTGGCGCCGCTTGACGTTTGCGCCAGGGCAATGGGCGGAGTGCTGTGGCTCAATGCCGCGATCTTTGCCTATGGCGTGGTCCTCATGGTGCACTATCGTCGCCCTGTCATGCTGGCCGAGCTGCTGCTTGTTGGCGCCGTGACACCGCCGGTGGTTTTTGCCATGGGCTCGGTGTGGGCCGTTGTCCTTATCGCAGAGGGAGCGTTCTTCCTGTTCCGTTCCGTCGCGGCGCTCTTGATGGACGTCCGCAACCGCCAGGAGGATATCACCGCGTTCTCGACGATCGAAACCATCAACGTGATTCCCGTGGGCATCCTGTATCTGGACTCGAGGGGCCGTCCACTGCTTATGAACCGCTGCATGCGCAAAAACCTGGTGGAGCTTCATATGCCCACCGACCTAGGCGATATGAGCGGTACATGGAACGACCTGCGCAAGCTCAGCATGCAAATGCCCGAAGGCGGTAAGAACCGCGTGCGGATCAACCTGGACCGCTTTGGTGAGGCGCGTGCGGTGGTCGAGGTTTCTCCCGCCGAGATTCGCCTGTTTGTGTGCGATGACGTTATGGTCTCGGGCCGTTCGTTCGAGCGCATAATCGGTCTGGACGTGACAGAGTATGCGCATGCGCATGACCGTCTGGCGCAGGCCAACCACCTGCTTGAGCTTGCGGGCCAAGAGCTCCAGGCCCAGATCGAAGAAGTCAAAAAAGTTGCCGACAATGCGGCCTATCTGCGCATGCGCGCCCGCGTTCACGATGTGATCGGCCAGCGCCTATCAATCCTTCATCGCTATTTGGAGGAGGGGCGCTTGGACGACGAGTCGCTCGAGCAGATCGACCCGCTGCTGCGCTCAATCGCTGCCGATCTGCGCAGCGGGGGCGACACCGAACCGGCAGAGCAACTGGGCGATATCGTCCATGCTTTTGGCCTGGTGAGCGTGCAGATCGATGTTGAGGGTGCGCTGCCTGAGGACGCGCGTGTCGCCGCCGCCTTTTTGCAGATTATCCGCGAGGCCTCGACCAACGCCACCAAGCATGCGCAGGCGCATCGGGTCCATGTGCGCTTGTGGCAGGAGAGGACGGATGCTGACGCCGTCGCGCACATGACGATTTCTAACGACGGGTCCCCGGCCCCCGTATCGTATCGCGAGGGAACGGGAATCCCAGGTATGAGGCATGTCGCGCAAGATCTGGGTGGCAGCCTAGAGGTCCACGCCACCCCGCCCTTTACGCTTACGGTATCCATTCCGCTTAACGCCAACGACACGTCCCAAAGGAGAAGCTCATGATCCGCGTGTTAATTGTCGAAGATCAGGCCATCCTGCGCGAGAGCCTGGCGCGCTCCGTTGGCGACCAGCCCGATATGACCGTCGTTGCCGCGATCGCCGATGCCTCCGAGGCCTTGGGTGTCGCGCTCAAGGAGCGCCCGGACATGATACTGATGGACGTGTGCACCGAACACGATTCAAACGGCATCGTGGCGGCGGCACGCATCAAGGAGCAGCTGCCCGAGTGTCGCATCATTATCATGACAGGCATGCCCGAGATCACCTTTGTCGATCAGGCCCGCGAGGCGGGCGTCGATAGCTTTGTGTACAAGAACGTCGGTATCGACGAGCTGTTCGCCGTGATGCGCTCCACGCTGGCGGGTTACTGCACGTTTCCCAAGCCGCCCGAGAGTATCTTCTCGGGCACGGCGGCCCTCGACGATGTCGAGCTGTCGATCTTGCGCCTTGCCTGCGAGGGTAAAAGCCGCCGCGAGATTGCGGCCGAGCTGTTTATGAGCGAGGGCACCATCAAGCGCCGCATCTCGGAGATCCTGAGCAAGACCGGCTACGACAACATCATGCGCCTGGCCGTGCATGCGGTGACCGAGGGCAGCATCGTTCCCAACATGGAGCGCCCGTAATCGACGCGCTCACCCGTGTTCCGGCGCCGCAAAGACAGGCCGCCCACCGTTTCGCATCTAAAAACGGCGGGCGGCCTGCTTGTATGGGCAGTGCTGTCGGCATAAAGCGGCGGGGCCGCAGGATCATCTCCTGCGGCCCCGTCTGGTGTGCGCGGATGTGTCCGCCAATCCGCGGCTGATGTTACGTGCCGTTACGCGATGGTTGCGCTGTAGGAGGCAACGTCCTCGTAGGAATCGGTCAGGTAGGCGTCGATGCCGATGGTCGTATTGACCAGGTCGTCAAGGCTATCGAGCGTGCCGTTCGAGAACGTGAATTCCTCAGTGGCGTTGGTGCCGGGCATCAGGTGAGCCGAGAACCAGGGTTCCTTCATGGTGCCGTTGACGTTGGTCTTGCCGCTGGGGGCGTAGAAGGTCAGGTCCTTGTCGCTCTTGTTGGTGATGTTGACGACAAAACCGATGTCGCCCCACTCGTCCTTGAACTTCTCGGTGATGGTAATGGTGCACAGGTCGTCATCGGCAACGGTGACGGCGGGGGAGATTTCAGTCTTCTGGACGTCGTCGTCTTCGACGGCCTCGTCGATCTCTTCTTCCTTCTCGGCCGCCTCGCGATCCTTCTTCACCGTGCCGGACAGGTCCTTGTCGGACTTGGTAAAGACAAGATTGCCGTCATCCTCTTCGAGGATGAGCTTGCCGTCCTTGAGCTTCATGTCATGCGACTCGTCTTCGGCGGTGATGGTTACGGTGGTGGCGTCCTTTGCCTCCCATTTAAGGTCGACGACTTCAAGGAACAGGTCGAGGGCACCTGTACCGTCCTCATCGAGAATCAGGACGCAGTGCACACCCCAATCCTCGAGCATCTTCATGTACTCATCGGTCAGTTCTTCGCCCTCCAGGGTTCCACCCGAGAGTTCCCAGCTGCCGACGAAGTTGGCCTTGGGGTCTTTGCCGCCGCCGCTGCAGCCCGTCAGGGCAAAGGCGAGCGCAAGGACGCATGTCAGAAATGCGAGTACGGACTTTTTGAACGTTGTCTTCATGGTGTCCTCCTTTATCGAACGAAACCCATAGAAGCAAATGCGGGGGTGGCGGATCCCCCGCCAATTACCAGATAGAGGGGCTAGGGCCTGGGCGTTCCGCAGTTGCTGCAGAACTTGCCGCCGTTTTCGCTGCCGCAGTTGGGGCAGAACCACTTGGCCGGTGCCGGGGCGGGTGCGGGACTGCCACACTCGGAGCAGAACTTGCCGGTGTTGGTGGCGCCGCAGCTGCAGGTCCATGTGCCGGCCGCGTGGGCAGCGGCAGGAGCCGGTGCGGGGGCGGGTGCCGGAGCCGGCTGCGGGGCGGCCTGCTGCTGTGCCTGGCCGGCGGCGAACAGCTGGCTGGCGTTCATGCCGCCCATGCCACCTGCCATGCCCATGCCCATAAAGCCTGCCATCGCGCCGTTGGGATTGGCGGCTGCCGCGCGCATTGCGTCGCTCTGGGCGCTGGCAATGTTGGCTGCCGCCATGGTGGGATCGCGCATGACTGCGGCCTTCTGCAGGTCCTTGATCATCTGCTCGTCTTCTTGCGAGGCTGCGATGGAGTTGACGCCAAAGCTCACGATCTCGACACCGCGCAGGTCACGCCAGTCGGCAGAGAGGACCTCGTTGAGCGCGCGGGCGAGCTCGGTGGTGTGGCCGGGGATGGCGCTGTAGCGGATGCCCATCTCCGAGATCTTGGCAAAGGCGGGCTGCAGGGCGGTGAGCAGCTCGGACTTAAGCTGGCTGTCGATCTTGTCGCGCGTGTAGCTATCGGTCACGTTGCCGCATACGTTGGTGTAGAACAGCAGCGGGTTGGTGATGCGGTACGAATACTCGCCGTTGCAGCGCACGGAGATGTCGACGTCCAGGCCGATGTTGTTGTCGACCACGCGGAAGGGCACGGGCGAGGCGGTGCCGTACTTGTTGCCAATGATCTCTTTCGTGTTGATGAAGTAGACGCGCTGGTCTTTGCCCGCGTCGCCGCCAAAAGTAAAGCGGCTGCCGATATTGGCGAAGGTCTCCTTGATGGAATCGCCCAGGTTGCCGCTAAAGACGCTCGGCTCGCTGCCGGTATCGAAGACGAACTCACCAGACTCCAGCGCGACTTCGATGATCTTGCCGTTTTGCACCACGAGCATGCCCTGGCCGTCGTTGACGGCGATGACGGAGCCGTTGGAGATGACGTTGTCCTCGCCGCGCGTGTTGGAGCTGCGGCCACCGGCGCGTTTGCTGCCCTTGCAGGCCAAGACGTCAGCAGGCATCGATTCGCAGTAGATAAATTCCTTCCACTGGTCGGCCATGACGCCGCCGGCAGCTCCCAATCCAGCTTTCAAGAGTCCCATGGTGATCTTCCTTTCTCGTCAAAGGCCGGGTGGTATTGGTTGGATTGCTTAGTCGTCCTTGTCGTCTTTCATGACAACGGTGGTCTCGGTGTGGCTGAAGGTGTCGTGCTTCTCGGTCAGGTCGAGCTCGCCGCAGTACTCGTCGGCGTGGGTGGCCTCGTTGGCCGTCTTGAGCTGGCCTACCAGTAGCACGTCTCCAATAATCACGATGATCAGCGGCGCGATGATGTTGATGAGGATGCCCTCGATATCAAAGGCGAGGTAATCCGGATCGAAGGCGTTCTCGCCCATAAAGAGAATCTGGGAGAGGACAAATCCGATCACAAAGAACAGCACCGAGGCGATGGCGAGCTTGGGCTTGGAGCAGGGGAGCTCGCCGACCAAGCGGCCGGTCTGGCCGTTCATGGCAAACAGGTAGCTCTTGCCGTTCCACGAGGTGGAGAGCATCCAGACGGGGAACAGGGCGTAGTCGCTGTCTTCCCAGGTGTAGTCGAGCTGCTTGCTTTCGACCGTGGCATCGTCGTATTCGTCGACGACAGTCTCGCGCAGGGCCAAGATCGTGCTTTCTTCCATACGGCGCTCGGCGCGCGCCTTGCAGGTCTCGCAGTCCTCGTCGTAACGGTTGGCGATGTAGCCGGGCATATATGCGACCGAGAACGGACGCAGTGCGTCGTAGTCAAACGGCTCGATGGCGTCCATGTGGCCGTCGGGCATCTTGGACGATCCGTCGACGGGCACGCGCTTAAACGAGATATTGCCCTTGCGATAGGCATCGTAGTGGTCGGTGGTCGTGACGGTGCGATCGGATTCCTCGGTCACGGTCTCGTTGGTCGCGTCAAAGTACACTTCGCCGTCAACGCGGGCGCCGTAGAGCCAAAACGGCACGTAGACACCTTGGACCTCGTCGATGTGGTTGCCGGTGACAAAGCTCTTGGGCAGCAAGATCTTGCCCTTATAGTGTTCCTTGAGTGCGGCCGTGACATCGTCGCGCCCGAGCTTAAACGGAATCACCAGGTCGGGCGAGAAGTCGCCCGAGAGCTGGCCGGGCGCCACGGCGGAGTTACCGCAGTACGGGCAGGTGGTGACGGCGACGGTGCCGTCGGACACGAGCTCGGCGCCGCACGACGAGCAGATGTAGCCGGCGTTTTGGGCGAGCTCCTGCACCGCGTCGTCGGCGACGGGCTTGGGCGTTGCGGCTGCCGCATCGGCTTTGGCGTCTGCCTTGTCCTGGCGCTCGCGATAGAGGGCCTCGACTTCTTCGACTTCAAAGCGTGAGTCACAGTAGTCGCAGACGAGCTTTTGCTCGGCGCTGGCAAAATGCAGGGGGCCACCGCAGGCAGGGCACTGATAGTTAACGCTCTCGAAGGCCATGATCGGTCCTTTCCGTGCCGGAGGCTATGCGCCGATGGCGCCGCCGCAGTATTCGCAGCGCCCACTGGCATCGGGAATGGTGGTTGCACCGCAGAAGGGGCAGGTCACCGCAGTCTTGGGGGCCTTGGCGGCAACGACGCTGTCGCGCGTCTCCTGGCGCAGCTGCACCAGCGCGTCGCGGACCTCGGTTGCCTGGCGCTTGGCCTCGCGGTATTCGATGGAGCCGCGCTGATCGATGGTGGAGTCGTTTACGCGCAGGTTGATCTCGGTAAAGTACGGCGTGTTGACGTGAATGGTCAGATTAAAGTCGTAATCCAGGTCGTAGCGCGGCGGGTTGTAGCTCTCGCGCTCGCCGTCCTCGGTCTCGCGATAGATCTCGGTGCGATGCTCGTCGATATCCATATCGCAGCCGAGTACCTGCGAGAACTCGATGATGTCGGGATTGGCGTCGCGCCAGCGGCTCTGCGAGGTGATGATCAGCAGGCCCGCGTCCTCATCGAGCATGATGTTGGTGCGCCCGGCAGAAAGCGTGCGCGTGGGGTTGAACGACGCCAGGCGCTCGGCGTTGGCCTCGCGGTAGGCGAGTTGCTCACGGATATCGTCCGCGGTGCTGGAGCGATAGCCGTGAAAGTAGGGGGAGAGCTTGCCGGCGCACTCTTTGCACAGGTAGCCTTCATTGATTTTTGTCTTACCTAGAAGTCCCAGCTCGGTACCGCAAATCGCGCACTCTTTCTTCTCGAACATCTTGTCAAAGAAGCCCATGGCTGCCTCCCATCAACTGGTAGCGTGTGTCACTTTTGATGATGGGGGAGTGCGCGATCTTTCACGATACCCAGACGGCTCAACGAGTCTCCACAACTGGGACACATGGCCCATTTTTCCTACTCATTGGGGACGTACTTAAATGAGTGAAACTACTCATTTAAGTACGTCCCCAATGAGTGCTCGCAGAACGAGAGTGGATAATCTCCCGTTTTTGGCCTGTTTGTGGGCTCAAAGTGGGAGATTATCCACTCTCGTCATTTGGGTGTCCAAAAATCCCCGCTCGTTTGACGCCTGGGGACACTCTTTGTCGAATGCGGCGGCTGCCGAATGTGGGCGTCGCCCTTGCTATGCCACAGTCACGGCGACCTGGGTGTAGCGGGTGCAGGGGCACTCGGCGCGCGTCTGCACGGTGAGGGTGAGCACAAAGCGGTCGCCGGGTCGTGCGTCGGCGGGCACGATGAAAGTGGCATCCTCCGTGCATTCTTGCCACAGCGACAGATCCTGGACGCCTGCATAGCTCGACGGGTCTACGGCGACATCCCAATGCGCATCGAAGCCCCTGCCGTCAGGGTCGACGATGGTCGCCGCAAGGTCGATGCGCTCGCCGGCTGCGGCGCTGCGGTCGGCCGTGACCTCGACAACATGCGCCGGATGCGAGCAGATGGCCGGATCATGGGCGCACCATTGCGCGCGGGCGGCAAAGTCTTCCTGATAGGCACGCAGATAGGGATTGAGATTGTCGTCTGGGGGCGTGCCGAGGGCGGCAAAACCGGTGGGCGCGTTCGCATCGGGGTGTCCATCAAGAAACATGCGGCCGAGCAGCGTATCGAAGTCGCGGTCGTCGATACCGCGCAGGCCAAACGGAAGCAGCGGAATATAGGTCATGCTGTCGCCTTCGGCCATAAAGTCGCCGCGCTCAAACTGTACCGCGGGCATGCCTTCCAGGCCCCAATCCAGGCGGGCATGCTTGCCAAACTGAAAGCGCTCAGGCTCGTTTTCGTAGACCTTACCATCGCCATAGAGCATATAGCGTGCCATGAGGGGTCCGTTGCCCTGCGTGAGATTCCGCTCAGGCCAAGGAGCCTTAAACAGCGGCAGCGTATCGGGCTGAGCTGTTTTGGCGTCGAAATAGTTGCCATACATATAGGGCGTACGCCAAAAGATGAGCTCGGGAAAGAGCTCGCGCCCATGGTCGAGCCACGAGTTATCCTGCCCCACACTATCGGCAACGCCCATCACGCGCACCTTCTGATAGACCCGCCGCTGTACGGCGGGCCACTCGGGTGTGGCGCGATAACGCTCGGCAATACTCATGAGGGCGCGAACGATCGTATTCATACCACCCCAGCTGAGCAGCCACAGCGTGCGCGGGTCATCGTCCATGATGGCATCGGCGATGACGTGAGACCCTTCAGTCTCCTCGCACACATCACCCTCAAAAGCAACATTTCCCACAAACGTACGCTCGATCATCTGGGCAGGCGTGGGAAACGGCGGTTCACCGGCGGCGTCCGCATTTGCCTGCAACTGCGGCCAAGCCTGGGTATATTCATTACTCCAGAGACTCTCAATCCAATGCTCGGGAAACGGCCGATACTCACGAAGCTCGCCAGCCAGCGGATCGGGCTCATGAGGCACAACAGCCCACTCATAAGAGCGCCGCCCTTTGGTCCGCCAATGCGAATTCACCTCGCCGAGCGTATGAACCCCATCCCCAAGAAAGTGATACTGCGAAGCCGTATACACCACAGCCTGAACATCAAGCAAGTTGAGATACAGAGCCAAATGAACAAGCGAGTTCATATCATCGACTTCCATATCAGTGGTAACAATCACCCGAGTCAACTTCTGGGACATAGGAACAGCTCCAATCAAAATCAATTCAGCCAGTTACGCGCAAGGCAAGACGGGACCCACGCCCCCATCGCCCGCGACCCGGCGGCCCGCCGGAAGCGGCCGACCAGCGTTTCGAACAACGTTAACTTAGGGGGGCTCTGACCTTTAGTTTTGTAAACATTCCGCAGCGCGAGCCCCGCTTATCCGATGCTCCGAAGGAGCAGGATAAGCGGGGCTCATGCGCGAGGACGTTTACAAAACTAAAGGTCAGAGCCCCCGATGGGATGGTTACCTCGAAACCCTGGCCGACCACTCCCAGCAGCCCACCGGCTCGCCGTCGATGAGTACGTTGCCCCCGTCGAAGTCTTGATAACACAGGTCGTTGAATTGGTGGATCCACACGCCGTGGTTGAACGTCTTCTTGGCCGAGCCGTCGGCCTCGCGATACACGCCGGTCAGGTCCTCGACATGGCTAAAGTAGGTGAGATGCACGTTGGCGCCGGCATCGCGCAGGCGCGCGAACAGCGGCAGCACGGTCTGTTGCGGGTGCACGAGCTCGTCGCCCTTGGAGTGCGTAAACCACAGCGGCGTCTTGGCGAGCGCGGCTACGTCCTCGTCCGTGGCGTTGTACCACGGGGCGCAGCAGGGAAGGCCCGCGGCGAAGAAATCGGGGTAGTCGGCGCACAGGCGCAGGGTCATAAAGCCGCCGTTGGAAAGACCGGCGACCACGATGCGGTCGGTGTCGATGCGGTCGGCATGCTCGGCGACAAACTCATCGATAAGTGCCTTGAGCACGGGGGAGTAGATGCTCTGGTTGGAGTGACCAAGCTGCTCGACGCCGTTGTCCATCCAAAACGTGGGCGACTGCGGCACGAGCACCCAGGCAAAGCCGCCAAAGTAGCGCTGGATCTGCGCCTGGCTAATGGCTGTGACGCGGTTGCCGATATAGGCACGCGTGGCGCCTTCGCCTTGCGTGGTGCCCTTGCCCTCGCCGGCGCCGTGCAGATACACCACGAGCGGGGCCTTTTGGGGCACAACCGTTGCCTCGGGCGCAAAGGGGTTGAAGCATGCCGAGTCCTCGGCCTTAAAGCTGGGCTCAAAGAAGCCGTATTCGAGCGCGATGCCGTCGACGGCGGTCTTTTGCGTGGCGTTGCTCCAGCCTTTGAGCGCGGGGCAGATATCGCCACGGCAGGTGTCGAAGACCAGGCCGCAGGTGGGATCGTCGCCGTCGTTGCCGGGAAGAGCTGTGAGCTGCGTGATGCGCAGCTGGTCATCGAGCATGCGCGAGCCCATGACGCCGCCTTCGATGGTCTTGGTCAGGCGCTGCTCGGCGACCTCGAGCGCCACGTGGGTGCCCACAGCGAGCTTGCGCCCGTTCTCGTCACACGGATACGCGCGGAGAACGTCGATGTAGCCCACCGAGGGCGCGGCATGGTCGGCGCCGCGCTCCTTGCGCATCAGGACCTCGCCCGTGCGCTCGTGACGCTCTACATATATATGGAAGGTGCTTGCGTCGATATCGTTGGCGCGCACGGTGCAGGGCAGGTCGAGTACGACCTTGCTGATCCAGGGGCCAAAGTCGCCCAAGGTGGTGACGGTTGCGTAGGTACACGATTTGAGTTCCATGAGCTGCCTCCCTTGTGCCGCCAACACGAAACATTAGCGGCAATACAATATAAACATGTTTAGTTTAATCCAGAATTGCAGAACAAGCAGATAAACTCGGTAAACGGCAAAACTGAACACGTCGTGAACTACTAAACGTATGTTTACTAGCTTCTAGCAGGGATTCTGTTGATGAGTTAACAGATCAGTGAGGTGTTCATCAAAATAAAATCCCACGTAAATGGCTATATATCAATAGAGGGTCAAAGAGACCATCTCCCGCCATTCAAATACGTTCACCCCCGATTTCCTACCGTTCACCGGACTGTAGACGGCAAAATTGCCATAAATTCGGCGCTCCGTGTAAACTAAAGCCCGTAAACGTTCAGTAAACACCTTGTTTACAAAAGCGTATCCAAGGGTCCGGCAACCGTAAGGGGTTATAGTCGCCGGGCCAAAGGCGTGCCTAAGCCCAAGGGGGCTGGCACACGAAGATATGGGGAGGGGTCCCATGGCAGTAGATAACAAGCAGATTGCCACCGATGTCCTCGAGCTCGTGGGCGGTGCGGAGAATGTTTCCGTTGCCACCAACTGCATGACGCGCCTGCGTCTGACGCTCAAGGATAACAGCAAGGCCGACGTGGAGAAGATTAAGAAGGTCAAGGGTGTTCTGGGTTGCCAGTTTGCCGGCAGCCAGCTCCAGGTCATCATCGGCCAGAACGTGCCCAAGGTACTCGCCGAGTTCGTCGCCATTTCCGGCGTCAAGCAGGGTGAGGCCGTTGACGAGAACCTCGATGCTCCCAAGGAGAAGTTCGAGCTCAAGAACCTGCCTAACATCATCCTCGACTATCTGTCCGGCTCCATGACCCAGCTCATCCCGCTGCTCATGGCTGGCGGTCTGTTCCGCACCATCGCGGCCGTCCTCGGCCCCACCATGCTCGGTGTGCTCTCGGCCGACGACCCGACCTATACGTTCCTCTACACCACGCTGTACGAGGCAACGTTTACCTTTATCCCCATCTACCTGGGCTATGCCGCCGCTAAGAAGCTCGGCGCCTCTCCGGTTCTGGGCATGCTCCTCGGCGGCGCTCTCATGGCCCCGTCCGTCGTGAGTGTCGCGACTCAGGAGGGTGGCGGCATCATCTCCGTCTACGGCATCCAGATCGCCGCTGCCAACTATCAGCAGTCCGTCCTGCCGATTATCCTTTCGGTGCCTGTCCTCTACTTCGTCGAGAAGTTCTTTAAGAAGGTCATGCCCGACGTGCTCTCCACGGTCTTCACGCCGTTCTGCACCATGATCGTTACCATCCCCATCGCCTTCATCGTCCTCGCCCCCATCGGCAACGAGATCGGTACGCTGATCGCTAACGCGCTCTTCGGCCTTGCTGACCTTGGCGGCATCGGTATCCTGATCGTCATGGCCGTCCTCGGCGCCTTCTGGCAGCTCTTCGTGGTCTGCGGCATGCACATGCCCGTCATCCTGCTCGCTCAGGTTCAGATCATCGCTGCCGGCTACGATCCCTTCGTCTTCGTTTCCACCAACTGCGCTATGGCCGCTGTCTGGGGCTGCGCCTTCGGTGCCTTCCTCAAGATGAAGAACCCCGACGAGAAGTCCCTTGCCATCGGCTACGTCATCTCCGCTATCGCCGGCGGCGTCACCGAGCCCGCGCTCTTCGGTATCCTCATGCGCTTCCGTCGTACCATGTTCGGCATGTTCATCGGCGGTGCCATCGGCGCTGTGTTCTCCGGCCTCATGGGCGTCACCTACTACCTCGCAGGCGGTGCTTCCAACTTCCTGGTCTTCACCAACTACCTGCAGGGTGGCCAGATGAACACCGTCTGGGCTATCGTTGGTATGGCAATCTCCTTTGTCATCGCCGCTGCCGTTGTCTTTGTCTCCGGCTTCTCCAAGGAGGAGCTCGCCGAGATGGAGGCCTAAGGCCAAGCCATTCGGTCACATATGACCTCACCTACACGACAGGGCCCCGTCAGGCGTAAGCCCGGCGGGGCCCTTCTTGCAAGGTAGACTGATGGGGCGGGTGAGCTTCGCCCGCGAGGGTTTGCCAAGCGGCGGAGGCTTTCGCGCGGGGTTATCGCGAAAGCCCCCGGCGGTTCGCAAATCCTTTATCAAACGAAAGGACACGCAGATGAGTTTGGGAAAGCTGACCGTCAACGGTCGTGAGGACGGGTTTCTCTGCGACGGCAAGCCGTTCTTTTGGTTTGCCGACACGTGCTGGAGCGCATTCACGAGTATCACCGAGGCGGACTGGGACTACTATCTGACCCGCCGCGCCGAGCAGGGCATGAACGTGCTGCAGGTCAATACCCTGCCGCAGTGGGACCGCTGCCTGCCCGACCTGGGCATCTGGCCCTACGCGAGCGAGGACGGCGTGCACTTTGACTGGAGCGCGCCCAACCAGGAATACTGGGACCGCGCCCGCCGCATGTGCCAGGCGGCCGTGGAGCACGGCATTCGCCCGGCGCTCGTGCTTATGTGGTGCAACTACGTGCCCGGTACCTGGGGTGCCAAGATCGCCGAGCGTTGCGGCGCCGAGGTTATGCCGCGTGAGGAGGTCCGTGCCCACGTTGCCCGCGTCGTCGAGAACCTGGGCGAGTTCGACCCCGTCTACGTAGTGACGGGCGATACCGACTTTGCCGGTGACGAGGCGATCGTCTATTACGAGGACGCGCTCGACGAGGTCGTCAAGCGCGCGCCCGAGGCACTGCGCACCATGCATATCAACCGCGGCAATCGTACCATTCCGGCGCAGTATCTGGGCCGTCTGGACTTTTACATGTTCCAGCCCGGCCACAACTACGAGGGCCAGCCCGAGGCATGGCGTCTGCCGCAGGACTTTATCGCCAACTATCCCAAAAAGCCGATGGTCAACTCCGAGCCTTGCTACGAGCAGATGGGTGCGTCGCGCAACGTCTACTGGCGTTTTACCGCGCAGGATTGCCGCGCGAGCGTATGGTCGTCGATTCTTGCCGGCGCCAGTGCCGGCGTGACCTATGGCGCGCACGGCGTTTGGAACTGGCAGACATCGCGCAGCCAGGGTTCGGTCCTGGGCGAGGGCTTTGACATGCCCTTCCGCTGGCAAGAGTGCCTGCAGTTTGCGGGTGTGTGGGACTTTGGCGCGATCGAGCATGTGCTTGCCAGCCTAGGCGCTACTGCCGGTGACGATGCGCTTGCCGTGGTTCCGGCGCAGGAGCTGCTCGATGACGCGCGCGAGGCCATCCGTGTGGCGCGCGTTGGCGATCGCGTCGTCACGTACCTGCCGCGCACCACGGCGCTCAAGTTTAAGCTCGACGGCGCGCGTGGCTGGACGGCGACGGTCCTCGACATGGAGGACAAGCGCATCGCAAAACTGCCCGTCCGTGACAACGGTGACGGCACCGTGCGCGTGGCGCAGCATCCCTTTGAGCACGACGCTCTGGTGATCCTGACACCCGAGCGCTAACGGCTCTTCTCCAACATTTACAACCCAGTCCCTTTCATAAGGCTGCGACGGAATGGTTCCTGCATGACGGCTTTAAGCTGTCAAGGGGAGCCATTCCGCCGCACTCATTGGGGACGTACTTAAATGAGTGGTTTAACTTGAGACGGGACTTTTTGATCGCCTGATGGGTCGCGCGCCACGATTCGGGCGTCACAGCAGCTCGCCGTGGCGGGCAATGTAGCGGCGCTTTGCCAGCTGAGTGAGCGCGATGTAGGCGGTGACGATGCCGATGAGCAGCGCGAAGAAGCTCGCCGGCAGCGGCAAGAGGCCGAGCGCATCGGCGATGGGGCTTGCCGGCAGCCAGGTGACGAGCGCCAGGCCCAGTACGGTGAGAACGCACAGCGCGGGCGCGGCGTGGTCGCGCGGGCTCGGCAGGCGCGGGGAGCGCAGCATGTGGATCACGAGCGTCTGCGACCACATGGACTCGACAAACCAGCCGCTCTGGAAGAGCGCCACAAAGGCCGCCATGCCTGCGGCGTTGCCCGTCCCGGCGAGCTCGGACCAGCTTGCGCCTACGGTGGCAGGGCACACCACAAAGAAGAGCGCGGCGAAGGTTACGATGTCAAACAGCGAGCTCACGGGACCCAACTCGAGCATAAAGCCCTTAATGGACGCGGCGTCCCAGGCGCGCGGACGGGCGGTCCAGGCGTCATCGACGGTGTCCCACGGCAGCGCGATACACACGATCTCGTAGACCAGCGACAGCAACACCAGCTGCAGGGCGCTCATGGGCAAAAACGGCAGGAACAGGCTCGCGACGGTCACGGACAGTACGTTGCCAAAGTTGGAGCTCACCGTGGTCTTGAGGTACTTGAGCAGGTTGCCGTAGGTGCGGCGGCCTTCGATGATGCCGCGCTCGAGCACACCCAGGTCCTTCTGAAGCAAGATGATATCGGCGGATTCCTTGGCGATGTCGACGGCCGAATCGACCGAGATGCCGCAGTCGCTCGCGCGCATGGCGGCGGCGTCGTTGATGCCGTCGCCCATAAAGCCCACGGTGTGGCCGAGCAGCTCGCGCATGACGCGCACCAGACGCGCCTTCTGCAGCGGCGAGAGCTTGGCGAAGAGGTGGGTGTGCTCGGCGCGCTCGGCAAGCTCGGCGTCATCGAGCGCATCGATCTCGGAGCCCAGCAAGACATTGCTCGCGTCGATACCGATCTGCTCGCAGACGGTGGCGGCGACGCGATCGTTGTCGCCGGTCAGGACCTTGACCGCCACGCCCTTGGCCTCGAGGGTGGCGACGGCGCCCGCGGCACTCGCCTTGGGCGGATCGAGGAAGGCCAAAAAGCCCATCAGCACCATGTCGCACTCGTCGGCGATGCCAAACTCGCCCACGCAGCGCGGATTGGTCTTCTGCGCCACGGCAATCACGCGCAGGCCCTCGGCGTTAAGTCCGGCGACCTGCTTTCGAATCTGGGCGAGCCTCTCGTCGGTGAGCGGCAGAGCGATGCCATCGACCTCGACAAAGGAGCAGATCTCGAGCATTTCCTCGGCAGCGCCCTTGGTAACCATCTGGGTTTTGCCTTGGGCGTCGGCGACAACTACGCTCAGGCGACGGCGCGAGAAATCGAAGGGCACCTCGTCGACCTTGGTATAGCGGTCGCGCAGGCTCTGGCCCAGCATGGAATCGGGCACGACGGTCGAGGGCGTCACATCGGCACAGTCGATGACGGCCAGGTCGATAAGGTTTTTGAGGCCGGTCTGGAAGAAGCTGTTCAAAAACGCATGGCGCAGCACGCGTGCATCCTCGTTGCCGTCGGTGTTGAGGTAGCGCTCGAGCACGATGCGGTCCTCGGTGAGGGTGCCGGTCTTGTCGCAGCACAGGACGTCCATCGCGCCGAGGTTTTGGATCGCCGGCAGTTCCTTGACGATAACCTGGCGACGGGCGAGGTCCTTGGCGCCCTGCGACAGGCTCGTGGTCACGATGACGGGAAGCATCTGCGGCGTGATGCCCACGGCCACGCTCGTGGCGAACAACAGCGCATCGATGACGTTGCCCTTGGTGGCGGCGTTGATGGCAAAGACCGCCGGCGCCATAACGAGCATGAGGCGCACGAGCAGCATGGAGACGCTCGAGACGCCGCGGTCAAACGCGCTCTTCTCGCCGCGCCCGTTGAGCATCTTGGCGATGCCGCCCAGGTATGTGTCCGAGCCGGTGGCAACGACGAGTGCCATGGCGGTGCCGTTTTGCACGGAGGTGCCGGTAAAGACGATGTTCTTGCAGGCAGACAGCGGCAACGCGGAGCTGTCGGCGCCCTCAATGACAGCTGCGGCAGAGGTCTTCTCGACGGCCTCGCTCTCGCCCGTGAGCGCGGACTCGATCACAAACAGGTCGCGCGCGGTGATGATGCGGGCATCGGCCGGCACCATATCGCCGGCAGAGAGACGGATCACATCGCCGGGGACGAGCTCGTCGAAGGGGATTTCGAGGCGCTCGTCGTCGCGCAGGGCGCAGCAGGTGTTAGAGACCAGGTCCTTGAGGGCCTCGGCCGCATTGCCGCTGCGGGCTTCCTGGATAAACTTCATGCCGCCCGATACCAGCAACATGATGCCGATGACGATGACCGTGGAGGGGTCGCGCTGCGGCTCGGGCACGGCGAGCACGTCGATGTAGAGCGAGACCAGCGCGAGCGCGGCGAGGATGCCGGCGAAGGGGTCAACGAATGCGTCGGCGATGCGGCGCACAAGCGTCTTGGTCGGCGCCTCGATGGTGTTGGGGCCGACGGCGTTCAGGCGCTCGGCGGCATGCTCGGCAGTGAGTCCGTCGGCCGTGGCGTCGAGCAGCACGAGGGCGTCCTCGGCGCTATGGGTGGCGGCGAATATGATGTTCTTGGACATGCCGGCGCGAGCGGCGGGGCGCGCCGTGCGGCGGCGCTTGGAGATGGCTTCGAGTACCGTGGCGGTTTTGAGCATCAGCATAGGGTCCTCCTTGTTGAAGGGAGTTAGCGTACGTGTCGTATTTGCTTCAAAAAACCTAGATGTCGCTCACGTCATGCTTTCAAACCACCACAAAGGGACAGGCACCTTTGTGGTGGTTTTGACGATCGGTTAGTGGCGCTTATGCGTGCGCGGAATCCTCGCGGCGTGCCGAGGGCGACATGCAGGTTTTTCGACTATGGCTGCCTTCCATGGCACACCCCCTTAAGGCCGGGCGCGGCGCGCTTTGGGTATCTCGTACCCGTTTTAATCCGCCCGTATTTTTGATGAGGGGGTTTGCCGTGTCAACCCCTTTGTTTGGAAAACCATTGCCCCTGACAAAGCCTTTACAGAATGCTGAGGCCCCAAAGCGCGCCCGCAACGCGCCTTGCCTGCGCTAAACTGGAAGACACGTACGCGATTACGAGAGGAGCCCGCATGGAGGCTTACAAGCAAGAGTTCATCAAGTTTATGGTCGAGTCCGATGTTCTTAAGTTCGGCAGCTTTACGCTCAAGAGCGGCCGTCAGTCCCCGTTCTTTATGAACGCCGGCGCTTACGTGACGGGCTATCAGCTCAAGAAGCTGGGCGAGTATTACGCCCAGGCCATTCACGATAACTTTGGCGACGACTTCGACGTGCTGTTTGGACCGGCCTACAAGGGCATTCCGCTGGCCGTCGTGACCGCCATTGCCTACCACGAGCTGTACGGCAAGGAGGTCAAGTACTGCTGTGACCGCAAGGAGGCCAAGGACCACGGTGCCGACAAGGGCAACCTTTTGGGCTATGAGCCCCAGGACGGCGACCGCGTGATTATGGTCGAGGATGTCACCACCTCCGGCAAGTCCATCGACGAGACCTACCCCAAGGTCAAGGCTGCTGCCGATGTCGAGATCAAGGGCCTTATCGTTTCCCTCAACCGCATGGAGGTCGGCAAGGGTGGCGTGACCACCGCGCAGAAGGAGATCGAGGCCAAGTACGGTTTCCCCGTCGCGAGCATCGTCTCCATGGCCGAGGTCGTCGAGACCCTCTACAACCACGAGATCGACGGCAAGGTCGTCATCGATGACGAGCTCAAGGCCGCTATCGACGCCTACTACGAGCAGTACGGAGTTAAGTAGGTTACGGCGTTTTACCAAACGCCGTAACCGGCCGACGCTGCGCGGGCCGCATTTGGACAATCTGACGTTCAACTTCAAGGGCGCGACCAGAAGGTCAGCGCCCTTTCGTTTCACGTCACCTTGTCTCAAATGCGGCCCGCTCGCTCATATGACCCAATCCACTGTCAAGGGCCACAATGGCCCCGCCGACCGCTTGCAATCGATCGGCGGGGCCTGCCGTTAAACCCGTCCCGGTCCGCCCCCGGCATGTCATCGACGCCTTCG
>NZ_JBBNGA010000003.1:0-170106 GCF_040095305.1 Collinsella sp. CLA-AA-H167
GGCCTCCATAGCCTCTCCACCTGCGGAAACGAGGCGATAGCCAGGTGCCGGGGGCTATTTCCGCGTTGCGCTAGCTGCGGAAACGCGGGGTCCGTTCAGACTGTTGCGTTGAGATTGAAAATCAACCAAGTATTTTCTGCATTGCAAGGGTTTTTGCCCTAAATGGTCGTATTTCTCGGTGGGCGGCATACGTAAATGGGGGCATTCCGCATAAAAGCGAAACACCCCCGTAACAATCGCTCGCAATGAGCTGGGCACCTCAGCGGCACTACAGCTTAAAAATCATGCGCTACAGGCGCTCGCGAACCGCCTCGACCACGTTGGCCAGATCGACGAGAGCCTCGTCATGGCTCTCCATGTCGCGCACCTTGACCTTGCCGGCGGCAAGCTCGTCGCCACCCAGGACCAAAATGAGCTTGGCGCCAACCTTGTCGGCCTGCTTAAACTGAGCTTTGAGCGAACGACCCTGGTAGTCGGCCTCGGTCACGATGCCAGCGGCGCGAAGCTCCTGCGTGATGGCAAAGACGTTCTGGCGCAGCTCCTTGCCGGCATTGGCGACATAGACGCACGGGGCCTCCTCGGCACCCAGGTCGCTGCCAAAGGCCTGCAGGGCCAGCAGCGCACGCTCAAAACCGACGGCAAAGCCGACGCCTGCCGTGGGCTTGCCACCCTCGAGCTCGACCAAGCCGTCATAGCGACCGCCGCCACCGATGGAGCCGACGCCGGCGCCGGGAGCCTCGACCTCAAAGACGGTACGGGTGTAGTAGTCCAGGCCGCGCACCAGAGTAGGATCCTCGACATACTCGATACCCGCCGCATCCAAATAGCGCTTGACCTGCTCGTAGTGCTCGCGGCACTCATCGCACAAGTTGTCGCCCATCTGCGGGGCTTTGGCCATGATCTCGCGGCAGTGGTCGTTCTTGCAGTCGAAGGCACGCAGCGGATTGAGCTCGGCGCGCTCGCGGCACTCGTCGCACATCTCGTCGGCGTGATCGAGGATAAACTGCTTGACCTGCTCGCGATAGGCCGGACGGCATTGGGCATCGCCCATCGAGTTAATGAGCAGACGGAGCTTGGAAAGATCGAAACCAAGGCGCTTGTAGAACTCCATGAGCATGATGATGCACTCGGCGTCTGCTGCCGGATCGGGAGCGCCGAGCCACTCGATGCCCACCTGGTGGAACTGGCGCAGGCGACCCTTCTGGGGACGCTCGCCACGGAACATGGCCTCGGCATAATAAGCCTTAAACGGCGTGGAGCCCTGGGGCACCAGGTTGTTCTCCACGACGGCGCGCACCACACCGGCCGTGCCCTCGGGACGAAGCGCCAGGCGCTGCTTGGGCTTGAGCTTGCTATCGGTGCCCTCAGCAAAGACGCGCTCCAGGTTGGCGCCGCTAAAGACGCGGAACATCTCCTTGCGCACGACGTCGGTCGACTGGCCGATGCCGTGGACAAAGACGTCCACCTGCTCGATCGCGGGCGTCTCGATGGGCTTAAAGCCAAACGGCTCGAATACGCCGGCCGCAATCTGCTGCATCTTTTGCCAAGCGCGCATCTCGGCGCCGATAAGGTCGCGGGTTCCCTCCGCCTTCTGTGCCTGCATGGGCAAACACCTTTCTTTTGTATCGCGTCATAGATAGTGGACATTATACGGCACAAAGCAGCAACGCGGCGGCGCGTCTGACCGAACGAGGGTATGGGGACTCGTTCGGCCAGATGCGCCGCCGCGGTGTGCAATCTGCAATCCTTCCGCCTCTTCGGATCACAAAATCCGTTGGACGGAAAGACTTCGGGTCATCTCTTGAGCCCGTGGCTGCATGGGAAACCGAATAACGGTACGAGCATCCATTCGGCTTCCAAAGCAGCCACGGACAAAACGGGGCAAAGAGCTACGAGCGACGTCGTCCCTACTCCCCCGCCACGCTCGCGCGCAGCTTGGCAGCGATGGGCTCGGACGCCAGCAGGAACACGAGCATAATCGCGGAGCACACCAGGCACACGATCCAGGTGCTCACAAAGGAGCCCGTAGCGTCGAACAGCACACCCGAGACGATGGCGCCCACGGTGCCACCGACCATCTCGAGCGAGGTAATGGTGCCCGTGACCTTGCCCAGGTCGGCCATGCCAAACTGCTTAGACGCAACGATCGTGGGCGTTGGAGATGGTGTACTGCGCAAGGGAAATGCCCAGGTCGCTGACGATGAGCGGCTGGAACAGGCTCATGCAGTTGACGAAAATCGTGTAGCACGTGGCCATGATCACGAAGCCAGAGGCCACCACGAGCCAGCCGGGGAAGAACTTACGTTGCAGGGGCATTGGTTACTCCCTGTGGTCGGCGATATAGCCCAAGGCGACGGCGGTATAGGCCGCGGCGCCGAGCGGCAACTCGGCATCGCTAAAACGTGCCTTGGGATGATGCTGGGCAAAGTGTTCGTCCGTATCAGTCACGGCAGCGCCCACGGTAAAGTAGGCGCTCGGGATCTCGCTCGAGATAAGCGCAAAGTCCTCGCTCGCCATGGCGTGGAACAGCGGCAGGAAGGCGGCCTTGGGCAGCGTCGCACCCACATAGCCAAGCGAAGCCTGGGTCATGTCGTCATCGAGGACGAGCGGGGGAACATCCGAGAGCGTCTCGATGGTCGCCGGCGTACGATAGGTCGTGGCAACACCTTTGACGACCTCCGCGATGCGGGTCTTGAGGTGCTCCATGAGCTCAACGTCGAAGCCGCGCAGCGTACCTTCGAGCACGCAGGTGTCGGGAATGACGTTTGCCGCCTGTCCGCCGGCAAACTTGCCCACGGTGAGTGCGACCTCCTTGGCGGCCGGCACTTCGCGAGCGATGAGCCCCTGAAGTGCCAGGTGCACATGCACACCGGCCGTTATGGGGTCGATGCAGATCTCGGGGCTGGAACCGTGGCCACCCTTGCCCTGCAGCGTGATGCGGAAACCGTACACGCCCGATAGCGCCGGACTCCCATAGAGCACCAGGCCAAGCGGCGATTGGCTGTTAACGTGCATGGCAAAGGCAGCCTGGGGACGCGGGTTCTCGAGCAAGCCGTCGGCGATGGCAGCGCGCGCTCCCTCAAAGGTCTCCTCACCCGGCTGGAACAGCAGTTTGACGGTGGCATTGGCGTCGACGAGCTCGGCCTCGCGGGCCTTGAGCAGGCGCGCCGCACCAAGCAGCGCCGTCGCGTGCATATCATGACCGCAAGCATGCATGCAGCCATTGGTGGATGCAAAGGGCTCGCCGGATTCCTCGACAACGGGCAGGGCGTCCATGTCGCCACGCAACATAACGACCGTTCCGGCCTGTTCGTCCGTGCAGACGCCATTGCCATGGGCCGCGGTGGCACCGGCACCGACAAGGCCCACAACACAGGAACCATCGACGAGCGTGGCAAATGGAATGTCCATCTCGGTCAGGCGCGCTTGGATATACGCAGAGGTCTGCGGGAGGCTATTACCCAGCTCGGGCATCTGGTGTAAATCGTGTCGCCACGCAGCGAGCTCGTCTGCAAAAGCCTGAGCTTCTGCAACAAGACCGTCACCGATAGCGGCCTGTGCTGCCGCAGTGGCCTTGGGCGCTGATTGCGGTTGAAAATCGGACAGAGCTGGTGCCATAGATGCCCTCCAGTGAAGTTTTAGCAGTAAGCACTTTCATGTTCTAAAGTGCAATGCATAACTTTAAAGGCGAGGCATAAAAAAACGCCACCCCAGAAGGGCGGCGCAACAAGTTGTTTACAATCGCGCTCGCGGCTTTTTGCGCAAAAAGTCGAAATGCGTCTCGCTCAAAATAATCGATAGGAAGATGAGAGCGAAGCCGGCGAGCAGGCGCGAGGTGAGCGCCTCCCCCATCAGCAGCACCGAGAACAGCGCACCCGAAGGCGACTCCATCGAAAGGAGCAACGAGCCCGTCGAGGCCGGGACATGCGCCAGGCCGACGTTTTGGATGAGCAGGGCCACGCACGTACAGCCCACCGAGAGAAACGCCATCGCACCGATAAAGCTCGGCGTCCACACGGACAGAGGCGCTTGGGTCTCGAATAGCAGCGACGAGACCAGGCTCAGCACGCCGTTGCCCACAAACATCCAAAACGTGATGACGTTGATGTCCATTTTGCGACCGTACTTGGCGGTCACCGCCATCTGGATGGCGAAGAAGACCGCACCTGCCAGCGTAATGACGTCACCGATGTTGAATTCAACGCTATCGAGCGCCACCAAGCCAATGCCCGCCAAGCACAGCAGTGCCGCGCCCAGGTTATAGCGGGTGAGTTTTTCGCCGCTCAGAAAATAGCTCGCGAACGGCACGAGGATGCAGTACGTGCCCGTCAAAAAAGCATTCTTGCCTGCCGTGGTCTGCGCCAGGCCAATCGTCTGCAAACCGTAGGCACCCCACATGAGCGCGCCCATGCCAAGCCCGACGATCAGATTGCGGGCATTGAAATGAGCGATGATGCGCTTATGGAAAATGGCAAACATAACCAGTGATGCCGGGAGAAAGCGAACATAGACCAGCTCGAACGCCGGAATGGTGTCGAGCGCGCCCTTCATAGTGGTAAAGGAGTAACCCCAAACGACCGCCACCGAAAGTAGCAGAACCTTCCAGAACAGCGGCGAGCGTGCGCCGGCACCGCGAGAGACACCGCCGGCACCCAGGTCTTCGCGGGCTACAGGGCCATCGGGCAAGTTTTCGATTTCATTGGCAGCGTATTGGGCCATGGAACATCCTCACACTCAATCTGGGCGTGGTGTCCGCACGCGTATGGCTGCGTGCCGCCTCATGGTCAAATAAAAACGGGGCGCACCGGACCCCCGGCACGCCCCGCTACTGTAGCAACAACCAAGCAGCTCATGCAATTCACCCCGCTAAAGCGCCTTGTTCCGCCGTTCTACCGAACGGCGGACCGGCCGACGCTGCGCGAGCCGCATTCACGCCAATCTGACGTTCAATTTCAAGGGCGCGACCAGAAGGTCAGCGCCCTTTCATTTCACGTCACCTTGGCGCAAATGCGGCTCGCTCGCTGGCATTGCCGCAGCATCAGCGTTTACATTGTTGCGCTAGATTAATTTAGTACTCTCCAGCTTTTCGATAATCCAGTCGTTGGCTTTGATGACCGGACGGCGGAAGACGACGCCCAGGGCCAGCGACGGAATCAGATAGCTCGCCAGAATGCCCAGCTCAACCCAGTACTCCATATGGTAGGCGCCAGCCATGGCGGCATGCATGGCATTGATGCCGTGAGTAAACGGCAGGAACGGATAGATCGCCTGGAACACGGGGCCGGTCATCTCGATGGGGAACGTGCCGCCCGAACCGCCGACCTGCATGACCAACAGCACGACTGCGAGCGCCTTGCCGATATCGCCAAACGAAACCGTAAGCGTGTAGACGATATTGGAGAACACGAGACTCGCGACCCAGCCAGCCAGCACAAACTGCAGCGGGTTGTCGCACTGAATGCCAAAGAACAGGATATCGCCCGCGCACACGAGCGTCGCCTGCAGCAGAGCCAAACCGCCAAAGAACAGGTAGCGACCCAGATAGATCTCGTGCAGGCGCACGGGGATGAGCTCGTTGATGAGCTCATCGTCAACCGAGACCTTCATCATGGCCGCCAGCACGATCGAGCCGACCCAAAGCGACAGAATCGTGTAGAACGGCGCCATGGCCGAACCGTAGTTGCGGATTGGATAGACCGGCTTGCGGTCGAGTGCGACAGGGCCGGAAAGCGACACGGCCAGAGCCTCGGGATCATTGCCGATCATCGTCTTGATCGTAGCGAGGTCGTCCGACATCAGGGCACCGTCGAGCTCGTCCTTAAACGCGCTGATCTTGTCCGACGCCTCACCCAGTTGGTCAGAAGCCTTGTTGACGAGCTTTGCGGCTTTGGACAGACCCTTTGCGAGCGAGCCAGAGGCGTCGGTCAGACCGCTCACGGCGCTATCCAAGTCACCCGAGATACCGTTCAGGGAATCCAGAACGCCCGAGATGGTCTTCTTAAGCTCCTTGGCCTTAACCGAGAACGTGGAATCGTAGTCGGACTTGGCTCCCGAGATACCCGCCTTGGCATCGGCGATGGCCTGGTCGACCTCGGCACGCGAGTTGTTGACCTCCGCCATGCCGTCCGAAAGGGACTTTGCGGTCGCCGTCAGGTCCTTCGCATTGTTGCGGTACTCCACGGCAATTCTGCCCAGCGACGTAGCAACGGACTTGAGATCGTCTTTGAACTTGTCGTCACTCACCTGGTCGGCAAGGTTGCGGAGCTGATCGGCCATCGCATCGATATCGTCAGCACGCGTATTGAGCGCCGCTGCGGCTTCGTTGAGCTGAGACACCGTAAGGTAAACATGCTGATTCGCGGCATCGAATGCCTTCGCAAGCTCGGCGGACACGTTGTCGAACGAGCCCGCGCTTCCGTCAATCGCCGCGTCAACGGCATCGTTGGCGGCCTTGAGCGCTTCCTTGGAATCATTGATGCCGCTCTTGGCGTGCTCCATCAGCTGCTTCGTCGACTCATCAACGGTGCCCGTCTGCTTGAGCATGCCGCCCGCCGATGTCAGTGAATCGGACGTGGAGCTCAAAATGCCCGCGAGCGACGTCGCACTCGCCTGAACGTCCTGCAGGTCCTCGACCGAATCGCCCAGCGTCGAGGACAGATTGGCGATAAAGTTGCTCACCTGGTCGGTACTCATATAGTCGAGCAGGCTGGACACGGTCTTAAGGCCGATGGTCGTGATGGTCTTGGTAAAGGTCTCGTTGACCTGACTCTGGACGGCGCTCGAACCCTTTTCAGTCACGATCTGTGCGATGGCGTTGGCCTTCTGGTTCTCATAGAACTCGATATCGGCGTGCTTCACCTCGGTCGAGAAAAGCGTCATCATGTCGGCGCTAAACGTTTTAGGGATAACGACGGCAGCGTAGTACGCGCCCGACTTAACGCCCTCAATCGCCTTATCGCGGTCGTTGAGGACGACCCAGTCGAAGTTCTCGTTGCCGCGCAGGGTGGCGGTTACGTTTTCGCCCACGTTGACCTCGACGGGAATCAGATCGCTCTCGTAACCCTCATCGGTGTTGACCACTGCAATCTTAAGGTTGCCGGTATTGCCGTAGGGATCCCAGCTTCCGGCGATGTTAAACCATGCATAGAGACATGGCACGATGATCAGGCCCATCACGACGACTATGCCGATCACGGAGCGAGACACGTTTTGGACATCGCGCTTAAACAGGTGCAGGATGTTTTTCATTTATGCCTCACCTCCTTTAGAGTGCTTGCCAAGCGAGGTGGTGTCCCCGTCGTTTCCGTTTACGTTGTCAGCGCCGTCGGCATCTTGAGCCTTACGATGCGCACCGATATGCGACAGACGGCTCGTAGGCTGTTCGCCTCCCTTGGCGCCACGCTCGCTGGCGTTGAGACCAAACATGCGACGGGCGGCAGGGATGGCAGCCGTGTGCTCGCGCATCTCGCGGCGAAGGTCCTCGTCCGAAAGCGCCGAGATACGCATCTGGGTATTGAGGCTCGCACGGATGTATTCGATGTTGATGAGCCAGCCGCAGATGGCGATAACCGAAATGATCCAGATAACGAGCAGGATGATCTTGCCGTTATTGTCGATATCGAGCACCGTCGAAAGCACAAAGAGCAGAACCTGCACGCCTACCACGGCGGCAAAACCGCCCTTGATGTAGTACGGGTAGCGATGCTCAAACGCCACGGCATGATCGAGCAGCTCGCGACGGTACGAATCCGAATCGAGCATGACGCGCATGGCCGTGCGCAGCGAATAGCGCTGGCGCGGTAGGTCGTTGGACTCGCAGATCATTAGGCCCGTCGTGGAAAGCTGCTTATCAAAGAGCAGATTGAGGTTGAGCAGCAACGGGCGCAGCTGCAGACCGATAAAGAGCGCGATGGCAAGGAACACGCCCAGGATGCACAGGTTGAACAGGTAGTTGAACGAATACATGCCACCGACGGTCTCGCGCAGCAGGTTGATGCCATAAGTGAAGGGCAGCAGCGGATGCAGCCATTGGAAGAAGCCGGGCATCATCTCGATGGGATACATGCCCGACGAGCCGGGGATCTGCACAATGACGAGGATGACGCCAATGGCTTTACCGATATGCTTAAACGTGGTGGACAGCGCATAGATGATGTTGACGTAGGTGAACGAAATAGCGATGCCGCCCAGTACAAAGAGCAGCGGATTGACGCACTGAACGCCAATGACCAGGTCGCCCACCGTAACGATAATGGCCTGGAACGCGCCCAGGATCACCAGCAGCAGCCAGCGGCCAAAGTAGCCCTGACGCGCCGTAAAGCTACCGATGCCCTCGCGGTCGACCTCGAGTTTATAGATAGCGATGAGCACATAGCCGCCTACCCACAGCGCCAGATTGGTGTAGAAGGGCGCGATGCCCGAGCCAAAGCTCTTGACCGGATAGATTGACTTGGACGTCAGCTCAACCGGAGATGCCATGAAATCTGCCACGTCATTGACGTCGACGTCCATGAGGTCGGCTAACTCGCCCATAGACTCAGAGGTCTGCAGCGCCGCAATGTCATTGGCGGCGGTCGCGAGCTTGTCCTGAACCTTGGCAAGGGAGGCGTCGGTTTGGGACAGCGTGGTCTTTGCCTGCTTGAGCGTGGCGTCGAGCTGCGCCAGCGTGCCGCGCGCGCTCGCTATCGTGGGGGTCATACCCGACACAATGCCGGTCAAATCGCCCGAAACGGCGGCAAAGGAGTCAAGCGCGCTCGAAGCCTTCGGAAGTGCGTTCTGACCCAGATCGGTCTGAGCCTGACCGAGGCTAGCCGTACCGGTCTGAATTGCCGCGTTGAGTGCGTTGCTCGCGTTCGAGATTGCCGTAGCGTCGTTTGCCATGGCGCTCGACTGTGCAGAAAGGCCATCCTTGATGCTCTGCAGCTTCTGGTTTTGCTCGCGAAGCGAATCGATGGTCGATACAATGCGCGCGTCAATTTCCTCGGAACCTGTCGACGTGTCATTAACGAGAATCTCCAAGTGCCCGATAACGGCCTTATTGTGATCGATCGTCGCCTGGAGAGACTCGAGCGAGTTGTCGATGCGGGTGGTCGTAGATGTGACCGTACCCGTTAGCTTGCCAATCGCAGCGTTCGCGGAGGCTGACGTCTTGGTGAGTGCAAGGCTACCTTCCGAGAGTGCCTTGGAGAGCGAGGTGATAGAGTTGCCCGCCGTGGCGCGAGCCTCGCCCAGCAGGTCGTTGCCCTGGGAGATTGCCTGCGTCAGCGACGGTGCCTGACCTTGCAAGCCGGCAAGCGCCGCATCAGCCGAGGCGATAGCGCCACTCGTCTTATCGATGGCGGCATTCATATCGCCAATCGAATCGCGCACCTCACCCAAGGTGTCGGATGCCTCGGACACCGAACTTGTCAGCGAGTCCTGAGTCTGGGTTGCCTTGTCCTTTAAATCGATGCCGGCATCCTTGGCGATGCCCGCTACGGTCTCGCCCACCGTGGAGACAAACTCCGAGTTGATCTGCTCCTCGATGGTGTTGGCACCGGTATCGGTAACCTTGGGCGCAATGGCGCTCTTTTTCTCGTTGACGTAATAGGTCAGCTTAGGCTGATGGTAATTGCCATCGAGCATCGAGACGAGATTGTCGGAGAAGTTCTTGGGGATTACAATCGCCGCGTAGTATTCCCCGCTCTCGACGCCCTCTTTGGCATCGGCAGCCGAGTCGACGAAGGTCCAGCCCAGCCGATCGTTTTCCTTGAGCTGGTCGACCACCTTATCGCCCGCATTGAGCTCGCCCACTAGGTCGTTCTGGGTGCCCTGATCGTTGTTGGCGATGGCGATTTTAATGCCCTGGGTATTTCCGTACGGATCCCAGTTGGCAACGATGTTGTACCAGGCATACAGCGAGGGAATGACGCACACGCCCAAGGTAACCACCAGGGCGACGGGGTTCATAAGCAGTCGCTTAATGTCGCGCTTAAATATCGCAAAGGAGACCTTTGCGTTGGATAGTTTGCTGCCGAGACTCACGCTTGGACCATCCATCCTGTCGTTGAATCAAATCGTACTATCAACAACCATTGTACGTAGGCGCTTTAGCGTCTCGAAGCACAATGGTATTGAGTTTTGCGGGTAGCAATATACTACGAAGATTAGTTAACGTACAGTTGTACAGTATCTCAAATTTCAGCAGGTCGCAAAACCACAACCCGCACAAATTAGCAATCCGAATAGTCATTGGGAACGTTCTTAAATGACTAGTCAAACAAGAACGTCCCCGATGACTACTTAGGGCCACGAAAGCGTCGCAGGTTGAGCATAAGTCAGCGAAAACGCCCCTGAGCGAGCAAGGTGACGTGAAAGAGGAGGGAAGCGTACTTTGGTACGCGACCGACGATTGAACGTCAGATTGCCGCTTAGGGGCGTTTGCAGCGTCGACCGGTCCGTCGTTCGTTAGAACGGCGGAACCAATAGGTTCGTTAGAACGGCGGAACGAAGGGCAGCGTCGAGTAGTTACGCGGTTCGTAGAACCGCGTAACTACCCAATTACATAAGCTCGCAGACAGCTGCTGCGAAGGCAACGGGGTCCTCGGGGAGGATGCCCTCGACCAGCAGGGCCTGATCGTAGAGCAAGCCGGAGTACTGCTTGATCTTATCGGCGTCGCCTGCCTTCTGGGCAGCGACAAGCTTGTCAAAGACCGGGTGCTTGGCGTTGAGCTCGAGCACGCGCTGGCTCTTGGGCATGCCGTCGGGCGCGCCCTCGGGCCCCTTCTGGAGCACCTTCTCCATCTCGAGCGAAAGCGGACCCTCGGTGGTGATGCAAGCGGGGGCATCGGTCAGGCGCGCGGAGACGGCAACTTTCTCGACCTTGTCACCGAGCGCCTCCTTCATAGCGCTAAAGAGGTCCTCGTTTTCCTTGGTGGCGTCCTCGGCCTCCTTCTTCTCGTCCTCGGTCGCCAGATCAAGATCGCCAGTCGCAACGTTCTTGAGCTCCAGGTGACGATCCTCGACCTCGGGCTCGGCACCGTCGGCAACGGCCTTTTCGGCAGCCTCGCGGGCGGCGTCGTCCTCGTAGATCTTGGGCATATCGGCGGCCACGTACTCACGCATAGCCTGGAACGTGAACTCATCCACATCCTGCGTCAGCAACAGCACGTCATAGCCGCGCTCGAGCACGCCCTTTACCACGGGCATCTTGGCCAAGCGCTCACGCGAGTCGCCGGCGGCGTAGTAGATGGCCTTCTGATCCTCGGGCATGCCCTTGGCATACTCGGCCAGGGTGATCATCTTCTGCTCCTTGGCAGACCAGAACAGCAGCAGGTCGGCGAGCTCGTCGGCCTTCATGCCGTAGCTCGAGTAGATGCCGTACTTCAGACCGCGACCAAAGTTCTCAAAGAACTTCTCGTATGCCTCGCGGTCGTTGTCGCGCATGTCCTCAAGATCGGCAGTGATCTTCTTCTCGACACGCTTGGCAATGGCCTTGAGCTGACGGTTCTGTTGCAGCGTCTCACGCGAGATGTTGAGCGTCACGTCGGCAGAGTCCACGACACCGCGCACAAAGTTGTAGTAGTCGGGCAGCAGGTCGTCGCACTTCTCCATAATCAGAACGTTGGAGCTGTAGAGCGCCAGGCCCTTCTCGTAGTCCTTGCTGTACAGATCGAACGGGGCGCGACCCGGCACAAACAGCAGCGCATCGTACTCAAGCGTACCCTCGGCATGGAAGCTGATAGTGCGCGCGGGATCGTCAAAGTCGTGGAACGTGGACTTGTAGAACTCGTTGTAATCCTTCTGCTCAACGTCGGAGCTGCGCTTTTTCCAGATCGGCGTCATGGAGTTGATGGTCTCGAGCTCCTGGTAGTCCTCGTACTCGGGCTTGTAGTCGTCGCCGGCGTCCTCGGGCTTGGGTTTCTGGCGGCTCTTGCTCACCATCATCTGAATCGGGTAGCGCACATAGTTGCTGTACTGCTGAATCAGGCTCTTGAGGCCCCACTCGGTCAGGAAGCGATCGTAGGTCTCGGCCTCGCCGTCGGCGTCGAGCTTCTCGTTCTCGCGCAGCGTCAGGATGACATCGGTGCCGTGCTCGGCGCGCTCGCCGTCTTCGATGGTGTAACCCTCAAGACCATCAGACTCCCACACGTGAGCGGTGTCCTCGCCATAGGCGCGGCTGACAACCTTTACGTGGCTGGCAACCATAAAGGCAGAGTAGAAGCCCACGCCAAACTGACCGATGATGTCGACATCGGAGCCCTGTTGCTCGGCGTTCTCGGTCTTAAACTCCTCGGAGCCGGAATGGGCGATGGTGCCCAGATTGCGCTCGAGCTCCTCGGCGGTCATGCCAATGCCGTTATCCGAGATGGTAATGGTGCGGGCGTCTTTATCAAAAGAGACGCGAATAGCCAGGTCGCCCTGGTCGAGCTTGACACTCGGATCCTGCAGGCTCTTAAAGTTGAGCTTGTCGACGGCATCGCTCGCGTTGGAGATAAGCTCGCGCAGGAAGATTTCCTTATTGGTGTAGATGGAGTTGATCATGAGGTCGAGCAGTTTTTTGCTCTCGGTCTTAAATTGACGCATGTGCAGTCCTTTCGCGCTACCCCCGTCCGCAAAAACGGCCCGGTTGCCCGAGCCGCATTGCAGACCTGCTATGTTCAGACTTAGATTTTATAACCCATTAGCGCGCATATATACATACGGAATCGAAAAACTGTATGTCCAAACGCTCTGATGCGCCAATTGCCAAGGAGTGTCCCCGACTGCCGGCAGGAAAGGAACGTCCCTATCTGCCATCTACGCGCTTGGCCATCCAAACATGGGGCTGGCCCTCGTCTTCGTAGTCCACCGGGGCAATCTGCGTGTAACCCGCCTTGGCATAGAGTGGTAGCACGTATTCCTGCGCGTGCAGCTTAATGAGCTTGGCGCCGGCATCACGCGCGCACGTATCACTGGCCTCGACAATCTTGCTCGCCAAACCGCGACGGCGCATGCTCGGCAGCACGGCCACGCGCCCCATAATGTAGGTCTCCCCCGCCGCGACGCCTTCGTCCAAGTCGCACGCCGGCGACATCGGAGCCTCTGCGTCAGCTGCGCGCTCAAGCTCTTCGGGAAACACGCGCGAGCAACCGGCAAGCTCGCCGTCTACATAGAGCGTCACATGAATGCAGTTCGGATCCTCGTCGATAGCGTCAAACTCGTTCTCGTAGCCCTGCTCGTCCATAAAAACGACGCGGCGCACCAACGCCGCGTCATCAAAGCATCCCGTCTTAAGTTGGATATCCATGGCTGCCCTTTCATTCAATGCGAACGTTAGGGACAGATTTTAGCGAAAATGAGCTCCGCGCACGCTAAACTTCGCGCGAGCCTTCGCCAGGCAGTCGTAATGACCCACGTTATGGGCATCGCTCGCGATGAAGCTGTACAGGTTCTGATCGAACAGGCGCTGTGCCGGCTTTTTCTCGCGACCAAAGCGACCGCCGGCAATAAAGTCCGCCGAAGCCTGCAGCTTGCAGCCCATATCGACCAGGCGCTCCGCCACGCTTACATCCTTTTGAACCGCACGATAGCGCTCAGGATGAGCGATGATCACCTGGTAGCCACGGCACTGCAAATCGTAAATCGTGTTCTCGTACTCTCTAAACGCATACGCATCGGCATGCGTCGAAAGCTCGAGCAGAAACTCGTTGGTCCCATCGAAATGCAAGTGATCCGCGGCATCGATACCAAGCTCAACGAGCTTTCGATGATTGACCTCGAAGCCCATCTGGAGCGGAAAACCGTCAGCGTTATCGCGCAGCAGCTCAAAGGCATCCCACATCTTGTCGTAATCAAAATAGGGATCACGGCAGTGAGGAGTGCAAACGATTCTGGTTACACCGGCCCGCTTGGCAGCCTCGAGCATCGCCAAGCTCTCTTCGAGATCGGCGGCGCCGTCGTCTACACCCGGCAAGATATGGCAATGAATGTCACGCATAGGTCAGCCTTAATCAACTAAACGTTTGCTCGGTTGGTGAAGATGCCCTTTTTGGAAGTGCCCTGATCGTCGGAGCCCTTCTTAACCTTCTTACCGTCCTTGGTGTAGTAAGAATAGTAGTACTCGCTGGTCTCGGTCTCACAGTAATTCATGACGGTACCGATGAGCTTGACCTTCTCGGACTTCTTAAGCTGGGCGATAGCGTTGAGCGCCTCTTCGCGCTTGGTAAAGTCCTCGCGCACCACGAACAGCGCGCCGTCGGTCAAGCTGGCAATCTCAGCAGCATCGATGAAGGTGCCGACCGGAGGAGCATCGAAGATGACGTACTGGAACTTGGCGGACAGTGCCTTTACCAGCTTGGCAAAGCGATGGGAGACGATGATGTCGGCAGGATTGGGAATGTGCGGCTCGGCATCGAGGAAGTAGAAGTTCTTCTGACCCGTCTCGACAATTGCCTGGTCAATGGAGATCTGCTCGGAAAGGACCGCATAGAGTCCGCCGCGCGAACGAACGCCGAGCATATCGGAAAGGGACCTGCGGCGCATATCGGCCTCGACCAGGAGCACGGACTTGCCGCTCGTGGCGATTGCCTGAGCAAGGTTAATGGAAACCGTAGACTTGCCCTCGTTGGGAATCGAGGAGGTAACGGTGATGGTGCGAATGGGGTCGTCCACGCTCGCAAAGCGGATGTTGGCCAGAAGGGTCTTGGCGGCATTCTGCACAACGAGCTTATCGGTGTTCTTTGCCTTAGCCATGCCTATTTACCACCTTTCATAGCCGGAATTCGGCCAACAACGGGAATACCCAGGAGCTCTTCTGCCTCTTCGGCACCGCGGATGCGGTTATTGAGCATGTCTGCCAAAACGACATAGGCAACTGCGATAAAGATACCGGCGAGGAACGCGACGGCAATATACAGCGTGCGCTTGGGGCCGCTGGGGGCTTCGGGGGTCTTAGCCTCGTCGATAACGTTGATGCTCTGGGCAGCACCGACGTTCTGAGCGACCGTACTCACCGAGCTGGCAATGGCCTTTGCGACCTCAGCCGTCTCCTTGGCATCGGTGCCGGTAACCGAAAGCGTAATGACACGCGTGGTGGTCTCGGAGGAAACAGACACCTTGTAGTCATCCAGATCGGTGAGGCCCAGTTCTTTGGCGGCGCCGCTCTTAACGCTATCGCTATCCAGCAGCGTGGCGATATCGTTGGAAAGCATCTGGCTCGCCGAGAGATCGTTGTAGCTCATCTGACCGCTATCGTCGGTCTTGGCGAGAATGTACATGCTCGTCGTCGCGGTATAGGTGTTGTCCATCGCAACGAAGGACACGATGCCCATGGCGATCGCGCAGACCACCGGAAGGGTGATGACCAGCTTGAGGTGCTTCTTCAGCAGCTGGAACAGTTCGAGAAGGGTCATGCAGCTTGCCTTTCATTTCCCCAGTTCGGATTGACAAAACTGTCCGTATGTTATCGCATCTTTTTACCGAGACCAAACTCTATACATAAGAAACAGGCTCTCCTGTAAAAATGTCGGAAGCAATCGTAAAATTGCACAACAACGCCGCACCCGAAAGTCAAATGCGGCGTCTACATCAATATCTATGTTGTATCGCTATGCGAATGGCTCGTCCTGCTGTATGGGAAACGTCACCGTAATGGTGGTTCCCACGCCCAACTCGCTCGACAGATCGAGCGTGGCGTGATGATACAGGGCCGCATGCTTGACAATGGCAAGCCCCAGGCCGGTTCCGCCGCGTGCCTTGGACCTACTCTTGTCCACGCGATAGAACCGCTCAAATACCTTGCCCTGTTCTTCAGGCGCGATACCGATTCCCGTGTCGGCGACAGCGAGGAACGGATGGCCTTCGTCGTTGGTGCCGCACTGCAACGTAACCGTACCGCCGGGTCGATTGTAGCGGATGGCGTTGCTTGCCAGATTATAGATGAGCTCGTCGATCAAGCGCGACACGCCTTCGATGACCACAGGCTTGGTCTCATGACTTATCGTCACATTCGCCTGACGGGCAACCTGTTCAAGACGCTGCTCAACCGCATAGATGGCACGAGAGAGCTCAATAGGCTCCGTGGACCCAATGGGCACCGCCTCGCCCTCAGTTGCACGTTCGGCCTCGTCCAAGTTAGACAGCGTAAGGATGTCGTTGACAAGCGCTGCCAAGCGGCCCGCCTCACGATAGATGCGACCGCCAAAGTTGCGCAGGTCGTCCTCGCCCTCGACCATGCCATTTGCGATGAGCTCGGCATAGCCCGAAATCGCCGTAAGCGGCGTCTTGAGCTCATGGGTGATATTCGCCGTGAACTCGCGGCGCATACGGTCGCTGTCCGCTAGCACCGCCATTTGGCGCTTGAGTTCCTGGCGCTGCGACTCGATACGCTCAAGCATGGGGACCATCTCGGCATAGGCGTGCTCATAGCTACGGCGTGGGTGGTCCAAATCCACCTCTTGCAACGGCGCGATGATGGCACGGGACTCACGGCGCGCCATAAAAAACGAGAGTACCGCACCCGCTGCTGCGATAAGCAGCATCGGCGCCAGCATCGACAGCAAAATCGCCGCAACGCCAGGCTGGGCCTGCGCCAAGCGGACGACCTGGCCGTTATCAAGGGTGACGGCGCGATACAGCATAATCTCGTCGAGTGTAGAGCTTGCGCGCTCCGCGGAACCCGAACCACTCTCAAAGGCCTCGATGACCTCGGGGCGATCGCCATGGTTGGGCAGTGTGGAAGGCGACGCCTCGTTGTCGTAGGCGACCGATCCATCCTTGTTAATCAGCGTGATGCGCAAGTCCTCGCGATCGAGGCTACGCAAGAACGGGATGGGCTCCTGCTGCTCGTCGAGGGCGGCAGCAATGAGCTCAGTTTCCTGCGCCAGATTGGCACTCGTGGCATCCGCCAAAGTGTTTTGCACAAAGAACGCACCCAGCACCGTAAACGCCACGATAACCGCCATGGCGCAGACAAAGATCGTCACAAAAACGCGGTGCGACAGCGTATGTTTTCCCTGGGGGGCGAAGACCACGGGTTACCCCTCCGATGCGGTGGCCGCGGTGTCGTCGCCTTCGGCACCATCACCGGCAGAAGGCTCGGCCAGGCGATAACCCACGCCGCGCACGGTCTCGATGGCGCTGGCATGCTCGCCCAGTTTTTGGCGAAGCGTCTGCACGTGCACGTCAACGGTGCGCGAACCGCCGTCGAAGTCCCAGCCCCACACGCTCTGCAGCAACGACTCGCGGGTAAAGACCACGCCGGGCTTGCGCATGAGGTACTCGAGCAGGTCGAACTCGCGCAGGGTGAGCTTAAGCGGCTCGCCGGCAACGGTCACCTCGCGATGGCTGGGCGAAAGCACGATGTCGCCCACGCTGAGCACATCGCTCGCCTGCTTGACCATGCCGCCGCGACGCAGCAGTGCGCGGCAGCGGCTCGCAAGCTCCATGAGCGAAAACGGCTTAGTCAGGTAATCGTCGGCACCGCCATCGAGCGCCATCACCTTGTCGAGTTCGGTGTCCTTGGCGGTAAGCATCATGATGGGCACCGTCGCCGTCAGGCGATCGGCACGCAGGCGACGCATAATCGCCAAGCCATCGGTGTCGGGCAGCATGATATCGAGCAGCACAGCATCGGGCACCCGTCGCGCCACGGCAGCTTTAAACTCGCCATCGCACGAAAAGCCCTCGGCCTCGATTCCCTGCTTGCGCAGCGCGTAGACTGTCAAATCCCTGATGTTGTCATCGTCCTCGACGTAATAGATCATGTTGAACCCCTTTGCGGCCGATATGACCGCATCTTAACCCTAAAGGCACCTTTACTAGATGGTATCAGCCAAAACGCCCCGTCAAATAATCCGCCGTACGCGGATCGGACGGATTCTTGAAGAGTTGCGCGGCAGGCGCGTGCTCCACCAGCTCACCCAGCAAAAAGAATGCGACCGAATCGGAAATACGCGCGGCCTGCTGCATGTTGTGCGTCACAACCACCAGCGTGCAAGTCTCCTTGAGCGCGCAGGCAAGCTGCTCCACCACGAGCGTCGACACAGGGTCGAGCGCCGAGGTCGGCTCGTCCATCAGCAGAATGTCGGGCTGCACGGCAAGTGCGCGGGCGATGCACAGGCGTTGCTGCTGACCGCCCGAAAGACCCAGGCCCGACTCCTTGAGCTTGTCCTTGACCTCATCCCATAGCGCAGCGCGACGAAGGGAGTCCTCGACCAGCTCATCGAGCACGGCGCGGTCGCGCACACCCATACCGCGAGGACCGTAGGCGACGTTGTCGTAGATGCTCATGGGAAACGGGTTGGGGCGCTGGAACACCATGCCCACGCGCTGGCGCAAACGGCAGATGTCGTAATCGCCCAGGATATCTTGACCATCGAGCGCGATTTTGCCCTCGATGCGGCAATCCTTGATGCCGTCGTTCATGCGGTTAAAGCAGCGCAGCAACGTGGACTTTCCGCAGCCCGAAGGCCCGATGAACGAGGTGATCTGCTTGTCGTGAATCTTGATATTCACGTCCTTGAGCGCATGGTGGTCGCCATAGAACAGGTCGAGGCCCTCGACATCGATGCGCGTCGGCGAGGCGGCAAGATCCTCTGCCGTGGGGCGAGTCGCATCCCCAACCTCGCGCTCATGCGCGGCCTCGGCCTGCGCTTCCATGAGTTCTTCAAGCTCCGTGGGCTCCACAGCCGCAGCAGCCGTCATACCGCATACCTCCATATCGATATCAATTCAGCAGTATCGATAGTAGGAATCGCGGCTCATACGTACGTGAGCACATTGTCAAGTGTTTGTAAGGGCACGCTAGCTATGCGGCGGGCAGCTCGATGGTGAATATCGTGTGTTCGGGCGTCGATTCACTTGCAACGGTACCGCCGTGTGCCGCGATGATCTCCTTGGCAATAGCAAGGCCCAAACCGGCACCACCGCGATTGGTCGCACGCGCCGCATCCAGGCGATAGAACTTCTCAAAGATCACCTTGAGCTTAGCCGCAGGGATAGGATCGCCCTGATTGATAAAGCGCACGCGCACGCCGCCATCGTCTTGGCGCCTGGCCTCAATCGTGATAGTCGAGCCCTCATAGCTATAGGCGACGGCGTTTTTCATGATGTTGTTAAACACGCGGGCCATCTTATCGCCATCCACGAGCACCGTCAGGTCCTCGCGAATATCAACCTGGGCTTCCTTATGCTGCTCGTTGAGGATGGGATAGAACTCGTCAGCCACCTGAGCCAGCAGCAACCCCAGATCAACATAGCCGCGCGTGAGCACGATATCGTGGAAGTCAAAGCGCGTGATATCGAAAAACTCTTCGATGAGCGCATCGAGCCGGTGCGCCTTGTCGAGCGCCACGCCCGTAAAGTGCGCGCGTTGCTCAACCGGCAACTCAGGAGCCTCTTGCAGCAGCGAAAGATAGCCCACCACACTGGCAAGCGGGGTGCGTAGGTCATGTGCCAAGTACGTGACCAGATCGTCCTTGCGATGAGACTCGTCACGCAGAGCTTGCTGCACCTTGCGCTCACGGTCACGCACGCGGTTAAGGGCGCCCTCGACCTCCAAGAAGTCGCCGTCGATGTTATCCCAGGTGTCGGGGTAATCGATCAGGCGATCTTGAATACGAGCGGCCAGCACACAATCGGCATGCTGCTCGCCCTGCTCGTAGCCCTGGTAGTACAGGGCGCGGCCGCAAAAGAACAGCACGCACACGGCAAGCGCCAGCACAAAGCCAAGCATGTTGAATACAAAGCCGGCATCGAACAGCACCGGCCCTTCGATGCCGCCGAGCGCCATGGCGCCAATCGCCAACGTCATGGCCCACGCGGCACCGCCAATCACCACGCAACGGCGCACGATTTCAAATCGATCGATTAGCAAAAAGCCGACAAGCAGCACCGCTAAGATTCCGGCGATGTTGTCGATGCCAATCAGCAGCAGGCTCAGCAAAAAGAGCAGCACCGTCGCAAGTGCACGGTTGTCGACGACTGCCCGTACGTATTCAAAGAGTCGATCGGGCACCTCGAATGCCTGCCTATCGTCTTTTGTCATATCCACTTCCCCACCATCAAAGGCGCTATTCAATTATGTAGCCGACGCCCCAGACGTTTTTGATAAAGCGCGGCTTTTGAGCGTCGTCGCCAATCTTTTCGCGCAGGTGGCGAATGTGCACCATCACCGTATTGTTGGAGCCGGGCATAAAATCCTCGTTCCACACCGCGCGGAACAGGTCCTCCACGGCTACCACGCTGCCGCGATGCTCGACCAGATACAGCAAGATGGAATACTCGATGGGCGTGAGGCGCACCGGTGCACCGTCCACCGTTACGGAACGAGCATCGCGGTTGATCTCCAGTCCGTCGAGCTGGATGGTCGGCGACTCGGCCGCCTGCGAGCGGCTACCGTAGCTGGTGTAGCGGCGAAGCTGAGCGTGCACGCGCGCGATGAGCTCCAGCGGACGGAACGGCTTAACCACGTAATCGTCCGCGCCAAGCGAAAGGCCCTCGATCTTGTCTTGCTGGGCATCGCGCGCCGTCAGCATGATCACGGGATAGGTATGGCTGGAACGGATTGTACGCAGCAGCTCAAAGCCATCGATATCGGGCAGCATGACATCCAGCAGCGCCAGATCGAACTCCTGCCCCAAGATTGCCTTGGCAGCATCGGCCCCGCTATAGGCGACCTGTACGTCAAAGCCTTCTTTTGTAAGGTAGATACCAACCAAGTCGGCGATGGCCTTCTCGTCATCAACTACCAAAATGCGCTCGTTCATGCGTGCTCCTCTCGCGCTCCATTATGCCCGAGGGGGCGCACACCACACACAACAAGCGTGGGTGATTAAGTCGGCCTTAAGCACCCTTGTGCCCGTTCGGGCGCGGATGTGAGCCACGCACGCACGCGATGATCGCCGACGCCGGCAAACGATATACTCTAGTTTCAGAAGAGACCATCCCGTCGAAAGCGAAATCTGTGAAGTCCCTCACCTCTTTTGCAAAGCGCTCAGCCCGGCTTGCCGCCGGCTTTGTCTGCGCTATCGCCCTTGCCGCTGGCGTGCCCACCGTCGCCGGCGCCCAAGTGCTCACGACCGACAATGTTTGCGGCAAAACCGCCGATGCGCGCGGCATCACGGCCGAAAACCTGCCCGATATCGATGCGACCAATGCCCTCGTCATGGGCAAAGACGGCACCGTCTACTATGCCCGCGGCGCCGATGAGCAGGTCAAGATTGCCTCGATCACCAAGGTCATGACCGCAATCCTAACCGTCGAGAATTGCAAGATGGACGAGAAGGTCACGGTGAGCAACGCCGCAGCCACCGTGGGCAATTCAACAGCCGGCCTACTCGAAGGCGACGAGCTCACCGTGGAGCAGGCACTGCGCGGCCTGATGATTCCCTCGGGCAACGACGCCGCCATCGTGCTCGCCGAATATGTGGGCAAGAAGATCGACCCTAAGACCAAAGACGCCGAGGCAACATTTGTGAAAGCCATGAACGAGCGCGCTAAGAAGCTCGGTTGCACCGGCACGCTTTTTGAAAACCCGCATGGTCTGGACTTTGATGAGTGGGCTGGCGATATGCACTCAACCGCACACGACGTAGCGCTGATGATGCAGGAGGCCATGAAAAACGACACGATCCGCGAGGTCGTAGCGAGCGAGGATTCCTGGATCGAGGTCACGGGCGCCGACGGCACCGACCATTCGCATTCCATGGACACGCATAACTATTTGCTAGGCCAAGATGGCAACATCGGTGGCAAGACCGGCACCACCGATGATGCAGGCTATTGCTTTACGGGTGCCTACAACCGCGATGGCGACGAGATCTACACCGTCGTTTTGAACTCCACCACCACCGACCAGCGCTTTACCGATACCGCAACCCTTGCCAATTGGTACTACGGTCACAAGGTGACGGTCGCAATCGCCAACACGCAGGAAAAGACCGCCAACGGCAACCCGCTTATGGCGCGCATTGGCCAAACCGACTGGACGGATAAGACGATCGACGCCACGCTCGCCGATCCTACGGCGCAAGCGACCGTGTTTTCCCTTGCCGGCGAGGTGACCGAAAAGGTTAGCTACGACGATCTTTCGGGCACGGTGCATGTGGGCGACAAGGTGGGCAGCGTTACGCTCAAGCAGGATGGCACCAAGATCGCCGTCATGGACCTGGTTGCCGACGAGGAAGGCGCAGGGCCGAATCCCATTGAGTGGCTACTCGTGAAGCTCGATCGCTTGGGCCGCCGCATCGACAACCGCCCGCTCACGGCAGAAAGCGAGACCGTCGCCAAGGCGCCCGAGGTGTAGTGCGCAAGAATAATAAGTCCACTGAAAGGAGGCGTCCGAAAGGATGCCTCCTTTTTTGAGGGTTCGAATCCCCAGCTAACGTGGTTCAACTAAAAAAGGGCCCCTTTCGGAACCCTTCTTTAAAGTCTTACTGGCGGAGAGCTGGGGATTCGAACCCCAGATGCCCTTTTGGGGCATACTCGCTTAGCAGGCGAGCACCTTCGGCCTCTCGGTCAGCTCTCCGTAACAGCCGTTCTATAGTAACCAAACAGTCGAAGTTGGGCAAGAGGGAATTTTCTAATTGCCCAGCGGCCTTTCCTCCTTGCAGTTTTCGCCCCTACCCCAGCGAGCGGTTGAGGGAGCCGAGCTCGTCGTTGCCCATGGTGCGCCACATTTGGAAGATGCAACCGCGCGCCAGGAAAAAGAAGCCGTTATCGACCAGCTGCACGGCGGCATCCGCAAGCTGGTTGGCCACCGCGGGCACGGGCGGCAATTCGAGTCCAGCCCTGCGGATGGTCTCGACCGCTTCCTCGAACGTCGGAGGCTCGCTGACACCCATCTCGTTCATAAGGCCCTGCATTTCTTCCAGCGCGCTGCTGCCCGACTCCTCGCCGCGCGGCACCAGACGGTAACAAGCCAGCGCCAGGTCGAGCTGATCGCAATTCCAATAGGCAAACGCCAAGCGATAGAACAGGTAGCCGATTGCAGAACGATCGCTGGCAATACGTAGGCCGTGGCGCGCCACCTCGATAATCTCGTCAAAGCGCTCCAGACGCGCAAGCACGTTGATGAGCGCAAAGTGCGACTGCATGGACGAGCGCGCCAGATCGTAAAGATGGCGCACCTCGGGCAGTGCTCGTTCAAAGTCCTCTTGCTCGGCGTAAAAGCTGCAGATCTCGTGCTGGGCAAAGTACAGCGCATCGGGCGCACGAAGGATTCGCACAGAGCGGTCTTCTTCCAACACCGGTAGCACCATGCGCACCAGCTGGTTATCGCAAAACTGCGTTTGAACCGGACCTGTCGCCAAAAGCTCGGCGACGGCGCACTTAGCCTCCAACTCCTCAACAAGACGGGAAAAGCCTTCAAAAGCACCTGTACGGTCGACTTTTGCCTGCTCGCGCAATTCAACAACACGGGCCACGTATGGGTCGTCGTCCTCTTCCATGACCTCCAGCTCGTCAGCCGTATCGGCAAGCAGCAGATCGTGCAGCGCCGGCGGCAGCATGCGATGGTCATCACGCGGACGAGCATGAACCTCCGCAGGTTCAATCGTCTCCGGAGCGGTTGACTCATATGCCTCAAGCACACGCTTGCACGGCATATCGTCCATGTCCATGCTCTCAAGATCCTTGGCGACAGGCACGCAATCGGCCAGATAGACCGCGCGCCCAAAGAAATACGTTGCGACAACGCACTCGCCCTGCTCACTGTCGGGAGCAGCAATCTGCACATAGCAGCGCGTGATGCAGGTGCCCGCGGCAAAACACGCTGCCGCAAGCGTGAGCGCCACGCGCGCATCGTGCTCCGCGGCCCAGATCGCGCGCGTGTCCTCGTCCAACTCGCGCCAGGCGTCATCTTGAGCGTCGTATTCACGTTGTGGCATAGCATCAACGACAGACTGCCCAAACCGAACGAGCATGATCCCCTCGGCAACGTTTGCCCGATAGGTATAGTCGAGCCGCGTGACCACGTTAAGTGCCTCGACAATACGCGCGAAGCGGGTACGCACATCCCACTCACCGCCCGGCTGGCAAGCCACCGTACCCGGTTTGCCCCACGGGTTATCGCTCGAGGCCGTATCGAGCAGTCGGGGAACATCGTTGGTCGTCTTGGCGATATGCCACGCATCAAAGAGCGCGCAGCCCTCAAGGCTCGGCGAGGATGCCGCAGGGACCAATCCGGCCCCGATGTGCTCAAGGATGCCGGAGAGACGGTTAAGACGGCACTCGATGGCAAGCAGCATGTCAATCTCGTCCTGGTCCAGCAGGCTGCGATCAAAATTGAGATAGAAAAGCTTTGAGCGATCGATGCGAGCCAGGCTCATCTCGGACTTAGCGGCGATGGTGCGCAAGCGGGGCAAGTCAATTTCACTCATAAGGGCGGCGGCATAGCGCTCGATACCGCTCGGATTCTCGGCATGGTCAACGCGGTAGAGCAGCATCTCGATAGCATCAGGGAGCGGTGTCGTGTTAAAGCCCAAAAACACCTCGACCGGCTCGGGCAACTTTACGAGCTTGATCTTGTCGACAACGTTTTGCATACCCTCGTCGAGTCCGTCGGCGTCCGCCGTGCTCGCAATGGTATTTTCGGAGTCAGCGAATATCACGTAGCGCAGGAACATCGATGCCATGAACTCGCCGTAAGGAAGGGAGCGGGTCGAATTCCATGTCTCGTGGTCGGACTGCTCGCGCATGGGGCCTTCGGGAGAGCCGACGGTTCGCGCGCACGCGCGCATTGTGCCGTTGGCTCCCCGTACCACAATCTCACCAATACCGGAGTCCGACTCGTCAAGGACCAGTTCCATGTCGGGATCGTTGGGCAGCGGAGTCTCGCTAACGGGGCGGTCCACCTTGTACACCTCGCCCGAAACGCTTACGTAACCCAAAAGCGACACATGACTTTTGCCAACGAATTCGACGACATAGCAAGATTCATGCTGATCCTCGCCAAAGAGTTTCCAGACCACGCCATATGAGCGTCCCGCAGGCTGCTCGGGCATCGCCGGAAAGCGCTTCTTGGGATCGAGAAACCTGAGCTTGTATGTCGGACGCTCTGCCACGAAGTATCACCCTGATCGGTCGTTGAGAGAAGGAGTGGTCGCGAATAAGTCGCGACATCTACTCGGAATCTTACACGAGTCGACAGGAAATCGTCCGCTTTACGCCCGCGCCTCGACCGAGGTTCGAATCCATGCGGTGTTTACGTAAAAGAAAAGCCCCCGTTGCCGGGAGCTTTAATCTCAAATGGTGCGGCGTATAGGATTCCGCGCATCCGCTTCGCGGATCCGCGCCGGCTTCGCCCGCCTGCCGGCGTGCTCGCCCGCTCGCTACGGACGCTCCGCGTCCGCTTTACGCTCGCGCCTCGACCGAGGTTCGAATCCATGGGATGCCGGCGTAAAAGAAAAGCCTCCGTTGCCGGAGGCTTCAAGTTCAATTGGTGCGGCGTATAGGATTCGAACCTATGACGTTCTGATTCGTAGTCAGACCCTCTATCCAGCTGAGGTAACGCCGCGACTTGTTGATTATTATGCACATGGACTGAATAATCGTCAAGCGTTTTTCAAAAAAAGTTATCGAATTTGATTTTTAATCATTTGATGCAGTCGATCGACTCGATACTTTCAAACACGGCGAAAGCAACTCCTCAAGTATGTCGATATATAAGAAAAGCCTCCGTTACCGGAGGCTTTAAAGTTCAGTTGGTGCGGCGTATAGGATTCGAACCTATGACGTTCTGATTCGTAGTCAGACCCTCTATCCAGCTGAGGTAACGCCGCAACGCACGGATTATTATGCACGCGAGCCCCCGATGGGTCAAGCGACAATTAGAAAAAATTTTACGGAGTGATAATTAAGTTGTTCGTGCCTCGATCGAGGTTCGAATCCATGCGGTGTTGCCATAAAAGAAAAGCCCCCGTTGCCGGAGGCTTTCAATTTCAATTGGTGCGGCGTATAGGATTCCGCGCATCCGCTGCGCGGATCCGCACCGGCTTCGCCCGCCTGCCGGCGCGCTCGCCCGCGGGCTAAAACGCTCCGCGTTTTCTTGACGCCCGCGCCTCGACCGAGGTTCGAATCCATGCGGTGGCAGCATAAAAGAAAAGCCCCCGTTGCCGGAGGCTTTCAATTTCAATTGGTGCGGCGTATAGGATTCGAACCTATGACGTTCTGATTCGTAGTCAGACCCTCTATCCAGCTGAGGTAACGCCGCAGCGCAAAACATATAAAACCACTTTAGCTTATTGGAGTCAAGCGCAATCTCAAACTTTTTTGTGGAACGCAGTTTTGTCATGCTGCTCCGCATATACCGTCGTTCCCCGTACGATCGATTGGCTTTTCGATCACGTCAAACTTAGCATCAAGTTCCCTCAGGAGCGATCTCACCCGCTGGGCACAATCATAATCGGCAAACGAGATACTCAACATGCGAGCAACCTGGTTAGATGTCCGGACCCCATAGAAATGCTCCAGGGCCACAAGCCCCTCGTGCGCCACAAACGTCTCAACCACATGCGGCGACTCCTCGTAGCACCATTGGGTCAACGGACCCTCGCTCGTCTGTCGAACCACCAGGCCACCCATGCCAGACGGCTCACACGTCACAAGCAGGTACTCCCCGCCCTCGTCGCTCTCAAACAAAACCACCCGATCATCAAACAGCTCCATCGCGTCCCCTTTCTCTCGCTCTTATTTAGCAAAAGCATAACAGGTAGATGGCTGTATACAGAACAGTTGTTCGTGTGTTTTCTATTGAGCTGTCCGCACAGCATGGTATGGCCGCACACAAAAAGGGCACCCCAAAAAGGAGTGCCCTAGCAAATCGCTTATGCAGCCAATCTACGCGACCGGCTCGATCTTCTCGAGGCCGCCCATGTAGGGGCGCAGAACCTCGGGGATCGTGATGGTGCCGTCAGCGTTCTGGTAGTTCTCCAGAATGGCTGCCATGGTACGGCCAGCCGGCAGACCGGAACCGTTGAGGGTGTGCAGATAGCGCGAACCCTTGAAGTTCTCGGGGTCGCGATACTTGATGTTGGCGCGACGGGCCTGGAAGTCACCGCAGTTGGAGCAGGAGCTGATCTCCTTGTAGGCGTTGTAGCTCGGCAGCCAGACCTCGACGTCGTAGGTCTGACGGGCAGAGAAGCCCAGGTCGCCGGTGCACAGGCTAATCACGCGATACGGAAGACCCAGCTGCTGCAGCAGGAACTCGGCCTCGGCGGTCATGCTCTCGAGCTCCTCGTCGGACTCCTCCGGCTTGGCAAACTTGACCATCTCGACCTTGTCGAACTCGTGCTGGCGAATGATGCCGCGGGTATCGCGACCAGCGGAGCCGGCCTCCTCGCGGAAGCAGGGGGTGAAGGCGGTGTAGCGGCGCGGCAGGGTATCGGCGTCGAGGACCTCACCGGCGTGCAGGTTGGTGAGCACGACCTCGGCGGTGGGGATCAGGAAGTTGTCGCCCGAGACGTGATAGGCGTCGTCCTCGAACTTGGGCAGCTGGCCCGTGCCGAACATGGTCTGACGCTTGACGACGATGGGCGGCCACCACTCCTTAAAACCACGGCTGGTGTGCGTATCGAGGAAGAAGTTGATGAGGGCGCGCTCAAGACGGGCGCCGGCGCCACCGAGAACGGTGAAGCGGCTGCCGGAGAGCTTGTTGCCGCGCTCGAAGTCAAGGATGTCGAGGTCGGTGCCCAGATCCCAGTGCGGCTTAAAGTCGAAGTCGAACTCGCGCGGGGTGCCCCAACGACGGCGCTCGATGTTCTCGTCCTCGTCCTTGCCGTACGGCGTGGCCTCGCAAGGAATGTTGGGCAGGTGAGCCATGAAGTCGTACTGCTCCTGCTCGAGGGCGGTGCGGCGCTCGGCCAGACCGTCAATCTTCTCGTTGACGGCGCGCACGGCCTCTTTGGCGGCCTCGGCCTCGTCCTTCTTGCCCTCCTTCATCAGGGCGCCGATCTTCTTGGACTCGGCATTGCGCGTGGCTTGAAGTTCCTCGACCTCGGTGATGACGGCACGACGCTCGTCGTCGAGCTCAAAGAACTTCTCGCGATCCCAAGACGTCTGGCGGTTAGCCATGGCGACATCGATGGCATCGGGGTTCTCGCGAACAAACTTGATATCAAGCATTAGATCCTCCGGCGATATACATTCCATTTAGGTTGCAACCTTGTACATGTATGGGCAAGTATATACTTATGAGCGTTTACGACCCAACCCAACTACGCAAGAAGGCACCCAATGGACGCAGTTTTTTCCTTTTTGTTTGGCACCCGCACCGGTTTTGCCATCCTTTTCGCCGGCGGCATCCTGCTGTTTGCGATTCTTGCCTTTGTAATGGAGAAGCGCACCCATAAGATGTACGTCGACCGCGGCCCCAAGTCCGAGGACGAAGAAGACAGCTTCTGGGACTAACCTGCCATTTAGGGACAAGTTTATTTTGGTCGGTTTTATCTGGTCAAACGCAAGCGCCCCGCAACTGGAATTGAGCCAGTTGCGGGGCGCTTTTTGCTCAAGATACAAAACCGCAGGAAAAACCTGCCAAAATAAACCTGTCCTTAAAAAGCAGGTTTTACTGGAGGGTGGCGTCGATGGCCTTGACCAGGGCGCTGCGCATGCCGGCGCCCTCGAGCGCGACGACGCCCTTGATGGTGGCACCGCCGGGCGAGCATACGGCATCCTTCATCGCCGCAGGATGCTGACCGGTTGCAAGCTGCAGCTTTGCCGTGCCCAGCACCATCTGGCTCACAATGCGATAGGCATCGGCGCGCGGGATACCGTGCTTGACGGCCGCGTCGCCCAGGGCCTCAATCGCCATGGCGACAAATGCCGGTGCGCAACCGCCCACGGTACCGCCCACAAACAGCAGGCTCGTGTCGAGCTCGACGACGGTGCCAAGCTTACCGAGCAGGTCGAGCACAACAGCACGTTGCTCGTCGCTGAGCGTAGAGGACTTCTCGCAGGCGATAACGCCCTCGCCCACCGAAACCGGTGTGTTGGGCACCGTCGAAATATGTGCGACACCCGGCAGGACCTGCTCCCACTTGGCGCTATCCCAAGTCCAGGCGACCGAAAGGACAACCTTATCGGCAAGGGTTTCTTTGAGCGGAGCGAAGACCTTCTCAATCATGTATGGCTTGACCGCAGCAACCACGATATCGGATGCGGCGACAACCTCTGCCGCATCGCGACAGGCGACCATCCCACGCGCTTCGCAACGCTCAACCAAGGCGTCGTAGCGACCCGCGCAGGCGCACATATCGCTCGCAACCACACCGGCGGCGATCCAGCCATCGGCCATAGCGCTCGCCATATTGCCAAAACCGACAAATCCAATCTTCATATCCCATAGTCCTCTCAGACACGCTCTTCAAAACGAAGGCTATTGTCCCACGGCATTGTTTCGTATTGCCGACCTATTTGTGATACGGCTCGTCACGGCTGATCTTGCAGGCGCGGTAGATTTGTTCCAGCAGCACCACGCGCGCCAAGTTATGCGGCAAGGTAATGCGTCCAAAGCTGAGCATCTCGTCGGCTCGTGCGCGCACGTCATCGCTCACGCCGTCCGATCCGCCAATCACAAAGGCGATGTCGCTGTTACCACGTAGCATAAGATCATCGAGCCGCGCCGAAAGCTCCTCGCTCGAGCGCTCTTTGCCCTCAATGGCCAGCAAGATCACATGCGCTCGAGGCGGCAGGGCAGCAAGAATCGCCGCCCCCTCCTTGTCGCGCGCGGCATCCACGCCGCCCGCCTTGGCCGGATCGATATCGGCAACCTCGCGTATATCCACCTTGGCATAGGCGCCTAGACGCTTGGTGTACTCAGCGCACGCGTCCTTCCAAAAGCGCTCTTTGAGCTTGCCAACGCAAACAACGGTATATTTCACGCGCGTCTACTCCTTCGACTCGTTCTGAACTTTGTCGGCGGTCAGCATCTGCTCGAACATCGAGGCCGACTGCGAGAAATCACTCGGCAGCACGACCGTCGAGGTTTTGCCCGTGCGAGCGAACTCCGTCATCATCTCGGACCACTGCGTAAACATGAACAGTTGGTTGGCCTCGTCATTGCCGACACCCGTCTCCTGGATGATCTCGAGCGAATCTTTGATACCCAGCGCGATGGCCTTGCGCTGGTTGGCGATGCCCTCGCCCGCCTTTTCCATAGCCTCGGCCTCGGCGGTCGCCTCGGTGACGCGCTTGATGCGATCGGCCTCGGCGAGCTCCTGTGCCGCAGCGCGCTTGCGCTGGGCGGCGTTGATGTCGTTCATGGAGTTCTCAACCTCGGTCGGCAGTGCGATTTTGGTGATGAGCGTCGACACGAGGGTGAAGCCGTAGGCGGCCATCTGCTCGGAAACGGTAGCGTTGACATCCTTGGCGATGTCATCCTTCTTGGCAAAGACCTCATCGAGTGTGTAGACGGGGATGGAGGAGCGCAGGGCGTCGGTGATGAAGTCGCGCATCTGGTCGACGGGCTCCTGCAGCATATAGTAGCTCTTGTAGATGCCCGAATCTGCCGGGCCGGCGCCCATGTCATAGCTCACGTGGTACTGAGCGGAGACCTCAAGGCCAATGGTCACGTTGTCCTGGGTCTTAACGTCGATGCCAAAACCATTTTTCATGGTGCGCAGACTCACCGTGGCGGCCTTGCGGTCGATCACGGGCACCTTCACGTGGAAGCCCGCGTTGACGATACGATTGAACTTACCCAAGCGCTCGATGATCACAGCGTGCTGCTGCTCAACGACGTAGCAGGCGTTGGGGAGCAGCAACAACAGGATGATGATGGGAATCAAAAGGCTGGTAAGGGCGGCGATGATACCGGAAAACAGCATGGTCTCTCCTCTGATAGGCACACGTTGGCATTAGGATACCCGTCCAAGGAGATCGTGCATAACAAAAAAGCTCCCATTGCTGGGAGCTCTTTCAATCCATGGTGCGGGCGAAAGGACGTCCGCGTATCCGCTTCGCGGATCCGCACCGGCCTCGGCCGCCTGCCGGCGTCCTCGCCAGCTCGCTAAAAACGCTCCGCGTTTTCTTTACGCTCGCTCCTTCACAGGTTCAAGTCCCTGCGATGAGCACATAACAAAAAAGCTCCCATTGCTGGGAGCTCTTTCATTTAATGGTGCGGGCGAAAGGACTTGAACCTTCATGGGGTTGCCCCCATACGGACCTGAACCGTACGCGTCTGCCAATTCCGCCACGCCCGCGTGCAGGAATTAGAATAACGGAGCGTCACCGCGAACGCAAGAACTATTTTTGAAAAAGTTTGCAGGCATTTTCCCAAGCGGCATGCGCGATTGTTTCGGCGTCCTCACCAGTGCGATCGACACGGTCGTTAACCAGCGCGTTTGCCGTAATGGAGATCATTGCGGGCTCGCATTCAAGACCGCGGATGGGCTCCGGAGCCATATACGGGCAATCCGTCTCGAACAAAATTCGATCGAGTGGGGTTGCCGCAAATGCCTCGCGCACGTCTTCGTTGCGCTTAAAGGTGGCCGCACCACCATAGGCGATATAGCAGCCCAGCTCCACAAAGCGCTCCATCGTGGCGCGGTCCTCGCCAAAGCAGTGCAGCACACAACCGACCTGGGGCACGCCCACCTCACGAAGCACGTTGTACGCATCCATATGCGAGGTGCGCTCCCCATCCGAGTCCTCGTGCCGCAGGTGCAACTCCACCGGCACATTGCAGCGCATGGCGACTTCGAGCTGACGTGCCATGCAATCAATCTGCACGCTGTGGGGCGCCGGCGCGATATCGTCGTCATAGTCCATGTGGTAGTCCAGACCGATTTCGCCAATACCGGCGCACAAAGGGTCATCAAGCGCAGCAACAACCTGTGCGTGAACGTCGTCGGTATAGTCCGGCGCGCCATACGGATGCACGCCGGCAAGATACTTGATCTGCGGGATATCCTGCATCGGCAGAATCTCGCGCACGAGCCAGTCGCTATAGTCCGTCACGCTGCGCTTATCGGCAATGGGATCGAAGACCGTCACCAACAGGTCGATGCCTGCCGCCTTGGCACGCACGAGTGTCTCGGGCACATCCTTGCCCCAGAACGAAAGCAGATGCGCATGTGTGTCGGCAAGCGGTGCTAAGGGCACGGGACAAGCAACCGTCTTCTTTTTTTTGGTAAACGTCACGCGTTCGGCATTAAGCGTCATGGGAAAGCTCCCGGGCCAGACGGACAAAGTCGGCAACATCGAGCGTCTCGGCGCGCGTGGTGGGTGCGATACCGCAAGCCTCAAAGGCGGCATCGAGCACGTCCTTGGCAAAGCCGTTGGCGCTCATGGAATTGCGGATGGTCTTGCGACGCTGAGCAAATGCAGCATCAATCACGCGGGCCACAAATTCGCGATCGAGTCCTTCGGGCACCACACCGTCAACACGGTCGATACGCACGACGGCCGAGTCCACGTGTGGCGCCGGCATAAAGCAACGCGGCGGCACCTCAAAGCGACCCGTTACCTGCGCATACAGGCCAAGCTTTGCCGTATAGCCGCCATAGGTCTTGTTGCCCGGCACTGCGGCAATGCGATCGGCAACCTCCTTTTGCACCATGACGACGGCGCGCTTGAGCGCCGGCATCGTCTGGAAAAATTGCAAAATGATCGTCGCCGCCACGTTATAGGGCAAGTTCGCGACAAATACCGTCGGCTCACCGCCCGCAGCCTGCTCAATCTGCTCCGGGCCCACCTTAAGCGCGTCGCCCATGATAAAGCGGAAGTTGGCATAGTCGGCGGCGTGGGCGTCGAGCACCGGTTCGAGCTCAGGATCGGCCTCAATGGACGTAACGCACGCCGCTTCCTGCAGCAACGCAAGTGTCAACGTACCGCAACCCGGACCCACCTCGAGTACGCGCTCGTCACCTGCAAGCTCGGCAAGCTCGCAGATACGCTCGATCACATGATTGTCGATTAGAAAGTTCTGGCCCAGGCGATGCTTGGTCGCAAGGCCAAACTCCTCCAGCAGCTCCCTTGTTGCCGTGGGGTTTGCCAAAGGCGAAGTTGTCATAGTTGCCTCCTTAGCATGATGGCGGCGTCTTGAAACGAAAGGGCATGGACCGTTGCGGCCATGCCCTTACATCTAAACAGCAAATTGCCGATATGGCGCTCGCGCGGTCTCTACGCCAGACGCGGGAACAGCGGATCGCCCTTCTCGACGGGCTGACCACCAGCAAGCAGGCCCCAAGCGCAAATGCCCTTGAGGTCGTCGGTCGCGGCCTCGTTCTCGCAGGACAGGCGGCGCAGGGCCTCGGCAGAGGTCTGAGGCATGAGCGGCATCAGCAGGTGAGCGGCAATGCGGATGGCCTCGAGCAGGTTGTAGATCACAAACGCCAGCTCGTCAGCCTTGGCCTCGTCCTTGGCAAGTGCCCAGGGCTCGGAGTCCTCGATGTAGTGGTTGGCGGCGTGGATGAGCTCCATGACCTCATCCTTGGCTCCGCCGTAATCGAGCACGTCCATCTTGGCCATGTAGCGGTCGACCAGGCCATCGGCGATCTTTGCCAGCGGGTTGTCGAACGCATCGAACGATGCGGGCTTGGCGGGCGCGCAACCGTCAAAGTACTTGCCGCTCATGTTGAGCGAACGCGAGATAAGGTTGCCCCAGCTGTTGGCCAGGTCGGCGTTGTAGACCTGCTCCATGCGATCGAAGCTGATGGCGCCGTCGGTACCGGGAACGACATCGGTCATAAAGTAGTAGCGATAGCCCTCGACGCCCAGCATGTCGATAACATCCTGCGGAGCGATGGCGTTACCGCGGCTCTTGGACATCTTCTCGGCCTTGCCGGTCTCGGCATTGCGCACGGTCAGGAAGCCGTGGGCAAAGACGTGCTCGGGCAGGGCCTCGCCGATGGCCATGAGCATGGCGGGCCAAATGACGCAGTGGAAGCGGATGATGTCCTTACCCACGATGTGGAACTGCGCGGGCCAGCGATAGGCCAGCTCGGCACGCGCCTCGTCGGTGTCGACACCGTAGCCGACGGCCGTCATATAGTTGAGCAGCGCGTCAAACCATACATAGGTCACATGGCCCTCGTCAAACGGAACCTGGATGCCCCAGTCAAAGCTCGTGCGACTCACGGAAAGGTCGTTGAGGCCGCCCTCGACAAAGCTGCGAACCTCGTTCATGCGGAACGCAGGCTCGACAAAGTCGGGGTGCTCGTCATAGAGCTTGAGAAGCTTGTCCTGGAAGGCGGAAAGCTTAAAGAAGTAGGACTCCTCCTGGACGCGCTCAAGCGGACGGTGGCAGTCGGGGCATAGATGCTGGCCGACGCTGCCGTACTCCTCGTCGCCCTTCTGGACCTGCGTATCGGTGAAGTAGGTCTCGTCAGGCACGCAATACCAACCGTCGTAGCTGCCCTTATACAGATAGCCGGACTCCTTCATGCGCTCCCACAGGTACTGCACGGCATGATGCTGGCGCGGCTCGGTGGTGCGGATGAAGTCGTCGTTGGAGATCTCGAGCTTGCTCCAAAGCTCCTTGAAGTGCGGAGCCTGGCTGTCGGTCCACTCCTGCGGCGTCATGCCATGCTTGGCTGCGGCCTCGGCGACCTTCTCGCCGTGCTCGTCCATGCCGGTCAGGAACTTGACGTTATAGCCGGCGGAGCGGCGATAGCGAGCCTGAACGTCGGCGATGATGGTGGAATAAGCCGTGCCCAGGTGCGGATCGGCGTTGACGTAGTAGATGGGCGTCGTGATAAAGAACGAAGGCTTGCTTTGATCCATGGGGTTTGTCCTCCAGAAAAACGTTGCATACAGGGGATGATTCTAGCGCAAGGGCTGGATATCCTCCATCTATTGCATATCGAGCACCATGGCATAGACATCGCGCTTGCGGCGCGAATACTTCTGAGACAGGCGCTTGGCCACCGCAGAGGCGGGCTCCCCCTCCTCGAGCGCGGTGCGGATATCCTCGCGCAGGGCATCGTCGGGATCCGCTACCGCAGCGCCAACCGGCGCGATGCCGGCCTCCTCGTCCTCGCTCGGCGGCGCGATGACCAGCGCAATCTCGCCCTTTACCTCGCCGCGAGCACGCAGCTCCTCGGCAAGCTGGTCAGCGAGCCCGCGCAAGACCTCCTCGTGCAGCTTGGTGAGTTCGCGGCAGACGGCAAGCTCACGCTGGGGAAAGACCTCCGCCACGGCCTCGAGCGTCGCCACGATGCGATGTGGAGACTCGTAGAAGATGAGTGCGCCGGGCACCACGGCAAGGCGCTGCAAACGGCGCACACGGTCGCCGTGCTTTCGGCCCAAAAAGCCCTCGAAGAAAAAATGCTCGCAGGGAATGCCGGACGAAACGAGTGCCGTGACGCAAGCAGAGGGTCCGGGAATAACTTCGACAGGCACATCGGCCTCACGCGCCGCCTCGACCAGCGCCTGGCCGGGATCGGACACGCTCGGCATGCCGGCGTCCGAGGCAAAGGCGAGGGTCTCCCCCGCCAGCAGACGGTCGACCAGGCCGGCAGCACGGCTAGCGATCACATTCTCGTCGCAACGGACAAGCGGCTTGGAAATACCCAGGTGCATCAGCAGCTTTGACGTCACACGCGTGTCTTCGCAGCAAATGGCATCGGCGGCGGCAAAAGCCTCGCCAACGCGCGGGGACAGGTCGCCTAGGTTGCCGATGGGCGTGCCGACCACATAGAGTTTGCCCGTATGGGCGCTGTTTTGCGTCATATCAACCTATTCAATCATGCCGCGCTCGAGCGTACCGAGCGCCGCGCGGGCGTCCCATGCTGCAATGCGCTTCTCGGTCTTCCACGTTTGGAAGAACCAACCGGCAGCCGGCGCAAACGAAGCCAGCTGGTTGGCGATAAACACGCGCTCGTAGGCATTGCGGCCCTCGGGCGTAACCGACGAGTTAGCAAAGATCGCCGCGCCCGACCATTCGCCCACCAGCACGGGGAACCCAGTCGAAATCGCCTCTTTAAGCTCGCGCTTGTTACGCGAAATCGCCGTCGTCAGCCCGCGGGGGCTCGTGATGTCGAGCGCATACTCGTCGCGGTAATGGTACAGGTGAAGGTCCATGTAGACGTTCTTGTACTTGGCGCCGCGCATAAAATGCTTCCACTCGCTGGGATGCCCCGACGACGAGAAGACGACGATCTTATCCTCGGGCATATACGAACGGACGAGCTCGTAGGCATCGCGATAGAAATTGCGCAGGTAGTGAGCGGGAATGCCATCCGTCATGGTGAAGAGGCTCTTGCGAACGCTCATCTGCGGCGTGTCCAGCAGCTCAATGCCCAGCAGGCTCTCGGCCTCGCCATAGCGATCGGCCAAGCGCTCGAGCACGTCGAGTGCGACATGACGGCCGTTGGTGGACGAATGCCACTCGGCAACAGCCTCCGGCGTGGTGGGCGAATCGTTGGAATCGCCCTGGCCACCGGGCACGGTTGCCAGATCGAGCAGCACGCGGATGTCGTATTTGGCAGCCCACTCAATTGCGCGGTCGATGTAATCGACAACCGATATGTAGGAGGCATCGGACTCCTGTGAGCCAAAGGCATACCAGGGCACCGGCAGACGCACGGCATTGAGACCGATCTGCGCCATGCGACGAAAATCGTCCTCGCTCACAAACGTCTCGTAATGGCGGCGCATGCGCTCGTTATAGGCGGCGGTACCCATGGCCTCCTGTAGCTCGGCCGCGTTGGATGCACCGGTCGCCGCGTACAGCGACGGGGTCACCCAAGGCTCGGGAATAAACCAGCCAGAGAGATTAACGCCGAGTATCCTCTCCATCACTGCCCCCTTCGGATCATGCAGGTCGAACCCGCATCGTATTGCATAGGATAAGTATCGTTTTGAGTATACCCGCGTGTGCGGACAGGCGACCGAACGGTCTGTAAAGTGACGCGAAAGTGGGAGGAATGTCTGGGGCGGGCGGGCTCGGAATGGTGCGACGAGGTGTGTACGCGCGCCGGAGGCAGGCACCGGAAAGTGTGTCCCGTTCTGAGCCCTTATTCTGGGACGCAGTTTCCGCAGAACCCTACATAAAAGAAAAGGACCCCTTTGCAGAGGTCCTAGTCAATTCAAGGTGGCGGGGAAGGGAATCGCGTCCGCGCGCTGCGCGGACGGACCGCTGCGGCGCTTACGCGCCTTGCGAGCTGCGCTGGCAAACGCTTACGCGTTTACTCAGCTCCGCGCCCTCACGGGGTTCGATTCCATGTGGGAGCTGCATAAAAGAAAAGGACCCCTTTGCAGAGGTCCTAGTCAATTCAAGGTGGCGGGGAAGGGAATCGAACCCCTGACACGAGGATTTTCAGTCCTCTGCTCTACCAACTGAGCTACCCAGCCATTTGAGGTGTGCCTTGTTTCAAGGCTTGATTAGTATAACCAAGGACGCGTTCCGGTCAACCGAGAATTTTAAAAAAGTTTTTGAGCACAGCCTCGGTTCTTTAAATCGGCACGTCAGAGGCATCAGCCGGCAGCAAGAAGTTTTTCGCTCAGAGCCGCACGGGCAAACTCACTTGGAGTCATCCCCTCGGCAGCCGCCCGTCGACGAATGGCCTCCTTCATTCCCAGAGGAATCTTGACCGACAGCGTTGCCGTCCCCTCACCTGAGAGTGGGGGCCGTCCATGCACGATCTCACCAACGGTGTGTTCGCCATCCGGAAACTCTCCGCGCTCGTACGACTCGCACCACGCGTCAATCATTTCATCCGTTACAACCTGACCATTAGCGGCCGTATACGTCTTGCCCATCATCGACCCCTTTGCCGAGCCCGTTCAATCTCCTGCCAAAATTTCTTCTGGACTGGAGACAAGGCATGAATGATAAGCCCCCACGGACAAGCTCGACCGCGACAAGCTCCACGCTTCGTCCGTCTGGGAGCCATCCAATCGCAAGCCATCTCAGCGGCTCGCCCTTCGGCTCGCGACGAATGCACTCAGTAACCGCAAGCCAAGCGCTAAGCACCTGCTTTTCCGTCAGGTGCTTTTTAGCGTTGGGATGGATCTCAACATCCATGCATCTTCTCCTCCATCTTACCCAATTTCGTATGACGAAAGTCCGCTGTCGCCAATTCTTAAGCCGGCACGCGTTGGAGAGCAGGGGTCGAAACAATGATTGAAGGACGCTCTAGTACGGCCCAGGCGCCGGGGCAGGAGCACATACGCCAGGGACGTACGTTTTCGTAGCATACGAGGACATAGCCACGTGCATCGATAAAGGCGATATCGATGGGATAGGCCATAAAACACGTATGGACCGAAGAGCAGCGTGGAAACGCCATGACGAGCGGCAAGCCGTTGGCGGCAACCGGATGCCGTCCCAGCATGCCGCGCAGGCGCACGACAAACGACTCCGCCACCACAAACTCCGCCGGCGTCCAACCCAGCCTATTGAGTGCCCGCGCGTAGGCGATGTAGGACGAGACCGCGGTCACATGACCACCCCCGGGCGCCATGGATCGACCGTCACCGCGCGCTCGTGCGACAACGTTGTCGGCGCCCCCAGCGGAACGCCAGCGATGCTGAGAGAAGTCGGCCACGGCTCATAGTGCATGGTGCAGGTGTAGGTCCTAAACGTGCCGGAAAGCGAAAGCAAACCGCCATCCGATGTCGTCGCACCCTGTTCGCTCGAGACCTCGATCAGCAAGTCATAGCCTTCCATGGCATGTTGGATCTGAGCCTGAACGGTCGCGGAAGCATCGATGGAGCTGCCATCGCCCTCCCCGCTCGGCGCCACGGCATGTGCTAGCACGATATCGGGCACCACGCGATCGAAGCGTGCGACCGCACCGGCAAAGACCATGACGTTGTACACGATAAGCGCCAGAACCAGCAGGACGGGCGTGACCACGGCCATCTCGACCGTCGCCTGGGCGCACTCCTCGCACAGGCGCGTGCGGATGCCCATTACGACCCACCGCCCAGGGCACCCGCCAGTGTGGTGACATCGACGGTAAGTGGGATGGAACCGCCGCCGGGCAGCGGAATCTCCGCAAGCGTGAACGTCGTGCCGCTGATGGTGCGCTCGACTTGATATTCCAGCGCTTCGCAAAGCGCCTTGGGATCGGTCACGCCCAACGGAATACTTCGCAGCTTGTCTTGCGCTTGAGAGAGACCGGCAATGTCAGACCCCGGGCTCTTAATGACGTTGGCGGAATCAGTCAGCACCGGCTTTCGCAGGCGCAAGTCGCACGGCTCCAGATCCAACGCCGCCACGGACGCCGAAACGATATCGCCGAGCCACGATGCGATGGAGCCCAACGCGCCGCTGCCCCCTCCTAGGCCTTTAATCATCTCGTCCATAAGTTCGTCGGCCGAACCTTGGATGTCTCCGTATCCCACAAGCAGCCGTCCCCAGACATCCATGACGCCATCGAGTACGCCGGCAACGCCACCCGAGCGTTCCTTCAATGTCGAGAAAAATCGCGAAAGCACGTTGTTTTGCGCCGTCGCCTCATCGGGCGCCAGCACCGCGGCAGAGATGGCACCGCGATCGCCAAGCCTGACTGCCGTGTTAAACGAAGAGTTGAGCTCATCGGGGCTCGAGATGGCACCCGAAACCGCAAAGGCAACCACGCCGTTGCGACCGGGAGGAGCGATACGCGGACGCTCGCCCGAAAGCGCTTTGATGGCCTGGTCAAACGCATTGCTCGCACGGTCGGTCTCGTCTTCGGTCTGACGTTCGAGCTCGAGCTCTTTGTTGCGGCATTCGACGTAGCCTTCCAGGGCGTCTTTAAACTTGTCAAAGTGATACTCGAAGCCGTTTTCGATAGAGGTTGAAGGCGCCGCAACAGCACCAAGCGACGAAACGCCAAAATGGCATTTGCTGCATTTATCCTGTCCATCGTAATCGGCAACCGAAGCAAATCCGCTCGGCGTCCCTTTCTTATAGTTAGGGCAGGTCGTCCCGTAATGCAGATACGCCTTGTCATCGTTCACGCTCGTCGGCCACACCGCATCGGTATAGAGCTCCGTCGCCCGAACCTCATCAGAGTTGCGCGGCAGCAGCGGAATATAGGAGGAAACCCTGTCTCCGTTCTCGGTTATATGTGCCCGATCGACCTCCGCGCTCGCATAGGTATAAAACGCCTTACGCGCCGCAGACTCTGCCTTCATCTCGACACTCGAGCCGTGGGGCTTCTCATTTGTCAGACGCCAATGGTAGTAGTCCTTCGCGCGATCAAGGGCAACTTGGGGCTCCCACGTAACGCTCGATGAGTAATGCGGATTTTGAACACCGGAGAGATCCGTTAGGCTTTTCGCACGCTCCCACATGCAAGAACAGCTGCCGACCGAGCCCTTGTCAGACCCACCACAATCCGCCAGCCAAGCACGCTCTTTAGCCTTCGCCGTGTCCTCAGAAGCCTTCCGCAGCTCCTCGGCCGCACCCTCTAAATCATCTGATGTGTCTTTAATGGTATCGGTCGAGATCTCTGACCCTTTGAGCGCAGCGAAGTCAGACTCGGATGTCCTGGGCACGGCAAGCGCCGTACCGGTATAGGTCACACTATCGGTATCCTGCGCCGACACCGCCTGCGTGGCACGCGCGGCGATCAGATACGGCAGGGCCGTCTCGATTTTCTGTAAGCCTTCCGATGCGCTTTTGGCAAACTTGTTGCGCGTTTTAATGATCTCGATCCCGGTGTCGACCATATTGCCGGCAACCGGCTCGGCACCCGGGATGAGGATGGCGACCAGGCCCGTCCCGATCGTGGCAAACCCCGCCAGCCCCAGACTCAAGATGCTCGCATCAACCACCGTGGCAGCCGTGTGATAGGACGACACTACGTTGGCACCCGCCAGCGCGCCACTATCAGCCGCCACCTGGGTATCCCCGGCACGCGACATGCTCCATATCGCCGCGGTCGACGAAAACAACAATGTGAGCACCACTAGGATGACCACGGCAGAAGAAAGCGTGGTATAGGCGCCGTCTTCGATAAACAGATCGACACCGGCTCGACCCATAAAGCCGCCTCGCTTGCGATGGCAGCTCGGACGGTGCGTCAAAACGCGTCTAGACCAGAAACGCTTAATCCCATGCAGCAATCCACGAATCATAATCTCCCTCCAGCCATTCGGGACGCGATTGATACGAGACATCGACCTTGAGCTCAACGTAGCCGCCCTCGGCGGTACCACCCATAGCCTGCGCAAACGCACCGATCACAGGCAACGGCTTGACCTCGCCGGAAACGGACACGGACGAGACGCCACCCGCACCGGCCCGGCCAAGCTCGATATCCCACGACAACGGCCCGCCGGCATGAAAGATCGAAACGTTGGGCACTGCGGCAAGTCGGCGGCGGGCGAACTCCTTAAGATCGTCGTCCTCCGCCGTCGTCGTGGTCATGAGCCGCGCGGTCTCGGCGGCGGCAGACTCCATGACCGCGCGCGTATAGAGCAGGCACACCGGTTGCAGCGCGAGAAGGATGAGTGTCAGAAACGTCGGCAGCAAAAAAGCGGCCTCGACCGTAGACTGCGCCCGGTCCTCGCGCGCGGCATCAATACAACGCGATGTCCTTAGCGGCCGCAGCGGCGTCGATAACCGACGTCGAGGCAACGCCATGAGATGCCGCCCGCTCAACCAGCGCCGCCAAGCGCCCATCGGTGCCGGCACGCCAAAGTCCCGCGATCGCCAGCACGATCGATAACAGCGCCACCGTGACGATGGCGTATTCGACCGTCGCCTGGGCAGATTCCTCACGCAGGACATCATGCATTTCACGATCCCTCCTTTGAGTCCGTTGCCTGCGGGCTCAGGCGCACGGCGCGCAGACGACACGAAGCATCGCCAGCATCCGCGGCAATTGTCACCATATCGACCCAGCCGCGTCCGTCGCGCACGATGGCGCCCCACACGTTTCCCTTGATGTCGAGATAGCCGCTCAGAGCAAGTTGCGCCGTGGGTACCTCGCGATAGGCACGCAGCATATCCGCCGCCGCTTCGGTCATCGGTCGGTCCTCGGACCATGCAAGCCGGACCGCAATCGCGTTGCCCTCAGGCGAATCCGTCGCAGTGCCAGACCGCTTGTCGAGCGTCCGCAGAAAGGTTTGCGCCGTGACAGCGACATCCGAATCGTCCGCATCTCGCATCTCATCTTTTTGAGACGCCACCGCCGAATCTGAGCCCAAATCGGAGGCGGTCCCAGGACGCTGCTGCCGCGCGGCGTTAAGCCCCCAAAGCACCGCCGCTATCGCCACGGTCAGGCAAGCAAACACCAGCAGCACCCCGATGGGGCGCTCGCCCTCTACAGGCTGTTGATGCCCTCGCTGATCGCATCCCATAGCTCTTTAACCTTGCCTTTAAATGCAACGATGGCAATAATCGCGATCACCACAAGTACGCCCACTAAAATGGCGTACTCGGTGGTACCCTGCGCGCTCTCCTCCTGCAACAGCTCCTTGGCATGCTGGCGAGTGTGAATCGCCCGGCAAAAAGCCCAGCTCCAAGCCTTGTCAGCAACTTCGACCATCGTGTTCATGTATTCCTCCCTACATCATCCCGCCTGCTCCCAGCAGCGGGCCCAATATGGACAGAAGCAACGCCGGCAAGATGAGCGTGCCGGTGGGAATCAACAGCTTGACGGGCGCACGCTCGATCTCGCGCTCGACCGCGGCGCGATGAGCCGCACGGATCTCGCGACTTTGAGCGGCCAGCGTCTCGGCAAGTGGGGCACCCAGGGCGAGCGCCTGCCCCACCGTGATGGCAAAGGTCTCGAGCGCTCGCACGTCCAGGTCGCGCGCGGCGGCCAACAACTCGTCCTCACGCGTGCCCACGCCCACCTGCCACGCCATGCAGGCGCGCTCAAGGCGAAGAGCCAGCACTGACCGGCGGTTGGCGCAGAAAATCTCAAGCGCCGCATCAAACGAAAGACCGGCCGAAAGACCCAAGCGCACAACATCGATCATCTCGGACACTTCGCCGAGCGACACTCGCGCCGGGCCGCCCGCTCCAACCGCGCCCTTCACTCGCGCGGTCAGAGCATCGACCACCGAGCGACCCGCGGCAGCGACCAGCACCGCCTCGCGCTTGCAGGCCCCTGCGATCTTGCGTGCATCCGCCCGATCAAAACCCGTCGCGACAAATACACTCAGGGCGCACAGGCAAGCCGCAACTGCAACCGAGGCGCTCATAGCTCCACCCGCATAATGCGCCGGATAACCACCAGGGCAACGGCGTTGAGGGCAAGACCCAGCACCACAGCGCCCGCGCCGGCAGGCGTCGCAAGACCGCGACGAAAATCTGCCGAAAGCAGCGCCAACACCGCGCACATGCCCGCCGGCATCGCCGCGACCATATGCGCAGACATGCGAGCCTGCGACGTCTTAACATCCAGGCGGCGCTTGAGCTCAATGCGCTCCCCCACCATGCTCGACGCCTCGGACAGTAAGTCGGCAAGCGGAGCGCCGGTGCGCTGAGACACCTTAAGCGCCAAGGTCACAAGCGAAAGACCGGGGGCGTCGATACGTACGAGCAAGTCATCGAGCGCGTCGGTCGCCGAGATGCCGCAATCGATCGCCGCCGCCACCCGCAAAAACTCGGTATGCACTGGCTCTTGCGCATGAGCGCCCACAAAGCGCATGCCCTGGGCCAGCGAATGTCCCGAGGCAAGCGACATGGAAAGTGCGGTAAACGCCTCGGGCATCGCCTCTTCTGCATCGTGTTGCTCGCGCCGGCTCTCAAAGCCATCCCGGGCGGCACCAACGGCAAACGGAGCAACAAGTCCCAAGGCAAATCCGAGGGGCGATAACGACACCATCGTTAGTAAAACGCAGCAGACACCGCTCGATAGCAGCAGAAACGCCAAACGTCCCGAAGCATCTTCGATCACGAGGCCAAGGCGATGCGCCGGAGCCAGCGATGCCCACGAACGGGCGATCTTTTTCAGCAGATCGTTTTCCACCAGCTCACGCGGCAGCTTCTCTGCCACCGTCTCGAGCGCCTGACGTGCCAGCTCCGCCGGCGGTACCTGCGGCACACGAGGTTCCGCCCCGCACGCCGTCGCGACAGAAAGCCCTGCCAAGCCCCCTACGACGAGGGGCACAGTGATCTCCATTCGTCCACCTCCTCTTGTGTGAGCGTCCCCGACCGCAGGCCTTCTGCGATAAACGGCGGCTCGCGGTCAAGCGTCCAGGTGCGCTCGGCGGCATCGAACGTCACATAGCGCTCGAGCTCTACGCCGCCCGATGCGGCGCGTCGCACCCCCGAATACGAGGAGACGAAGCGCCTGCCATCGGCGTGGCGCTCGGACATCACGATACCGTCGAGTGCCATGGCAATCTGCTCCTCGATGAGCTCGCTCGGCAGATCGATGCCATAACGTGCAAGCAACGTCAGACGCACCACGGTCTCCTGTTCTGAACCCGCATGAAGCGTGGTGAGCGACCCGTCGTGGCCCGTGTTCATGGCCTGCAACATGTCGCAGCACTCGGCACCGCGCACCTCGCCCACCACGATGCGGTCGGGGCGCATGCGCAGGGCATTAGTCACCAGGTCGCGGATCGTCACCGCGCCCTCGCCCTCAATTGAAGCCTCGCGCGCCTCTAGGCGCACCACGTGCGGATGATGCGCAAACTTGAGCTCGGCAGAGTCCTCGATCGTCACGATGCGCTCGCCGGTGGAAATCTCACATGACAACGCGTTGAGCAGGGTGGTCTTACCAGATCCCGTGCCTCCCGCAACCGCCAAGTCCTGTCGCAGCGACACCGCACACGACAGCAGCTGCGCATACCAAAGCGGCAGCGATCCCAACCCCACGAGCTCGTCCAGCGAGCAGATACGGTCCGAGAACTTTCGGATGGTGAGAATCGGTCCGTCAATCGCCACAGGCGGAATCACCGCGTTGACGCGATAGCCCGTTTTAAGGCGGGCGTTGACGATGGGGCTGCGCTCGTCGATACGGCGGCCAAGTGGCGAGATAATGCGGTCGATAAGCACACGGATCTGCTCATCATCCTCAAACGCATGCTCGATGGGGTACAAGACGCCGCCGCGTTCAAAGAAAGCCGAGCGGCAGCCGTTGATCATGATCTCGGTAACGGTGTCGTCCTCGATGAGCGGCTGCAACGGCCCCAAGCCCACCACGTCATCCAAAATCTCGTCGATGATGGCCTCGCGCTCGGGCGTCGCGAGATCGGTCGGCTCCTCAACATTGAGCGCCGCCTCCACCGCAGGACGCAATTCCGAGCGGGCAAGTGCCGGGTCGATATAGGCGCTGATACGCGCCACTTCGTCGTAACCCATGCGGTCCATCACGGCGCGCTTGGTGCGTCGTTTCACGGCGCGGCGACGCCCCGCATCTACAGGCGCTGCCGCCGCCGCAGCGCCGGCAGCCTTAATCCTCGTTTGCAGGCTCATCGCTGATCACCCTCGTGCGACCAGGGAAGGCGGATACGCGGGCGTTCGGTGCGCATTGCACGGTCGGCGACCATATCGCTCCAAGGGCCGACGGCGCACCCCAGTTCCACGAGCATCTCGCGCGTGGCCTCGCGCACGCTGGTCGCAAAAGCGCTGGTCTGCCCCACTGCCTCGTCAGCACGCCCAAACGCCATGAGCGCGGCGAGATCCTGCCCGCCATCGGCGATACGAATCTTGGAGCTCAACGCACAGGCAATCTCAAAGCGCATAGCGACGTCCTCGTCTGCCCCGCGCGCACCGAACCGGTTGAACACGGCGCTCATACGCGTGCGCGGCACACCTACTCGACTTGCCAGTTCAATGACGCGCGACGCCGATGCCGCGGACGACACCGCCGCATCGCCAACGACCAGGCAACGGTCGCTCGCCGCCACCGCAGCCGCCACGGCGTCGCCCCAAAAGACCGAGGTATCGATAAAGACCACGTCGGATTCGCGACGCAGGACATCAAGCAGTAGCTCCACCGGACGTGCCATGAGCTCGGCTTGCTCGGGCGCCGCGACGGGACCCCAGAGCGTAACGCCCGGCGCCACGCGCATCGATGTGGCTACGATATCCGGCTCGGTGAGCGCGCCCGCCGCCGATGGCTCGATAAGTGCCGCCATATCGCGCGGAGCATCGACGCCTAACAAGTCGTAAAGGTTTCCAAACATCAGGTCCAGGTCGAGCACGGCGGCACGCAAGCCCAACAGCGACGATGTGTGTGCCATGGCGGCAACGATCGTCGACTTGCCGCAACCGCCCGAACCCGAAATAGCGCAGATGACTGGAGCTCGATGCGGCGGAGCGGTAGCGTCTGCCGGCGGCATCGGAGGCGGCGGGGCGGGCGTCGGTGACAGCGTCCCCGTCTCCCCCGCCGCAACCACGTGCTGCGTCCAAGCCGGCATGGCTGCTTGTTCGGTCTGCGAGGCAGGCTCGTTCTGCGCAATCTGCTCATGCTGCATCAGCGACAACTCGCCGCACCCGGCAAGGCCCTCAACTTCGTCGAGTTCATCCGCCAGATTCACGCCGTGCACGTATCCCATATCTACTGCCGGGGAGTCGCCAGCATGCTGCGCCGGCCCTCCAGCGTCATCGTATACAAGGGGGTTCCGGGGGCGCCGACCATGCTCGGCTTCCGCTTTTCCATAATCATCAACACGCGGGCCTCTTGTAGCGCGAGGCGCCCCGGGTTCCCTATCAACAAAAGCATCGGGCTCAATCGTCATGCGCCGATCGGAATCAACCGCTCCCTCGCCCGCGCGCCCGTTGCCGCATATACTGTGTGCAGCGATGACCTCGGTCGCCCCCGCGCGAAACAGCCCCTCGATATCCGACGGATCGAGCGCTTCTATCAACACGACCACGCGACTCACGCGGCCTTCGGCCGTCAGGCGCGCAACAGTCTTGCGCACATCTTCGGTATCAAACAGAGACGCCGCGATGATGGCAGCCCCGCGGCGCGACGGAAACGCCCGCGCCATGGAAACCAGCCCGTCCAGGTCACCCACGCGAAGCACCTGTGCACCCGCATCACGGCCCTCGACTTCCCGCTGCAACAGCCCGTAATCGCCGCACGCGCAGCACGCAAGCCAGATCGCCTTCATCACTCGTCGCCTCCGCTCTTTTTGCCGCGCGCCGTGGCGGGAATCGTCAAGCTGACCGTTCCCTTGCCCGAGGCTCCCAGCAGTTCCTTGACGTCTTCGGGGTCAGCCGCCAGCGTCACCCATTCGATCTTGCCCTCGCGCGTGGCACCGGAATCCTCACTGGTATCGATCACGTACGCGCCGCACAGCCGATCGGTCACGCCGTCTTTTTGCACATACACATCCACGTAGCTGCCCACGCCCGTAGCACCGCCGACCGAGTGCTCGGCATCGACCGCCACCGAAACGGCGACCTTGCCCTTAGGCACCTCGAGCTTGCGGCTCTCGGCCTTGGTGTAGACATTGCAGATCACGGCGTTTTTGGGAATACGCGAAGTCGTCACGTCGCCGCGCACCTGGCGCAGCTCGGTCGCTGCGTCACGCGGCAGCAGGCTCGTCAGCCATTCCTGGGTTATGACATTGGTCTCATCGAGGGTCTCGCCCACATCGATATCGCGCGCCGCGACGCAAACTTCGACGCGATCGCCACCGTACTTGGCCAAGGTCTCAGCCTGGACCTGTTCGGCTTGCGAGCGGATCGACGAGCCGTAAACCATGCAGAGCAGAGCAGCGAGCACGCCCGCGACCAGACTGATGGCGATGCGCTTGCTCTTGTTCACGGCCGCTCCTCTCATGGCAGTGCCGGGCGAATGCCCGTACCACCATTGTCTGGGCGGTCAGAGTGCAAAGCGGCGCAATCGCAATCTTGGTTTTCGATGTCAAACCAATCGCTGACCAAAAGCTGACCAGCCCGTCAAGCTCGTGGCAAGGTTTTGGTCAGCACGTCAGCAAACTGCATGTTTCGAGGCTTTTCCACAGCAAAAAAGCCGTCTCCCGAACAGTTGGGAGACGGCTGTCATAGGAAAAATCAATTACAGATGGACATCGGGATCGAGCATTTGAGCACTCACGCGCATGGATGACGCCAGGTTTTGGAACGTTTCCAGACGCAGGCTATCGATCTGCCCGGCGTCCTCGGCCTCGCGAACGGCGCAGCCCGGCTCATGGACATGCGTGCAATCGCCAAACCGGCACGCGCGCGATGCCTCGACAATCTCGGGGAAAGCGCGCGCCAGACCCCGCTCGTGACCCACGAGCGGCAGGCTACGCAGGCCCGGGGCATCGGCGATCACGCCGGCGTCGCCCGGCAGTGCCACCATCACGCGCGCGACGGTAGTGTGACGGCCCTGATCGTCGCGTTCGCGCACACCGCCGGTCGCCAACGTATCGTGGCCCAGCAGCGCATTGAGCAGCGTCGACTTGCCGGCACCCGACTCGCCCAGAATCATGGCGCAGCTCCCGGCGGGCACGCAGGCACGGACCTCGTCCAGGCCGCGGCCCTCGGCAGAGGACGTCACGATCACGCGCACGTCCGGACCCACCAGGCGGCGCACGCGGTCCAGATCGCGCTCGAGTTCCTCGGCATCGCAGCGGTCAGCTTTGGTGAGTACCACCACCGGTTCGGCATCGCAGTCGAGCGCCAACACCAGCGAGCGCGCCACGCGGTCGAGCAGCACCTCGCCGGCACCGAGCGCCTGCACGATTAGCACGCTATCCACGTTGGAGCAGAGCACCTGACGCTCCCCGCGGGCACGGCCGCGCCAACGCTCAAAGCTCGTACGGCGCGGCAGCACGCACTCAATCACGCCCATATCGTGCCCGGGAGCGCGGCGCACCGCCACACGATCGCCCACGGCAGGCAGCAGGACCTCGTCCTCGCCGCGTGACTTGGCAAACCCCACAGCATGCTCGGCACGAAACGTGTCATCGGCAGTCGCCACCAGTGGAAACCCGCGATCCAAGCGCACCACGGCGCCAAGCTGCATCTGCTCGGGCTCCTCGGCATGTGCGCAGAAATCATCAAAGGCAGCCTGCTGGGCTTCATCGACCGGCAGGTCATCAAACGCCGGAACATCCTGCAGCGCGTCGAGCCCCGGCACGCTTGCCAGCAGCTCCTCAGCAGGTGCGGGAGCCTCGGTCGCGAGCTTCCGACGACGATCGCGCTTAGCCCGCGCCCCCGTCGTCTTTTTCTTCGCCTTAGCCTTAGCCTTGCCCACAGATGCCTCCCAGCACAAAACCACACAACTGAGCAGGTATTTTACCCACAAAAAAAGAGTCGGTCGAGCAAACGCTCGACCGACTCACATACTTTCCCTCAGCCAATGGTCCCGCGAGGTTATCCGAAGGCCCGCCCGCCGGGAGGGGTTTCTTCCGAGCGATCCCGCAGCGCGAAGCGCGAGGACCAGCGAGGAAGAAACCCCGCAGGCGGTCGGGCCGGTGGGAAGGATGGCCTTTCGACCTACTCCTTCTCGACCGCGCGCATGATCGCCTTGTAGATCTCCATCAGCGGGATGATCAGGAAGGCCAGGCCCAGGGCAGCGACAACGCCCTTGAGTTCAAGCGTCACGGGGCCAAAGAACATCTCGGCAAGCGTCGGCTGCACGGTCACGATCACCGTCAGCACCAGTGCCAGCGCGGCGGAAGCCCACAGCCACTTGTTCTGCTTCTTCATGGTGAACAGCGACGCACGACGGCTGCGCATATTGAAGCAGTGGAAAATCTCGACCATGTTGAGCGTGATGAACGCCATCATCACGCCTTCCTCGTCGGCATTGCCGGCGATCATATCGGCGATGTGGATGTAGCCCATGTCAAAGTACACGCCCACAAAGAAGCTCGCCAGCACCAGCGCGGTGATGATTAGGCCCTGGACCACGCAGTCCAGACCCATATGTCCGGCAAAGACACCGTCCTTGGCGTTGCGCGGCTTGCGCTTCATGATGTCGCCCTCGGCATCCTCCATGCCCAGCGCAAGCGCGGGGAAGCAGTCGGTGACCAGGTTCACCCACAGCAGCTGCACCGGCTGGAAGATGGTAAAGCCGATGAGCGTGGCGATAAACACCGAGAACACCTCGGCAAGGTTGGCCGAAAGCAGGAACTGGATGACCTTGCGGATGTTGTCGTAGATGCGACGACCCTCTTCGCAGGCGCCGATGATGGTAGCGAAGTTGTCATCGGCAAGTACCATGTCGGCGACGTTCTTGGTGACGTCGGTACCGGTGATGCCCATACCAACGCCAATGTCGGCGCGCTTGATGGACGGGGCGTCGTTGACGCCATCGCCCGTCATGGCCACGATCTGGTCGCGCGACTTCCAAGCCTCGACGATGCGTGTCTTGTGCTCGGGCTGGACGCGGGCGTACACGCCGTAGTCCTCGATGTGCGCGTCGAGTTCCTCGTCGCTCATGCGATCGAGGTCGGCACCGGTGATGGCCTGGCTGCGATCGGCGACGATGCCCAGCTGCTTGGCGATGGCCACGGCGGTGTCGATGTGGTCGCCCGTGATCATGACGGTGCGGATACCGGCGTCGTGCGCCTCGTGGATAGCGTCGGCCACCTCGGGACGGACCGGGTCGATCATGCCGGACAGGCCACAGAAGACCAGGTCATGCTCGAGCGCAGCGGGGCTGCAGTCGTCGGGAACCTCGGTGTAGGTGCGGCTTGCCAGCGCCAGTACGCGCAGGGCCTCGTCGGCCATGGCCTTGTTGGCCGCCACGAGCTCGGCGCGGCGCTCCTCGGTCAGGGGGACGACCTTATCGCCCTCGTAGATATGGGTGCACAGGCCGATCACCACGTCGGGCGCACCCTTGGTGTACTGCTCGTACTCGCCATCCAGGGTCTCGACGACCACGGACATCATCTTGCGGCCCGAGTCAAACGGGGCCTCGCCCACGCGCGGATGCTCGGCAGTCAGGCCAGTGAGGCCCGCCTTGCCGGCGTCGTTGACGAGCGCGCACTCAGTCGGCTCGCCCACGGCCTCGCCCAGCTCCTCGTCCCACTGAGCATCGGAGCACAGCGCCATGCCGGCCAGGAACTTCTCCTTGGGCGCAGCGAGCTCGTGCTTGACGACGGTCATCTTGTTTTGGGTAAGGGTACCGGTCTTGTCGGAGCAGATGGTCTGCGTGCAGCCGAGAGTCTCGACGGCAGAGAGCTTGCGGATGATTGCCTGGCGCTTAGCCATCTTGGTCACGCCAAGCGATAGCACGATGGTCACGACGGCGACCAGGCCCTCGGGGATGGCAGCGACGGCGAGCGAGACGGCGACCATAAAGGTATCGAGCAGGGCGGTCGGGTCGGTAAGAACGTTGCCCACGCCGTGGCGGATGATATCAACGCCAAAGATGACGACGCAGATGACGATAACCATAATGGTAAGGATGCGGCTGAGCTCGGCGAGCTTCACTTGCAACGGCGTGAGCTCTTCCTTGGCCTCGGCCAGGGCGCCGGCGATCTTGCCCATCTCGGTGTTCATGCCGGTGCCGACCACGACGGCGCGACCACGGCCGTACACGACGGTGGAGCCCATATAGCACATGTTCTTACGGTCGCCGAGCGGCACGTCATCGGTGCCCGCAGCGAGCTCGATCACGTTGGCGTGCTTCTCTACGGGCACGGACTCGCCGGTGAGCGCGGCCTCTTCGATCTTCATCGTGGCGCTCTCGAGCACGCGGCAGTCGGCCGGGACGGAGTCGCCCGCCTCGAGCATGATCACGTCGCCGGGCACGAGCTCGGCGCTCGGCAGGTGCACGAGCTTGCCGTCGCGCAGCACCTTGGACTGCGCCGCACTCATCTCCTGCAGGGCCTCGAGAGCCTCCTCGCTCTTGGCTTCCTGGACCACGCCCAGCACCGAGTTGACGATAACGACGAACATGATGATGGCAACATCGGCAAAGTCGGGCTCGCCCTTGACCATGCCCGTGAGCGCACTGATGACGGCGGCAACGATCAGCATGATGACCATGGGGTCGGCCATCTGCTCAAAGAAACGCTTCCACAGCGGTGTCTTCTCGGCTTCCTCGAGCTTGTTAGGGCCTGTCTTGGCGAGGCGCGAAGACGCCTCGTCGTTGCTCAGGCCGAGGTTCTCATCGACACCTTGGTCGCTGAGCACCTCCGCCGCGGCGGACAGGTATTCCTTTTGCATATAGAGTCCCCTCCTGGGATTCGGGCCACTCAGCAGATTGATGCCCGATCATAATTCCCAGGAGAAGGGCAAGGGCTCATCAAGGCTGCCGTGCTGAGCGGCAGTTGATAGTGGAGCTATGGTACCCCAAAGCGACGCGTCTAGCCAAAACAATCGGTTTGGAAATATGGTCCGCACGCAACGGTGCAGACCGTGTGATGCTCAACATTGGTAAAACGTTTTTTCTTCGGCACATCGCCAAACTGACATATCTCCCAGATAGCAGCGGTTGGAGTGGTTGGTAAAGATTTTTCATATACCGTTTTTCCCGCAAAAAATGAACTTCCATTTCGGCATACGGTCGATTTTTTGGGGTATTCGGTCGGCATTTCGTTATAATCATCTCGGTTTTATTTCTTATGGTTTATCTATCAGCGCAAGACGATGTCAGATGGAGGTCTGAATGTACAAGCGCACTAAGATTGTATGCACCATGGGTCCCGCCTGCGATAGCGACGAGACCATCCGCGAGATGATCAAGGCGGGCATGAACGTCGCCCGTTTTAACTTCTCGCACGGCTCCTACGACGAGCACCACGGTCGCATCGAGCGCGTCCGCCGTATTTCCAAGGAGCTCGGTCTGCCTGTCGGCATCCTGCTCGACACCAAGGGCCCCGAGGTCCGCACCGGCCTTCTGGTCGACGGCAAGAAGGTTGCCGTCAAGACCGGCGATAAGATCGTCGTCACCGCTCAGCCCACGTCCGAGGATTTCCACGGCACCGCTGAGCACATCTCCCTCGACTACCTGGCTCTGCCTTCCGAGGTCGAGAAGGGCTCCCTCATCCTGATCGATGACGGCCTGGTTGCCCTCGAGGTCGAGTCCGTCAGCGGCCAGGACATGACCTGCGTCGTTAAGAACGACGGCCTGATCGGCGAGCGCAAGGGCGTCAACATGCCCAACGTCAACATCTCGCTGCCCGCCATCACCGAGCGCGATCGTCAGGACATCCTCTTTGGCCTGACCGAGAACATCGACTACATCGCCGCTTCCTTCATCCGTGACGGCGAGTCCGTCCGCGGCATCCGCAAGCTTTGCCGCGAGAACGGTGGCGAGCACGTGACGATCTTCCCGAAGATCGAGTGCGCCCTGGGCGTCGAGAACTTCGACGAGATCCTCGAGGCTTCCGACGGCATCATGGTCGCCCGTGGCGACCTGGGTATCGAGATCAAGCCCGAGCTCGTTCCGCACATCCAGAAGGAGATCATCGCCAAGTGCAACGCGGCCTACAAGCCCGTTATCACCGCTACGCAGATGCTCGACTCCATGCAGCAGAACCCGCGCCCGACGCGCGCCGAGGTTGCCGACGTTGCTAACGCCATCTACGACGGCACCGACGCCGTTATGCTCTCTGGCGAGTCCGCTGCCGGTAAGTACCCGGTCGAGGCCGTTAAGATGCAGGCCAGCATTGCTCTCGAGACCGAGAAGTACCTCCCGGCCCACGCTCCGCTCGAGGTTCCGGCCGACGCTCACGGCACCCGCGTCGTCAACAACGTTGTGGGTATGTCCGCTGTGAACATGGCCACCACCGTTGGCGCCAAGTGCATCACCGTGCCGACGACCACCGGTCGTACCGCACGCCTGATCTCGCACTTCCGTCCCAACATGCCGATCTGCGCGTTCTCCCGCCACGAGTGGGCCGTCCAGCAGATGATCATGTACTGGGGCGTTATCCCGCACCAGGCCGAGATTACCCAGGGCACCGTCAACGGCACGATCGTCAAGGCGATCGAGACCGCTAAGGAGCTCGGCTACGTCGAGGCCGGCGATCTGACCGTCGCTACCGCCGGCGATCCCCGCATGAGTGTTCAGCTCGAGGACAAGGTCTCCTCGACCAACGTCGCTTACGTCGCTCAGGTGCGCTAAATCGCACTTGCAAGCACGCTTGCATTGCAAAAGGGCCCGGAAGGCTTTGCCTTCCGGGCCCTTTTTAGACCTTCTTCGTATGCCGCATCATCGATTTGTGTTCAGTCGCAAGCCTCTCCGATGCCGAGCGCACCACCGAAGACGCCCTGCGACGGGAGCCGTTGGTCAATTGGAATGAACTGTTCACCGTTAAGCCGGCCGGCTAGCAGCTAGCGATCAGGGGGACTGCGGGAACGTCAGAAGCAGCAACGCGAGCCGCAAATCCCGCCTCGGTCAGCTCGATGACCTCGGTAAACGTTGCATCGAAAAACTCCTCGGTTAGCAGGCGATACGGCGGATGATCGGGCTCGCCGGGGTTTTCGCGTACAATCTCGTGCATGACGCCGATAGTCTTGAGCACATATTCTTTATGGATGGGATACTGCCCAAAACGCGTCGCAGCGGTATAGAGGCGATCGGTCGCACGCGGAATGGAAACGATGCCCAGCGTCTTGCCAAACCAGTCAAAATCGCCCTGCTTTTTAATGCGGAATTCCTCGCACGGCTTGCCGCCGTGTGCTTCCAGATACTGGTTCACACGCGTGTTCCATACCGTGTCGGCCACCAGATGCGACCAGACGCCCAGCGTTAAATCGAGCAGCGACTGCGCCACATCTTCGGACGCAAGCGAGAACTCACAGGCGCCGGGACCGACAACCGGCTCGGCATCCCTGTAGCGCTGAGGATAGTGCACGCGGTTCAGTCGCTCGCGCTCCTCGACAATCGAGGTAGCCTCAGCAGGTTCGCCCGCGGGTGCGCCTTTAAGCAGCGGCGCCACATAGGTATCCCAGAACTCGTGCTCGCGCGGCTTAGAGATAGGCTCGGGCTTTGCAAAGTGCGTAATGCGATACGGAATGGGATCGGCGATGCCAGGGACCATATAGCCCACGAAGATATCCGGAACCACGCAGCCAAACAAAAAGGCATTGCGGTCGCGCACGCTATCGGCAAGCACGCTAGCACGTGCCAGCAAGCGCTCCGTTTGAGCGATATGAATGTTCCAACTTGGCATAGCCACCCCCATAAAACCTGGTTAACTATACCATCACGGCAGAGTCGCACAGGCGGCCATACATACCCTACGCAGCAACTATTCCGCAGCACCGCTTTCGGTTCCATACGACGGCACGGGCGCCTCGACCACATGGTGATATCGATCGATATAGATGGCACGGGCCTCCAGGCGGCGCACCAAATCTTGATGGTGCGTACTCATCAAAACCGTCTTACCGGCAGCAACGTAGGCCAGCAAAAAGTTGACTACGATGTCGCACGAGTCCTCATCGAGCCCGTTGGTGGGCTCATCGAGCACTAGGATATCGGGGTTCATCGACACAACCGCAGCCAGCGCCACGCGCTTCTTTTGCCCGCCCGAGAGCTGATAGGGAGAGGCGTCGGCAAGGTCGGCAACCTGGAACAGCTCCATGGCATCGCGGACGCGGCGCTCGAGCTCGTCTGCCGGCAACCCCATCTGCGCGGGACCAAAAGCAACTTCCTCGCCCACCGTAGCGCAAAAGAGCTGCGCGTCGGCATTCTGGAACACAAAGCCCACGCGCTGATGAAAACGCTGAGCGGCCGCGGAATCCTTGAGATATGCCGCATCGATTACGTGCCGGTCAAACAGGTATGCTCCTGCGTCGGCAAGTTCAAGGCCGTTAATAAGGCGCATGATCGTCGTCTTACCGCAGCCGTTGGGACCGAGCAGGGCAACGAGTTCACCACGATCGACCTGCAGCGAAACGCCGTCGACCACCGTATGCCCCGCATAGGAGAACACCACGTCGCGCAGCTCGATGAGCGGCGTGGCCTCGGCGCCCGCACCGTTCGTGCCCGCCGCACTATTCATATCGATCGTCAAAACGTCGCCCTTCCCTATTTGCATCCCCAGCCGGAACCAGCAGCGCCTACAGCACCGCGCACAACACGGCGAGCAGAACCACGCCGGCCGCATAGACCGCATCGCGCCAGCCAAACCCGGCGCGTGCAGGCGCCGGATACACGCCGGCAAAGCCGCGGCAAAGCATAGCCTCATCCATCGCGCGGCTGCATTCCATCGCCTTGATAAACGTCATGCCCATGATACCCGCCAGCGAGTCGGTGCGCGAAAAACCCGCAGGCGCGGAACCGACGCTGCGCAGCATGACCGATTCGCACAGATCGTGCGCCGTGCGTCCCAGCACCTCGATATGCTTGAGCGCCATATCGAAAGTAAAGATGACCTCGTCGGGCAGGTGCAACATTTTGAGCGCCGCCGACATGCGGCTCCAGGTGAGCGTCCACGAAACACCTAGCACCAGCGACACGTTAATGAACGTCTTGAGTGCAATCTTGAGCATGGCGCCCGTGGCAGAAGCACCCAGCAGCAGGGCAGGCAGCGCCAGAACCACGGCAAACCCCGCGGCAGCCAACGCCGGCACAAAGGTAGCGCGCAGCCCACGTACGGGGCGCACCGCGACCAGCACCAACGCGATCGCCGCCATCAACATCAGGTACAGCGGGCTTTGCGCCAGACACACGGACAGGACGCAAACGAACATCCCTAACAGGCGCACCGGAGCCGAAACGCAAGAAAGGGCGCGGTCGACCATCGACCCGCCCTCGTTCGCGCCTCCACCCAGGCGAACCCGCTCAAGCAGGCTCGCCAGGTGCAGGACGTTCTTTTGCATCACACGATGCCGAGCCCCCGCGGGCTCGTATCGCTCCTCGGTCGCAAGCCAGCTAGGCAGCTCGGCTATTGCCATGAGCACCGCTTTCCTTGACCGTCAGCGAGACCAGACGGAATGCGATGGTGAGCACCGCCACGCCAATCACGCCCGAAAGAATATACATCGCAGCCTGGCCGGCAAAGCCAAGGCCCTGCTCCTCGGAATAGGCCTGCAGATAATCGCCCGTGGGCAGGGCGTCGGCAAAGGTCGGGGTGTCGAGGCCGACCGAAGCCTGCAGGCTGTCGTCGCCAGCCTCCTGAACGGCGGTCGCGGCGCCCTCGGCGTCCCACTCACCCCAGGCGTCACCGGTGGCGAGCAAGCCGAGCGGCGTAGCCACGACAAGCACGGCGACCAGAATGAGCGTGGGAATCAGGGAAGTCTTCTTGGCGGTACCATCGGCGGCAAGCTGGCCATCGGCGGCTTCGGGGCCGACGATAATGCTCGGCGCCGTCTTCTTAATGAAGCCGTAGATGGCGGCCGTCGCCACGCCCTCGATCACGCCGGCAACCAGCATATGCGGGATCAACATGGCCGGAATAGCCACGGACAGCGGGAAGGGGCAGTACAGAGGGGCGCCCGAAGCGTTGGTGAAGAGCATCGGCTGAATACCAAACTCGATTGCCGCGCACAGGGCCGCCAGGCACAGGCCGACCCAACCGCTCACGATGGCAGAAACCGAGGTGCCCCAGCTCTTGTCGTGCAGACGGCTGTTGAGCGCACGGAACACGATAGCAGCGGTAAACGGCAGCACAAAGGCCATGTTAAAGCAGTTGGCGCCAAAGGACAGAACGCCGCCGTCGCCAAACAGCAGCGCCTGCAGCGCCAGCGCGACCGAGACAGCGATAGCCGCGGCCTCGGGGCCCAGCAGCAGCGCGATGAGTGCGCCGCCGACGGCGTGGCCTGTGGTGCCGCCGGGCAGCGGAACGTTAAACATCATGAGCAAAAAGGAGAACGCAGCGCAAATACCCAGAAAGGCCATATGCTCGCGATCGAGCGTGGCGCGCACTTTCTTGATGCAGTGAACCCATACGGGCACCATCGCCACCGCCATAACGGCATCGGTCTGCGGGGACAGATAATTATCGGGAATATGCATGAGCCCTCTCAATCAGAACGTTGCGTGTTACGTTTCCAACAATCCGTAACACCGACTCTGCATACTAACAAAAAGGCGCACCGCCCACAACGCAGCACGCCCTTGCAATACGTACGTTATTAACCCAAGTCCACACACCGCCCAATAAAGGGCCCATGCACTCCCAACTTTCCGGTCACCCGGAAGAAGGTGCGGTCCGCTCGCAACAAGATTAACGCAGGAACCCGCCCCCGAGAGGGGTTTTCTAAGGCAACATCCCGCAGCCGCGAAGCGGCGAGGACGTTGCCGTAAAACCCCGCAGGGGGCGGGTTCCAAACGGCAAAGATTACGAGCGGACCTCGCCGTTTACGCCCTTGCACACCTTGGTGACAATCTTCTGGTGCGCCTTCTCGACCTCTTCGCTGGTGAGCGTGTGGTCGTCTGAGCGATACGTGAGCGCAAAGGCCATGGACTTTTTGCCCACGCCCACGCGGACCGGATCGCGGTAGACATCGAACAGGCGCACGCCCTCGAGCAGCTTGCCGCCGGCGCTGGTGATGCGACGCTCAAGGTCCTCGCAAGTCACGGCGTTGTCGACCACAATGGCAAGATCGTGCTCAACAGCCGGGTACTGCGAGAACTCGCGATAGTTCTCCTGGTTGCGGGCGCCCTTGATCAGCTTGTCCAGATCGAGCTCAAAGGCAACGACGACCTCATCGATGCCCATCGCCTCGCGCGCCTCGGGGTGAATCTCGCCGACCCAACCCAGCACGGTGCCGCCGGACAGAACCTCGGCGGCACGACCCGGCTGCAAGAAAGCGTAGCCCTCGCCCTCGACGGGACGGAAGCGAACCTTCTCGATGCGCAGTTGGGCGAGCAGCTCCTCGACAATGCCCTTGCCAAAGAAAAAGCGCAGCTTGCGGTACTTCATGTTCCAAGACTGCTCGCTCCACTGGCCCGAAAGCACGCCCGCGACGGACTTGGTCTCCTTGGGCAGGCTGGCGTTTTCGCGGCCATGGAACAGGCTGCCGACCTCGTACAAGTGCACGTTGGGCGTACCGTGCGCCTCGTTGTAGGCCACGGATTGCAGCAGGCCCGGCAGCAGCGAGCGGCGCATCTCGGTCTGCTCGGCCACCAGCGGGTTCATGAGCACCACGGGGCAGCCGCGACCCTCGGTGGGCATGCCGATCTTCTCCAGGTCGCCCGGGGCGGCAAAGCCAAAGGTCGTGGTCTCGTTGAGGCCGCAGGCGCGCAGGATCTCGCCGACCTTGCGGGTGAGCTTCTGCTCGCGGGTCAGACCGCCGATGTGGTTCTTAGCGGCCGGGATGGTCGCCGCCACACGGCCCATGCCCCATAGGCGCAGGACCTCCTCGATCAGGTCGATCTCGCGCGGCAGGTCGGGACGGAAGCTCGGCGGGGTAACCATAAAGTCCTCGCCGTCGCGCTCGACGGTGCAGCCCAGACGGGTGAGCGAACGCTCGATAAAGTCGGGCTCGATGTCGGCACCGCAAATGGCGTGCACGCGGGCCAGGCGCAGCTTAATGCTGTCGATGGTCTTGGGCGCGGGGAAAACGTCGACATAGCCGGGAGCAACCTCGCCGCCGGCGATCTCCTCGATCAGCGCGCAGGTAACGTTGGCGACATCCACGCAGCCGGTCTCGTCGACCTGGCGCTCAAAGCGAATGGAGGCGTCGGAGATCAGCGACAGATCGCGGCTGGTGTGCGAGGTGCGACCGGCGTTGAAGCAGGCGCTCTCGACCATCACGTCGACGGTATCGTCCTCGATCTCGGAATCCATGCCGCCCATAACGCCGGCCAGCGCCACGGGGCGCTCGCCGTCGGTGATAAGGCCCATGCCGGCGTCGAGCGTACGCTCCTCGCCGTCGAGCGTCGTGAACTTCTCATCCTGCTGGGCGGCGCGAACCACCACGCGGCGGTGGCCATCGCGCTCGGCAAAGGTAGACAGGTCAAAGGCATGCAGCGGCTGATCGGTGAGCATCATCACGTAGTTGGTGATGTCGACGATGTTGTTGTGCGGGCGCACGCCCAGGGCGTTGAGGCGCTTGACCATCCAGTCGGGCGAGGGGCCGACCTTCACGTTACGTACGATGCGGGCGACGTAGCGGTCGCACAGGCCCTCGTCGGCAATCTCGACGGAAAGCTCGTCGTCGGTCGCGCGGCCGGTCTCGGCCTTGATGGCGGGCAGCTCAACGTGGAAATCGCGGTCGAAGATGGCGCCGGTCTCGCGGGCCATGCCGATCATGGACAGGCAGTCGGGGCGGTTGGGCGTGATCTCGCAGTCGAGCACAGTGTCGCTCGAACCCACGTACTCGGCAAACGGCATGCCGCAGGGCGTATCCTCGGGCAGGATCATAATGCCGAAGTGGTCGCCGCCCAGGCCGAGCTCGCGTGCGGAGCAGTTCATGCCCATGGACACGACGCCGCGGAGCTTGCTCTTCTTGATTTTGACGTCGCCGGGAAGCACGGCGCCGATCATGGCCGTGACGATGTGGTCGCCGGCCTCGAAGTTCTGCGCGCCGCAGACGATTTGCAGTGGAGCGGGATTGCCGTCGGCGTCGAGGTTCTTGTCACCCACGTCGACCGAGCACACATACATGTGGTCGCTATCGGGGTGCGGGGTCTTGGTGAGCACCTTGGCGGTCACCACGTGGTCGAAGGACTCGCCCACGGTGTCGATCGCCTCGACCTCGGTGCCGGTACGGATATATTCGTCCGAAAGGGTCTTGGGATCCTCCGGAATATCGATCATGGTCTTGAGCCAGTCGTAAGAAACGCGCATCTAACTGGTCTCCTTTCATAAATGCGGCTTTGAGCCAAAAACTGCAACGGAGACGGGTTTTCCAAGTGCCGCAGATTGCCTTGAAAGAGGAGGGCCGCGTACTTAGGTACGCAACCGACGATTGAAAGGCAAGGTGCGGTGCTTGGGAAAGCCGCCGGGCCTAGAACTGATTTAAGAAGCGCATATCGCCCGTCATAAGCGTTCTGAGGTCGGGCAGGTCGTAGCGCAGGGCCGCGACGCGCTCGGCGCCAATACCAAAGGCGAAGCCGGTGTACTTCTCGGGGTCGATGCCGCAGTTGATCAGGACGTTGGGGTCGACCATGCCGCAGCCCAGGATCTCGATCCAACCGCTGTGCTTGCAGAAGTTGCAGCCCTTGCCGCCGCAGACGTGGCAGCTCACGTCCACCTCACAGCTGGGCTCGGTGAAGGGGAAGAAGTGCGGGCGGTAACGCGTCTTGCGATCCTCGCCAAACATGCACTTAACAAAGTAGTCGAGCGTGCCCTTGAGGTCGCCAAAGGTGATACCCTCGTCGACGACCAGGCCCTCGATCTGGTTGAACTGCGGCAGGTGGCAGGCGTCGGCCGTGTCGGGACGATAGACGGTGCCCGGGCAGATCATGTAGATGGGCGGCTTCTGCGACTCCATAGTGTGGATCTGCACGCCCGAAGTCTGGGTGCGCAGCAGCACGTCGGACTCGCCGTGGGCGTGAGCCTCGGGGTGCGCGACGCTGCCGGGGTTGTTGTCGACCACGTAGAAGGTATCGCGGGCCGAGCGGCTCGGGTGATCCATGGGGGCGTTGAGCGCGGTGAAGTTGTAGTAGGAGGTGTCGACCATGGGGCCGGACTCGACGGTGTAGCCGATGCCGCAGAAGATGTCCTCGGCCTCCTCGATAATCTGCTTGATCAGGTGCTGGTGGCCGATCTGCGGACGGATGCCCGGCAGCGTGATGTCGACGGCGTCGTGCTCCAGTGCGCGCTTGAGGGCGGCGGCCTTCATCTCGATGTTGCGCTCGTCGAGCATGCCCTCAATCAGCTGGCGCATCTCGTTGGCTCGCTTGCCCATCACGGGACGATCCTCGGGGGCGAGCTTGCCCATCATGCGCATCAGGCCGGTGATGCGGCCCTTGCGGCCGAGCAGCTCAACGCGCGCAGCCTCGAGCTTGGCTGCGTCGTCGGCGCCTGCGACGAGCTCCTTGGCCTCTTCCTCGAGTTTGACCAGATCATCAATCAGACTCATGTCTTCCCTTTCGTCTCTCGCGCTCTCCGTTTGCCGAGGCGGCTGCCACCGTCTGGCGTTGTGAAAACGCGGCCCGGTTCGGTAATAAAAAAACCGTCCTCGGGCATGTGCATTGCCCAAGGACGGTTGAATTCCGCGGTACCACCTTGTTTGACCCGGCGGATGTCTGGCCCGCCGCGCCCACTCTGTGCCCCTTGTCGCGAGGCTCACGGCTTCCCTACTGGGGCTTCGCCGCCGCTGGCTGCGTGCCCGTTGAGGTCGCTGCTCGGGAGTGAACGCTTGGCCCTTGTCACCGCAGGAAGGCTCGCAGCCCATGACCTTCCCTCTCTTGCCGGCGACGCGGCGGGCAAAACCCTCTCCGTCAACGCATTGGGCTATAGGATAACACATTCTGCGTGTGCATCGCCGCGTTCCGTTTTGTTCGCACTGGGTACAAGGCGGGTAGCTGTGCAAACTGGCCGCACGCCCACCCGTGGCGCTCGACCTGCGAGATCAAGGATATAGGTATGGGAAAGAAACTCGATAAGAAAGCCAAGGCGGGCAAGAGCATCAAGAAGCTCCGCAAGCTCGAAGGCAAGCTGTGGACTCGCGAGTACCTGCTCAAGATTGCCGAGTTCGATGGAGCGACGATTGCTCCTGCCAACGGCGCAGCAGCGCGTGCCGACGCCATGGGCACGCTTGCCGGCGAGCATCACAAGCTGCTGACCAGCGAGAAGTCCGTTGAGCTCGTACGCTCGTTAGCGCGCGAGACCGTCGCCGGCGGCAAAATCGACGACCCTCAGCTGCTCGACGAGATCCGTGTGCTCGGCCGCGATCAACGTGAGGCCAGTGCCATCCCCACCGAAGAAGCCGAGGCCTGGACCAGGCTCACCTGCGAGGCGGACGCCGTGTGGCACAAGGCCAAGGCTGCCAACGACTGGGCGAGCTTTGAGACCTATGTGGATAGAATCGTCGCCCAACTTAAGCATCAGGCCGAGCTCATGGACCCCAAGCGCGATCCATACGACGTTTGGCTCGACCAGTACGAGCGCGGCCTTTCCGCCAAGAGCTTCGACGCGTTTTGCGATGAGGTCAAGGCCACGGTCGTGCCGCTCGTGCACGCCATCGGCGAGCGCGGCCAGCAGCCGGCTGCCGACTTTTTGCACGCCCACGTGCCCGAGGCTGCCCAGCGCGCCATGAGCTTCGACCTTATGAAGCTTGTCGGCCTGGACCTGGACGACACCACGCTTGCCTTTACCGAGCATCCGTTTAGCGAGGGCTTTGCCGTGGGTGATGCGCGCATCGCGACGCACATCTACGAGGACGACTGCATCTCCAACGTCTACAGCATCATCCACGAGGCGGGGCACACCATGTACGAGCTGGGCGTCAATCCCGCCTATGCGCGCACGTGCTTGGAGGGCGGCACCTCCATGGGCATCCACGAGAGCCAGAGCCGCTTTTTCGAGAACACCGTGGGTCGCAGCCGCGCCTTTATGGGCCCGCTGCTCGAGGTGCTGCGTCGTCACGCGCCCGAGGTCTACGGCGACGTCGACGAAGACACGCTCTACCGCGCCGTGAACATCGCGCAGCCGTCGTTGATCCGCACCGAGGCCGACGAGCTCACCTATCCGCTGCATATTATGGTGCGCTACCAGATCGAGCGCATGCTGTTTGCCGGCGAGGCTGCGGCCAAGGACATCCCCGCGCTTTGGAACCGCCTTATGGACGAGTACCTGGGCATTCCCGTTCCCGACGACACGCACGGCTGCCTGCAGGATACGCATTGGAGCGGCGGTTCGTTTGGCTACTTCCCCACGTATGCGCTGGGTAGCGCCTACGATGCCATGTTTGTGCCGGCCATGTGCCGCGACGGCGTCGACCTTACCGGTGCCTGCGCGAGCGGCGACTTGGCACCCGTCCGCGCGTGGCTGGGCGAGCACATTTGGCAGTGGGGCCGCGCCAAGGACGCGCCGGAACTCATCAAGGGTGCCTGCGGCATGGATTTTGACGCCCGCTACTACTGCAGCTACCTGCAGGACAAGTTCACCACGCTGTACGAGCTGTAAGGATTGACCAGCACGCCATCGCCAACGCCAACTATGTTGACGCCAATGTCTTGGCAACGTCAGCGAAAACGACCCTAAGCGAGCAAGGTGACGTGAAATGAAAGGGCGCTGACCTTCTGGTCGCGCCCTTGAAATTGAACGTCAGATTGCCGCTTAGGGGCGTTTGCAGCGTCGAGCAGTTACGCGGTTTGGTAAAACCGCGTAACTACAGAGCCTCGAGTGCGTTGGCGATGCGCTTCATGGCGGCATCGGCGGATGCTTGGTCGGGCGCCTCGGCCAGCACGCGGATAACCGACTCGGTTCCGCTCTTGCGTACGAGCACGCGGCCCTCGCCTGCCAGCGCAGCCTCGGCCTCGGCGATGGCGTTCTGCACGCCCATGTTCTCGAGCGCGGCGTCCTTGTCCGCCACGCGCACGGCCACCTGCGCCTGCGGTAGCAGCTTGCACGGAGCCGTGAGCTGCGAGAGCGTCTCGCGCTCGGCGCGGATCACTTCCATCACGCGCAGCGAGGTCATAATGCCGTCGCCCGTGCGCTCGATATCGCCAAAGATCGTATGGCCCGTCTGCTCGCCGCCCAGGCTGTAACCGCCCTCGCGCATCTTGGCATACACGTGGCGGTCGCCCACACCGCTGGTCACGGCACTTAGGCCGGCAAGCTCCAACGACTTGATCAGGCCAAAGTTGCTGGCAATCGTCGGAACCACGGTACCGCCCGAAAGGCGACCGTGCTTGTTCAGGTACACGCCGCACACGTACAGGATCTGGTCGCCATCGACCACGCGGCCGCGCTCGTCCACGGCCAGGCAGCGGTCGGCATCGCCGTCATAGGCAAAGCCCACGTCCAAGCCCTGCTCCACCACGTGGCGCTGCAGACGCTCCATATGCGTGGAGCCGCAGTCGACGTTGATGTTAAAACCATCAGGCGCGGCATTGATCACGCGCACGTCGGCGCCCAGCGCGTCGAACACCGGCTTGGCCACCGAGGACGCCGAGCCGTTGGCGCAGTCGATGCCGATCTTGACGCCCTGCAGCGAAAAGTTCGCGCTGGCGATGAGCGAGGCAATGTAGCGGTTGCGGCCCTGCATGTAGTCCACCGTGGCGCCGATGTGGTTGCCCGTGGCCAGCGGCACCTCGCTCTTGCCATCGACGTAGTCCTCGATGAGCTCCAGTACGTCCTCGTCCATCTTAAAACCGTCGCTATTGACGAGCTTAATGCCGTTATCGCAAAACGGGTTGTGGCTCGCGCTGATCATGATGCCGCAATCGAAGCAGCCTTCCACGGTCTGATGCGCTACACCCGGTGTGGGGATCACGTGCAGCATATAGGCGTCCGCACCGCTCGCGACCAGGCCACTCACCAGCGCCGCCTCGAACATATAACTCGAGCGACGCGTGTCCTTACCCACGATGACGCGCGCCTTGCGCTCGCGGTTGGCGCCGTAATACCAGCCCACAAAACGGCCAATCTTATAAGCGTGCTCTACCGTCAGCCCAACGTTAGCCTCACCGCGAAAGCCGTCGGTGCCAAAGTACTTCATGCGCTCTCCTTACAAAATAGGGGCGAACAGATTGCCTGTCCGCCCCAAAATGGTACTCGATTATCTGCGCTACCAGAAAAACCCTACGCCGACGCGCTGTCGCGAGCCGCCTGGCATGTAGGAGTCTGACGCAGCGTAAGCGGCTTGTCCCCCGCCTCGGCTGACGTGGTCAGCGTATATGTGATCGTCGTCGTCTCGCCAGCATGCAGGTCAACGGTGCCCGAATAGAAGGGGATTCCATGCCACGTAGCGGCGCCAAGACCAAACTGGGTGCCCTCGACGGTCAGATCAGTAATGTTGCCGCCCGTCGGGGCAAACAACGAGACATTCAGACGCTCGTCGTCGCGCGCGGCATCGGGCGCGCTCGCCGCGACGTAGTCGGGCAGCTTGCCGGCCTCCTCCTGCGTCATGATGTTCGTCAGGGTAACGGTGATGCGATACGAGCATGTGCCGTCACCGTTCTTGATGCCCTGGCCAATCTGCGTATCGGCATTCAGGTACCAGTCGAGCTTGGAGAAGCTCAGGTTGTTAAAGTAGACACCAGCAACGGGATCTTCACTCGGGTCATCCGGATCGGGCAGCGAGGCGTCGATGTTCATCTCCTTGATAGCGTTCTGCTCGTCATCGTTTTTCATCCACGCGATCAGGCGGCCCTCTTCGGCACCGCGCTCAACGGCGCTGACAAGCTTCGTAACATCGACATCGCCGATACCGCCAAGGATCTTGTCGAAGGCAGCGCTGGCGACGGATGCAAAGATGCCGTCCGACTCCTCGACCGGATAGTTCCAGTACACATCGTGCATGAGGACCTTTGCGGCGTTGGTGCCGTCGACAACCGTTCCGTCGGGCAGCGACACGTTACCGACCAGGCCCAGCAGATACTGCAGGAACACCGGGTCGATACCCACGACGCCGTCAACGTCCTGGCCATATTGAGATTTCCACAGGGCTGCGACACGCTGCGAGTTGCGGGGCCAATCAGGCGAATAGGTATTGCCCGAGTTGTACAGGTTACTGTGGTTGCCGAACAGCGCCTCATCCTCTTCGTCGACGCTCTCGACTGCCTCATCCTCGCTGAGTCCAATGCGGGGAACAAACTCGCCGATCGACATCTGGCCGTCGGTGACCGAAATCAGGCCCTGCGAACCGCCAAAGCCGCCGCAGGCACGAATCTCGACGTTGTTCATGGCGTACATAAGGTAGTTGCGCGTCTGGCCGTTGGCGCCGAGCATCTGGGGAAGGACGGGGGCGACCTTCTCCGCCGCGTCAACCGCGCCGTTGAGGGTGGCAAAGCCGTCCTTGGCCTTATCGACCAGCTCGGTCACCTGGGAAATATGAGTATCGCCAATGCCCTGGATCTTCTCGTTGGCGCTCTTGAACACCTTCGAGCTGTTGGAAAGCGAATCGGCGACCGCCTGCAGCGCGGACACGTTAATCATGCCATCCTGGAACAGCTTGCCGGGCGTTGCCCGCGAGAGGTTGTCGGCCATGGGAATCAGCGCGCCGCTAGAGACATCGGACAGGGCGTCGATCATGGTGCGGGCAGCATTGATGTCGCTGCCATACACCGGGATAAACGAAGCCGCCGTCCACAGCGGGCTCGAGGTCTCCGCCTTCATGCTGTCGCAGAGCTCATCAATCTTCTTCGCGTCGTCAGGCAGCGTCGAAAAATCGCCCGACGTGACCTTGTCCTTAAGGCCACCGACGATCTCGACAGCCTCCTTCGCTTCGCTCTTTACGGTCTTTGCCGAGTTAAGCAGCATAAAGCCGCTTGCGCCAAGCGCAACGAGAAGCACCGCGACTACAGCGGCAATAATGGCGCCAGTGTGACGCTTTTTGCGCTCGCCCTTGCGATGGCGATGACGGACCAGACCGTCAGAGGTCGAACTCGACGAAGCGTCGCTACCGTAGTTCAAGCCAAAATCGTAATAATCTTCCTTGGAACCCGAGCCCGCAAACTCGGCACCGCTATCATCCAGGCGGGCGAACGTGCCAGTCTCGGAGGCGCCGGTGTAAATCGTGCCAAGGTTACCCGTAAGCCCCGCGCCACCGGCAGAGGGAGTATTGTTGGCGGCCTTGCCGGCATTAACGTTGCCGGCGGTATTCGCGGCGTTGGCAGCACCTGCGTTGTTCGCAGGTATCGAAGGGGCCCCGCTCGGCTGCGACGTGGAGGTTGCACCGCCCGCAAAGACATTCCCTCTTGCACGGCCGGTCTTTTTTGCCTTTTGAGACTGCTCGTACAGAGCGGTAAACATCGCCGTCTCGCCCGGGGACACGCGCTTACCGGAACCGCCCTGCCCAGCGCCGCCCGGCGTGCCGGCCTTACCAGCCCCGTTCGGACGCGGCGGAACTGCAGGACGGCCGCTATCGCTGCCCTTAAAGTGATTACCAGCCATAAAGAAATCCTCGCAATTGAGTCGCAATGAAAAAGTCCATAACGTTACTAGTTTATGGCATTTTGAGCATCGACAGCTAAACTCCAGACACGGACATCAATTGGCGAAAATGTGGCACAACGCCTTTTCCGTCTTGGCGGCGGCGCCAGCTACACCGTGAGGAACATCATCACGATGATCATGGCAAAGCCGATAAGGTCGGTCGGCAAAAACACCGTGCCCAGCATAACGGCGCTGGTGATGGTCGCCGAAACCGGCTCCACAGTTCCGATGAGGCTCGCACGCACCGAGCCGATGTCCTTAACGCCCTGCATATAGAGCATGTAAGCAAAAAACGAGCCGATAACCACGAATACCGCGAGCGCCTCGACGCCGGCAGCGTCGAGTGCCGGCATATGCGCCCAAGGCTGCACGAAGACGCACGAGACCACGCCCGCCGTGAGCATTGCCGAGCCCGTGACGATGGGGCTGCCGTATTCGGGCAGGATCTTGGCGGGAATCACCGCCATACACGTGGCACTGACCGCACACATAAGGCCTGCGACCAGGCCAAGCGGCGATATGCTCAGACTGGTAGGGTCGCCGCCGGTAGCGATTAAAAAGGTGCCGCCCAGGGCCAACCCAATGCCAACGGCCTCACGCACGCGAGGCATGCGATGGTCGATCACGCAGGTGTAGCCCATAATGATGACCAGTTGCAGGCATTGGAGCACCGTCGCGGTTCCGGCATTGGTCAGGCGCACGGCCGAAAGATAACAAAACTGGTTGAACAGCAGACCAAAGGCGGTAAAGAGCAGCAGCTGCTTGCGATCGGCGGGTGTGGTCCAGAGCTTAATCAGGCGCTCGCGGTCGCGCGTAACAACCACGGCCATAAAGAGTAGACCGGCGAGAATCTGACGCACGCTCATAAGCCACAAGGTGTCGACGTGGTAGGTATCGAACAGAAAGCTCGCGCTGGTGCCCGAGAAGCCCCAAAACGAACCGCCCACCAGCGTAGCCAAGACGCCCGTGATCATCTTGCGCGTCGAAGCGCTGTTCAGGCGCTCGCGCCAAGCGCGGCGGGTGCTACGGCTGAGCTCATCGGTGCCCTCGGGCACATCAATGTTCGATATATCGGTCATCGGCACCGAAGCCCCTGCGCCTTCGACCTGCTCGACACGCTCTTTGCTCATTCCATTCCCTCGAAGCAGCCTGGAAACAATTCGGCTTACCTTACCACGGCGAAGGCACCAGCTGGAGGCTTGTCCGCTTATCGGTAGGACAATTCCGCAGACGTCTTTCCATAGCTCGATACCGCAATGGCCTTGCATTATGCGACAGTCAAATCGCGGCAGCAGGCTCTTTTGAAATGGATATGACAAAGCCCCCGAATTCCACAATGTAAGCGATTTTTAAAAATGTTCTTGCCACCGAGTTCAGGCTCCGTTATATTATCCCTTGCGCGCTTGCGCACCCTTGATCGGGCGTTTAGCTCAGGGGGAGAGCGCTTCCCTGACACGGAAGAGGTCAGAAGTTCAAATCTTCTAACGCCCACCAAATGTTCGCAGCTCAGAGGCTATGTCCTCTGGGCTGTTTTGTTTTTTGTCGCTAAATCCGCTGACAGTTCCAACCGTCATCGCAACGTAACAACAATTCACCTGACGAATGGCAGCCAAATATATTCAATACCCCAACATCAACAATAGCCAGGCACAAAACTGCGCCGCAAGCTGCTCCAACCGCCCAACTGGTCAAAAGCCGACCATCTACTTGCCAATTTATCTAACGGCGTAACCAAGCAGTCCGCGCCGCAACTTCTCAACAAAACGCCGCGATGTCTGCGCCCTGCGGTATCCTTGAGCCACTCGCACCTGCAGCACCAAGGAGCCGCCATGCGCACCGAGCTCGATGTCCCCTTTTCGCACAAAGAAGAAGCCAAGGCGCTGGGCGCCAAATGGGACCGGACCAAGAAGATCTGGTATGTACCCAGCGGCGTCAACCCCGAGCCCTTTGCCGAGTGGCTGCCCGGTGTTGACCGATCCGACCCCTCAGCGCCGTATATATATCTAGTACTGGGCAAGCGCGAGTGCTGGAAGTGTCACAAAGAGACCTCGGTCGCGGCCTTCGGCATTCCCTATCGAATCGATGACGACAAGGGCATCGCCATCGCGCACGCGCCCAACGAAGCCGGGCACATTACCATCGACACGGCCAATGCCAACGCGCTCGCCATTGTTCCCGCTCTTGGCTGCGTGCCGGGCGAGATCCGCGACTATCTTTCTAAGCGCTGCGGCTACAAGCCCGTAGGCGCGCGAGCCTCCAAAGCCCCGTCGCTCGGCAACACGTGCACCAGTTGCGACGCGCTGCAAGGCAGCCGCTATCTGTTCGAGGAGCCCTCGTCCCCGTTTGCCCTCACTGCCATCAACAAACTGCCGGCACTGGAGTTTGTGCGCGTCGAAGTTGCCGGCGTCTTCGGCGTCCCGGCCACACGCACCGACTTTGACCAGGCGCTCTTTACCTGGGCACGCGACCATCACGCCAAGTTCCACAAGCAGCTCGGTGAGGGGATTTATTTATAGGGACAGAGATGCCTTCACAGCCAGCTCCTCCGCATCACCTATCCCTCGTCGCCGGCGTCGTACACGATATCGAGGCCACAAACAGGGCATTTCTCCTGATAAACCGGCATATGAACGCCTGTCCGTTTTCTCACTTCGTCGCTAAGTCTGTCGCACGCATCGATGAACCGAATGTCGAGGCACGGTATTTGCGAGCCGCAGCAAGGACAGGCGACGACAAACGACCCGCAATCAACTTCTACGCTCGGAAACATTTTGTTGTCTATAAGGGCGCACGGCAGTTTTCCGTACTTCCCCATCGCAATATCGCCTCGCCAGCTCACGTTCGCTCCCCTCTCGCTATACAAATCAGGAAGAGCATGCACCGGCAGGCGTGTGCGAGATTGCATCGCCACGCGATCCGATCAAACAGCACGATCGTAAAAGACCGCCAAAGCCAAATTTCATCGTCGGTCGCACCCTGTCCGGCAAACTCAATATCGACGGGTATGTGCTTCAGATAACTCATGTCGGGCGCAAAACGAGGGTCCGGTCCGCCTTTATGAACAGGACCGTGCAGAACAAACCATCCGTTTTCGGGCTCGAACCGCTCAACAAACGCAAGGCCGAGCACCTTATAGCCCACCTCGGTTGCAAATATGACTCCGACTGGGACGTCACATTCCATGCAGTTGAGCATTTTACGGTTGTAATTCTGGTCTCGAAAACCAACGGTACCCGACGCTTGAACCGAGTACTTAATGACCCACGTACCATCGTCCAAATAGAGCGGAGGCACATTGTTGATGCTCTCGGTTTGCCGCTGGCGCGCTTGTACCCCGCTACCCCACTCCCCTGTATACTGATGTAGCACGTGTTTCATCCGGGCTTGTTGGACCGGGTCGTTCATGGGAGGGTCTTATGGCTGCTTCGAATCCGCCTAAGGGGAGCGTTTCTTCTTCGTCCATCAAGCCGGTTACGCGCAAGGCCGTGCGTTGCCAGCGCGAGGTCGCTTGGCTTGTCACGCAGGCGGCGGGCAGGCTTGTGGCGAGCACGGAGGACGTCAATGCTCCCACACCGAGCTTTGTGCTGGCAGCGGCGCTTGATCGAGTACGCCAGCTGGAATTCGCCGCGCAAGAAGACGGCAGCCACCTTGACTACCAGAACGCCATGGCGCCCGACCTGCAAACGTTCTGCCACATGGCCAAGTTGCCCGCCGCGCCCAATGCGCTTTCGGACGCAGGCTACATGTTTACGCTTTCGGGCGCGGACCTTATCCGCGACATCTACGCATACTGCAGCGAGCTCGCCGAGCGCAGCGTCTTTGGCACGGCAGAAATCAAACCGGGATATGTCATCAAGCTGGTTCTTAGGCTGTTCTTGATGGACGGGTTCGGGGCCATGCCGGCGTAAGCCGAGTCTTTAGCATCACCGTCGACTGGGCAACAACCGCTTTACCTTAGTGGGCGCCAATCGAGGGTCGATTATTGGGTCGCCTCGTCCACTAACGCATTTATTCCACGCGCTCTGACAGTCTATATTTGCGGTTGCGGCTTGTCGACGGCGCCGTCGGCTCAAGCTCACCCTGCTCAATGAGCGCATTGACGCGTGCCCTAACCTGGGAAACCGTGAGTCCCGTGCGCTCCGCCAGTTCGCGCGTCCCCAATTCGCCGTAGCGCTTGAGTGCCGTCATAATCAAGTCCCCGCCATGATCGACCGGCTCGATCTTTGGACGGTAAAGTACGACCTTGAACCGATCGAACCCCGGGCAGAACAGGGGCTCGGCCAGACCATGCGCGCGCATGGCATCGATCATCATCGGGATGCCCGAGCCATTGCCCTCAGCCGGCGAACCTGCGCCATCCGGCAGCGGGACAATCGACATGAGTTTCACGAACGTCGCGTTACGGCATCGGGAGCTGCCGTCAAACAAGTTCTCGCGAGTCTTTCCCCCGTAAAGGCCGCCAGGATTCGTCACCTCGACACGATCGTCAAAGACGTCGACGGCAATCGATTGTCCACAGAACCGATCCCCGTATTCTCGATGGATTACGGCGTTGGCGATTGCCTCGCGCAGAACCTCCTCGGGAATCTCCAGCGAGTCGACACGCGAGACGCCTTGGACGGTCGAGGTTCGCCGCAAATTCTTGGCGACGGCCGCGACAGCATCCGAGATCATCTCGCCCAACGTTCCCTCACAGATTGTGCGGTCCATAAACCTTAGTGGCCCCGCAGCTCCCTTTTGAGTTCCCACGTGGACAGCCACATCAATGAAGAGCTTGGGATAGAACTGCTGAGGGTAAACGCCCGCGGCAAGGAGGCCGGCCTTGGTAACATTGCCCTGGAAGTCGAGGAAATTCAGACGCTCCATCTTTGTCTTCTTGTCCGCCGCACCGCGCATCGCTCGAGGCGTCAACGAATAGGCACGCTCTATCGTGCGGTCGACCAGCGACTCGTCGAGATCGCCCACACTCGTGCCGGGCACCGCATCGCGATCGCTAGGACTCGTCCGTTCATATGACGACAGTGCCAAAACCTCGGTCGACGAAAGCGGGACATCTTTGTCATCGATGCGTTTGTAGCTGCCACCTTGAGCGCCCCGCTCCATGACATAGCAAGGCTTGCTCGACGGGTCGAGCTCCTCAATCGTGATGACCAGAACCACGGTGCCCTGGAGCTCCACGCGTTCAATGGTGTATTTGGGCGGATTGGCCAGTTTTCCGCGACCGCCGGCATCACCCATGCCCGCTACGAATTGGTTGAGCACCTTCTCGGTCTCAAAGTTCTCAACCGGGACAAAGCCCGCGCGCTCGCTCGCGCCGAGCACGATAATTCCGCCAGCAGTATTCGCGAATGCGCTAACTGTTTCCCATACGTCGCGGGAAAGCGTCGTGGCGCTCTCCTTGACCTCGACGTTAAGGTCATCCGAACCCATGCGCTTTAAAGACTCGAGCAAACCGGCCAGCTCGTTTTCGTTCATCTGCACGTCCTTTCGCTCGACCTTGCGGAGAATGCCATGGATAGACTTCCTTCGTCTCTCAGTTGTCTCTCATAATTATCTCTCGTCTCTCTGTTATCTCTCATGTTAGAGATAAGTGAGAGGTGAAAGATGAGATGTCTGCCATCTGTTTCATTTAAACATGTTTCTGCTGGTAGAACAATCGATATTGAGACAATACCATGATTGCTCGTCTCTTTGCTGCTCAGTTATCTCTCATAATTATCTCTCGTCTTTCTGTTATCTCTCATATTAGTGACGAATGAGAGACGAGAGATGCGTGAGTGGTGCATGGGCGTGGATTATTGGACGGTCGGAAAATCCCTCAAATAAAAAACGGGGCCGGCCTTACGCCGAGCCCCGTTTTCAAACGGTCAGTTAGTTATCCAACGCGCGAGCATAGCAGTCAACATTACGCCGCTGCGAACACTCCCAAGCACGTTCCGATAATGCAGATCGCAAAGATGCCCAAGATGATCCAAATGGTCTTGACGCCCTTTTTGTAGAGGGCGACGCAGGCAAAGGTTGCCAGCAAGGGCAGCAGACCGGGGAAGATCGAATCGAACAGATCCTGCAGGACAATCTCCGAACCACCCACGTCAAAGGTCAAAGCAGTGGACAGTGAGACCTGCGCCGCAATCATGGCGCCGATAACGGTCATTCCGAGGACACCGGCAGCATGCGTCATGCGAGACATAAGGTTGTTCTCTTCGGACTGCTGCAGGAACTTGGTTCCCAGGTCGTATCCCAGATGGGCTGCGACAATACGCGTTGCAAAGTTAATCACGGAGTAGAGAAGGAAGACGGAGACGGGAAGGGCGAGCGCGACGGCAGTTGCCGTGCCCGTACCCGTAATGACGGCAAACGCGCAGCCAAGCACGCCGGAGGCATAGACCTCGGGAGGAACCGCCGCGCCGACCATGATGGCGCCCATGAACATAGACTCCAAAGCAGCGCCGACGATAACTCCCTGCTGGACATCGCCAAGGATCAAGCCGACAAACAGGCTCGTAAACAGCGGACGACCAAGCATCGTAATGCCAAATGCTTGCTCGTCCATAGACGCCAAAATGCGACCAGCGCAACTAGGAGGTACTGGGCAACTATTCTGATTAACCCCAGAAATAAGCCTGCAGGCGAGACGTTCAGAACAGCTCGCCTGCAGGCAACAGCAGCAATTTGAAAGGATTAGTAGTTCATCTGGTGGTAGTAGCGACGCGTGGTGAGCGGGTGGTTGCGGACGTGCTCGAGATGGCAGCTCAGGCGCTCGGTGATGGTGTAGGTGACCATCGGGGAGACGATCTTGCGGAACTCGGGGTCGCTGAACGGCAGCTCGATCTCGGCGGTGTCGAACTTGTTCACGCGGACATGGACGCCCTTCTCGTCGGCGAGCATGTGAGTGAAGTTGCCCACGCGGTCCATGAGCTTACGGGTGTCGTCCTCGCCGTAGAGCATGATGAGGCTCGTGCCCTCCTCGCACAGCTCGATGGTGCCGTGGAAGAACTCGGCGGCGTGGATGGACTTGGTCTTGATCCACTGCATCTCCTCGAGGATGCACATGGCGTAGTCGTAGGCCTCGCCCCAGAGCATGCCGGAGCCGATCACCATGTGGTAGTCGGTGTCCTTGAAGTCCTCGGCCATGGCGGCGCAGCGCTCGTCCTGGGCGTCCTTGGCCTTGATGAGGTACGGGGCGATGTTGCCGAACTCCTCCATGAAGGTGTCGTACTTGGGGAAGGCGCCGGCGTTCTTGAGGAAGCGGGCGACCAGCGTGATCTGGTAGGTGTAGATGGCCTCGCACAGGACGTCGTCCTCGGCGAAGCTGAAGAACTTGTAGTCGGCGTACTCGGTGGCCGGGGTGTTGTCGTTGGAGACATACATCAGCGTGCGGGCGCCCTGCTCCTGGCAGAACTTGGCGGCCTCGATGATCTCGGGGGTGGTGCCGGTACGGGTGGAGAAGACGCAGACCGAGTCCTTGTTGAAGGCCTTGGGCGGGCACGCGAGGAACTCAGCGGCGATCTCGCAGTGGACGTCGACGTCGGCCGTGGTGGTCTCGACCCAATACTTCATCGGGAGCGTGTGGGCCCAGGTGCCGCCGCAGCCGATGAAGAAGATGTTGGAATAACCCTGCTCGCAGACCTCGTCCACGGCAGCCTCAATCTGAGGACGGAGAGCGAGGGCATCGCTCACAACCTTCTCGTAACGAGGCTCATCGAAATTGAACATATCTAATATCCCTTCGTTTAATAGAGTGAAATTCGTTTCAATTGACAACTTGTCATTTCACTACGTATTAATACTTAATGACCTAAAAAAATACCTTTCTAGGAAATGGAAGCTTGGCCGTCTTTCATCTCGGCGAGTTTATGCTCGAATCCAAAGCCGCCGGGTTTAAGGCAATTCTTAGCTGAATAGTCAGCAGCGAATTCCATTGCATCCCGAATGATCTCCGCATCGAGCGGTTGCTTTTTACTCCAGCCATGCGAGAGACAGCTCACAACAAACGCAGCGATATACGAATCTCCCGCGCCCATGGTGTCAAGCGCATCTACGGGTCTTATATTTCCCTGGTACCATCGGGAACCGTCAAAGAACACAGGCCCTGCAGATCCCCGTGTAGCAATCGTGTAGCGACAACCATGCTCTATGGCCCTCTTCAATAGAACTTGAATCTGTTGATCGCTCTCGCCGGAACAGGAAAACAGACCAAGGGTTGTAGCAGGGCAAACAAGATCGAAATATGCGTCGGTTCGATACTTATCTTTAACGGAAAAGTCGTAAACCACCACAGCGGGAAGATCTTGAACTAGGTGCACATCATCCTGCAGCTTTGCATTGACGCTGGTAAAAACCGCATCGAATCCCTGAAGAAACTTGACATCAGAATCGTTGATATGGGTTTTGTGCGCCCAGCAAGCCCCCGTATCGTAACCAACTTCGACACGTTCACCGTTGTAAACATTTACATCGCAAGTCTTGGTTGTTGCTTTTTCAGGCATGCATGATTGCGAAAGGTCAACGTTCAGCGAAGAAAGGGCATCGGTGATTATTCGCCCTCCCAGGTCGTTGCCGATCTCCCCAATATACGCAGCCTGTGCGCCAAGCATGCTTGCATGGGCAGCGACGTTTACGGCATTGCCACCAGGATACATAACGCCTTTGTTGAGATAGCGATCAATAACGTTGTCACCAATTGCTGCGATTTTCACCTCAACGCCTCCCATCACGTACGGTCTTTATTAGTACTCGACCTTGCGGTAATAACGGCGGATGTCGAGCGAATGGTCACGAATTTCCTCGAAATTCTTGCTCACACGCGAGAGAATGGCATTGAGCACCACCGGAGAAAGCATCCAGCGGAATTCATCACTGATACCCGGCAACTCATAATCATGTGTATCGAATACGGTGAAATCATCCGCATATTGCTTACAGAAGCGTGCAACGCGCTCATCAAGAGGCCTAGTCTGCGCCTCCGTCATTGCGAGCGCGACGCAAACGCCCGGCTCAACAAGTTCGATAGTGCCATGGAAGAACTCAGGCGATGTAACGGATTTGGTGCGCAGCCATTGGGACTCCTCGAGCACGCACATGGCAAACGAATACGTGGGGCCCCACAGATTGCCAGAACCAATCCAAATCTGATACGGATCGTCCTTGTGCTTCAGAGCATATGCGCGAGCCATCTCGTCAGCGTTCTTGCCGACGGAAACGAGAGCAGCGGGGAGATTCACAAGCTCATCAGCGAAGCGATCGTAGTCATCGAAAAAGCCCCTGTTCTTGAGAATCTTTCCAATCAGAAGGTACAGCACGAGCTCCATAGGACGACCCTGCTTATAGATCACTCCATAATCGGAAAGTTCACCAAGCGGTGAACCGTCCACGCCAAGCGTAGAGACAATGGTGCAGCCTGCGTCTTTTGCCGCCTTTGCCGCCGCGACCGTCTCTTTGGTGTCGCCCGACTTGGACGCCATGAACGCCAAGGTCCCCTTACCGATGCGCCGATTGCCAACCGTGAGGAAATCTGCCGAAACTTGGGACTGGACGGGAATATCGGACATAACAGAAACCATATAGTCAAACGGCTGCATCATCGCAAGCGAGCCACCTGACGAGGTGAAGAAAATCGAATCGAAACCCTTTTCGCAAATTTCGTCAGCAATGCGTTCAATTTCGGCACGTTGATTGTAGATATAAGCACCGTTGTCGAGAATTGCCTGTTCATCAAATGAAACCATGAGATATACCTTTCTAATTCAATTGGGCCAGACGGCGAAATCAACCATTTAGATTGCAAACACTCCGAAGAAGGAGCCGACGATACCAACCGCCATGAGAATAACGAGAATCCAAGCAATTTTGACCTTGTGCTGGACGAGTTCGTAAACTCCAAGTGTCACAAGCAGCGGCAGCAGGCTCGGCATGATACCGTCGATGATGCTTTGGATAGTCTGCGCACTGTCGCCGGTACCGAGAGAACCAGCCACGCTGACCGATACAAGGTTGGGCACCATAGCGCCGATAACCATAAGACCGAGAATTGCAGCCCCCATAGTGAGCTTTGGCATAAGACCAGATTTCTCGATCTTGCTCAAGAAACTGGTTCCGAATCCATAGCCCCATTTAAGGCAGAACCAACGAATCAGATAATGCGGAACATTGAATACGACAAGGAAGAGAAGCGGGCCGAGAATGTTACCCTGCATAGCAAGCGACACACCCAAGCCAGTGGCGATGACACGCAACGTTCCCCAGAACAGAGAGTCGCCGATGCCGGCCAGCGGGCTCATAAGAGCGGCCTTTACGCTGTTGATGGAGGATTCGTCAAAATCCTCTTCGTTAGCGTTTGCCTCTTCCATCGCTGCCGAAATGCCCAGAATTAATGTTGAGACATAAGGAGTGGTGTTGAAGAACTCCATGTGACGCTTAGCAGCAGCAGCCTGGTCATCCTTATTCTTATACACGCGACGAATGATGGGAAGCATGGAGAAGCAGTATCCCATGTGCTGCTGGCGCTCGTAGTTCCAGGAGTACTCCATCGTAAGCGAACGGAAAAATACCGATTTTAGATCACGCTTTGTAATCTTGTTGGAACTGGTGTCATTAGAAGTCGTCATCGTCGAAGCTCCCTTCCGAACTAAGCTGTGGCGTCTGAGCAATGAAGTTTGGCTGGACCACCACGAGAATTACTGCGAGGCAAAGCCCAATGATGGCAATACCAAGGATTGGAATGCTCATGTAGGCACAGAGCGCAAACCCGAGCACGAAGAAAATAGCAGTCTGCTTGTTGACAATCATTGAAGCGAGCAGTGCAATGCCGAGCGCAGGGATGAATCCACCCGCAATAACCAGGCCGTTACTTACAAACTCGGGAATTGCGTTAAGCACCGCGTTCATAACCGGCGTTCCGAGATAGAAAGCAAGGGAGCACACGAAAAAGCGAGGAAGCGATTTGACGATGAATCCACCAAGCAGATGCATCCGCTCCATACCTTTGAGGTCGCCCTTTGCCACGCAGTCGTCCGCTTTATGGACGAAAAACGGCATCACGATCAGCGTAAGCGCGTTATCAATGATGAGATAAAGCGACGCAATCGGGAAAGCGAGCGTCAGCGCAACTTCAGCGCCTTGACCCGTCGAAATTGCAAAGGCAGTGCCCAAAATACCACCGGTGATAACGTCAGGCGGAACGGCCGCCCCGATGGTAACCGATCCAATGAACACCATTTCAAGCGTGGCGCCGACAATAATGCCCGTCTGCAAATCACCCATCACAAGACCGATGAGGACGCCCGTGACAATCGGGCGAGAAGCAAGGCAAGTGCCAAGTGCCCACTCAAATGTCACGCACATTGCGACGAGGCCGATAAGGATCGCTTGAGTCAACATGAGGGATCCCCTTTCTATTGTATGTGCTTAAATCAAAATCTTCTCGTCTCTAGGTACCTGCCTGATCTCCACCTCGATTCCGGCATCACTGAGCTCATGTAGAAGCTCCACGTCGCGATCGGTAGCGAAAACCGTTGAAGATAGGCGTACATCTGCACCCTCACGCGGCTTCGTTCCTCCAATGTTGATATGCTCGATTTCGCTGTAGCCCTTTGCCAGGCGGTAAGCATCTTCGATGCTTTCAACGACAATGAACAAACGGTACTTATCGGTCACACCGCTCCTAAGAGCCTCGATAGAATCATCGACCGATTTGATAACCAATTTGACGCCTGCCGGACGTGCCAGCTTAAGCGTCGTCTTGCGCACGTCATCTTTCACAACCGCATCGCAGGCAATCAAAATGCAATTGGTGTCAAGCTCTTGCGTCCAAGTCATGGCAACCTGACCATGAAGCAAGCGATGGTCAACTCTCAGCAGCTTAATCATCTTTGTTCCTTTCTCAAAAATCCTCGTCTTCTTCTACCGAATTTGGCAGCGAACATAGGCATGTGCCCTTTTGGCGGACACTTGAAACCAATGCAGCGAGCTCGGCGTCATCAAGTGTGCTCAATTTCGAAAACACTTCGAGCACTAGTGGTAGCGACATGCCGGCAATGAGCCTTAGAGAATCGTCACCCAACCTTTCCATAAAAGCGTTATTCACTGACCCACCATAGACATCAGTGATGACAATCCACTGGTCTGCTGGGTCGCGAGAACGGTCCCAAAAATCTATCAACTCGTTTACATCCATCGTGTCCTCATCGACATATGCGCATAGCACCTTAACGCGAGGATCTTCACCGCAAAATAGCTGGAGCGTTTCACGCATCGCTCTAGCAAGTGGCCCATGGCTGGCCAAGAGCAACTTCCTCATTTATCTCCCAATCTCAGTCAATCATCTGTTAATAGAACGTTATATTTTGTATTGTTATCTACAGTATCCTCGAAACTTTCGCTTTGTCAAGACAGATCAATCAAGCTTCCTAAGCGGTAATAATTCGCCCGTAAACGGCAAAAAAAACGCCCCTTTGTCGGGGCGTTTTCAATCTCTTGTTATTCGGTTAAGAAAGATCCGGGGTTTGGCTTTCGCTAGAGATAAAACTTTAAGCGCTCAGTGCAGTACACCTGCCGCGAAATAAACAATGGCACTCCCTGCGCGCTGCAACGCTTATCTACAAATAATAAAAGGGCAGATCCCGGCTTTACATTCAAATGTTCTGCCTCGTAAGCACTTGCAAAGCACACCTGCAACGTTCGCTCGTTATTGCCAAGTTCGATATGGCGTCTTCCCAGCACCTCAAGTAGAGAACCCGATAAATCTTCATGTTCCAAAAAGGCAAGAGAAGGAGTGTAGCTATTGGTTTCCAACATCGTTGGCACGCCATCGACTAAGCGCAAACGTCTAGTCTGAAGAATATTCTCGTCCTCCTGGACCTGAAGAAAACGCACGTCGCGCAGCGTAGGATAAATCCAAGCTACTTCGAGCACTACGGTAGAAGGCTTTTTATTTTCTTGAATGCAGGAATGGGTGAAGCTTTCCTGGTCATCGGCTGCATAGGCATTGCGTGTCGTGGTAACAAAAGTCCCTTTCCCTCGCGTGCGCTCAACGATATCGGCATCCTCTAGTTCCTTGATTGCCGATCGAACAGTAATACGACTAACGCCATATTCCTTCATAAGCTCCGTCTCAGTAGGAAGCTTATCCCCTTCGCTATATACGCCACTTTCTATTCGACTCACAAGATCGTGAACGATCTGCTTATACAATGGAACAGCGCTCTCCACTTTAACCATTATTCAACCTATTGCTTTCTACACTCAACGGCTTCAAGTCCCCGCCAATTGATGCCGAGTTGATTAGCCTTAATCGAAAAGAAGTATTTGAAATAATCACCCAACATCACCTGCTTAGTAAAGTGCACTGGCTTACCAGTGCTCATATAAACGGTCTCACTCAATATAAACATCGCAGCTTCTCCTGCGATATTAAGGATGCGCTTCTCCTCATCCGTAGCAAGCCCTGCTTCAAGCACAATAGACGGGAAACAATTATCCTCTAGTCGCAGCCCCGTCTCTCTCTCAATCGTTTCATAAAGTGATGCGTTCTCCATATCGACACCCAGTAAAAACCCGAAGTTCTTTACTGGAAGATAAATATGTTCAATCATTGCATTTATGTGGTTAATTGACCTCACGCGTTTGAGGTAAACCGCAGATTCATTCTCTTCCATTCGCAAATGACGACGGACGGCAACGGGCGGCTCGACCTCCTGAAGAGCGAGAACACGAGACGAGGTTTCGATATTATTTTCATGGCAAAAATAAGTGAAACCCTTAAACGTGCTCAAGCTCGAGACGATTTTAGGCTGCCGGATAAATGTGCCCTTGCCATGACGCGTATCAAGCACGTCGTCATCCACAAGAGTTTGAATTGCCTTCCGTATCGTCGCACGGCTAACCTCGTATTCTTCGCAAAAACCATTTTCGCTAGGCAACACGCCACTTTCGGAAAACTCGCCCATCTCAATACGACGGCGCAAATCATCAGCTACTTGTACATATAGCGGCACAGCACTAGTCGGGTTAATCATAACGTTCTCCGTATAACATTCTATGAAACTTCTATACGTTATAAGATAACCTATTACGTATTATTTTGAAATAAATAGACGGTTCAATCTTATTTTTGAACCGTCTACAATATCAAACACTCCATATGAAGGTGTCGAATGCCACTTGTGGCGCAAACAAGAGGGGCATTTGGCAAAAATGCCCCATTTCGCCTTGAAGTCGCTACCGTGAAATGCCAACGAGCCGCATGGTCGAGTCCAAGCAAATACGACCTCAAGCGGCCAGCTACGGCATGGCTCCCTAGAACGAGACTGCGACATTTGTTTGCATTGTTTTACGAACGCAACATAACGAATTATTTCCGAGCAAAATAACGCCCGCTGAAAGCTGCTTTAGTAGTTCATCTGGTGGTAGTAGCGACGCGTGGTGAGCGGGTGGTTGCGGACGTGCTCGAGATGGCAGCTCAGGCGCTCGGTGATGGTGTAGGTGACCATCGGGGAGACGATCTTGCGGAACTCGGGGTCGCTGAACGGCAGCTCGATCTCGGCGGTGTCGAACTTGTTCACGCGGACATGGACGCCCTTCTCGTCGGCGAGCATGTGAGTGAAGTTGCCCACGCGGTCCATGAGCTTACGGGTGTCGTCCTCGCCGTAGAGCATGATGAGGCTCGTGCCCTCCTCGCACAGCTCGATGGTGCCGTGGAAGAACTCGGCGGCGTGGATGGACTTGGTCTTGATCCACTGCATCTCCTCGAGGATGCACATGGCGTAGTCGTAGGCCTCGCCCCAGAGCATGCCGGAGCCGATCACCATGTGGTAGTCGGTGTCCTTGAAGTCCTCGGCCATGGCGGCGCAGCGCTCGTCCTGGGCGTCCTTGGCCTTGATGAGGTACGGGGCGATGTTGCCGAACTCCTCCATGAAGGTGTCGTACTTGGGGAAGGCGCCGGCGTTCTTGAGGAAGCGGGCGACCAGCGTGATCTGGTAGGTGTAGATGGCCTCGCACAGGACGTCGTCCTCGGCGAAGCTGAAGAACTTGTAGTCGGCGTACTCGGTGGCCGGGGTGTTGTCGTTGGAGACATACATCAGCGTGCGGGCGCCCTGCTCCTGGCAGAACTTGGCGGCCTCGATGATCTCGGGGGTGGTGCCGGTACGGGTGGAGAAGACGCAGACCGAGTCCTTGTTGAAGGCCTTGGGCGGGCACGCGAGGAACTCAGCGGCGATCTCGCAGTGGACGTCGACGTCGGCCGTGGTGGTCTCGACCCAATACTTCATCGGGAGCGTGTGGGCCCAGGTGCCGCCGCAGCCGATGAAGAAGATGTTGGAATAACCCTGCTCGCAGACCTCGTCCACGGCAGCCTCAATCTGAGGACGGAGAGCGAGGGCATCGCTCACAACCTTCTCGTAACGAGGCTCATCGAAATTGAACATCCCTTACTCCTAACTCACTTAGATGAACCCTTCGTTCATCCCATAACGTTATAATACTTTATATAACTAACTATGCAAGTATTATTTTGGTTCTGGTCTTTCATCAAGCCCCTTAAAACAACAATCGGCGTTTTTGGACACAGCGTGCAAGTTCATTGAACGATTCAATATGCATCGACTCTAGTTAAATGACGTCTTATGCAAATACCTTTAATCCGCTTGGGACCGACAAATCTTTTGACTGTCCGCAGAAGCTTTCCCGGAATTCCCTATGGATAGACGCACCGGCAATCGCTTCGTTATCCGGCTTATTGCGCATAGCCGGGGCATCTGGGAGAAAGCGAAATCTACCGCGTGGTCAACTAGCGTTTCATCGGAATCGACCGCATCCGCGCCAAATACTAAATCGCAATCGTTGAAACTCGTCCGATCATATGACGGCAATTTCTCGCCTTAAAAATGAGCACGAAATAAGGGGGCAGCTGTTTGCAACTTGCTTTATTCGTAAGTGTTTTTACTGAAAAAACAATCACCAACCAAACAGCACTATTAATTGTTTGGCTCTTTGCTGTACAGCCATCTTTCGTATACGTCTCTCGTCTATCTCTTATCTCACGGTTGGAGACGAAAGGTGTGCGGGAGTGGATAATTGGACGGCATTTGGGTCTGCGACGGATTATTTCGTCCGAAAATCCACGCTCGTGCGGTGAACGCGCGGGGCCTTTGTCCAATCCGCTGGCATCGTCTCCAGTTCGTCGCAGAGCCGCCGCCCCATATGGGTATACTCTCGGGGATTCGACTCGATTCGCCCCCGTTGGGGCGTCAAAGGAGACTGCATATGTCCACTACCTCAACCGACCCGCGCGCCGCTGCCGCCGCACTGCTGGTGCCCGGCACCACCTGCCACGGTTTTGCCGTCGAGCGCCGCGAGACCGTGCCCGAGCTCGATTCGGACGCCTACGTGCTGCGTCACGCTGCCTCGGGCGCTCGCCTGCTGTACCTGGCATGCGACGATGAGAACAAGGCCTTTGCCATTGGCTTTAAGACGCCGCCGGCCGATTCCACCGGCGTGTTCCATATTCTTGAGCACTCGGTGCTGTGCGGATCGGCCAAATTCCCCGTCAAGGAGCCGTTTGTCGATCTGGTCAAGAGCTCCATGCAGACGTTCCTCAACGCCATGACCTACCCCGACAAGACCATCTACCCCGTTGCCACCACCAACGAGCAGGACCTGTACAACCTGATGGACGTGTACCTAGACGCGGTGTTCAACCCGGCCATCTATACCAAGCCCACCATTTTTGAGCAGGAGGGCTGGCACTACGAGCTGGACCTGCCAGAGGGCGTCGAGAGCGAGGGCGACGGCAGCTCCGCCAGCCTGCGCGAGGGCACGCTGCGTTATAACGGCGTGGTGTTCAACGAGATGAAGGGCGCGCTGTCCGACCCCATGAGCGTGCTGGACGATGCCGTCAACGCCGCGCTCTACCCCGACACCGCCTATGCGCACGAGAGCGGTGGCGACCCGCGTGCGATTCCCTCGCTCACCTACGAGCAGTTCCTGGACACGCACGCGCGCCACTACAATCCTTCCAACTCCTACATCACGCTCTACGGCGACCTGGACGTGGACCGCGCACTGGCCTTTTTGGACGAGCGCTATCTGTCGCAACCGAGTGCCGCGAGCCGCCGCATGGACGCCGCCGTTGCCGCCGGCGAGGACCCGTCCGTGCTGGCACCCAATCCGCTGGGCGTGCAAGCGCCCGTGACCTGCGAGTATAAGCGCGTCGAGATGGCCACCACGCCCGAAAACGCCCTGGTGGGCCTGGGCCTTGTGCTGGGCAGCGCGCTCGACCGTAAGCGCACAATCGCGGCGGACATCCTGTTCGAAGCGCTGCTGGGCTCCAACGAAGCGCCGGTTAAGAAGGCCATTCTGGCAGCGGGCCTGGGCGGCAACGTGGTGAGCTACACCGCGGCCGAGAGCCTGCAGCCCTACGAGCTCATCATGCTGCAAAACGCGCAGCCCGGCGTGGCGCGCGAGCTGCGTCGTGTGTTCCAAGACGCCTGCCGCGACCTGTGCGAGCACGGCGTTCCGCGCGAGCGCCTGGAAGCCATCATCAGCAGCAACGAGTACGACCTGCGCCAGCGCGACTACGGTATCGCCGACGGCGTGGCCATTGCGTGCGACGCGCTGAGCACCTGGCTCTACGATGACGACGCCGCGACGCTGGCGCTCAAGTACGGCCCGGTGTACGAGGAGCTGCGTGGCGAGCTGGACGGCAGCTACTTTGAGGACCTGCTGCGCGAGCTGGTGCTGGAAAACGACCATATGGCGCTGGTCGAGCTGGTGCCGGTGGACGCCGCCGAGGGCGCAGAGGGTGCCGAGGCCGCCGAGCTAGCAGCCAAGCGCGACGCCATGACCAATGCCGAGCTGGCCGACGTGGTCGAGCGCACGGCCGTGCTGCGTGCCGCACAGGAGGCCGAGGACACGCTCGAGGCCAAGGCCACGCTACCGCACCTGCGCGTTTCCGACATTGGCGAGGCGCGCCCCGAGCCGCCGCTGGTCGTGGACACGACTGCGCCCATCCCCTGCCTGCGCCACGGCATCCCCACCAACCGTCTGGCCTACGCCATGCAGTACTTCGACCTGAGCTGCGTCGCATTTGAGGACCTGCCCTATGTGACGCTGCTCTGCCGCCTGCTCAAACAGCTGCCCACGAGCGAGCACTCGGCCGAGGAGCTCGACAACGTGCTCGCCGGCAAGCTGGGCTTTTTGAGCTTTACGACCGAGGTCATGACCCAGCCCGACGTGGACGGTGTGCGTCCCTACCTGCTGGTGAGCGCCGGCGCCCTGTCCGAGAAGATCGATGCGCTAGCGAGCCTGCCGCGCGAGGTGTGGTCGAGCACGCTTTTGCTCGATGCCGACGCCGACCGCGTGCGCGACGTGCTCACGCAGATTCGCATTGGACTTGAGCAGGGCTTTATCAACAACGGTCACTCGGCGGCACTCGGTCGCGCGATGAGCTACAGCTCGTCCTCGGCCATGGTGCGCGAGCAGCTTTCGGGCGTGGACTTCTACCTGTTCCTGCGCGATCTGCTCGACCACTTTGACGAGCGACTGGATGACCTGCGCGCCAAACTTGCCGAGCTGGCAGGCCGCATCTTTGTGGCCGATGGCTGCATGGCGAGCTTTACCGGCAGCGACGAGGACTTTAACGCATACTGGGCCGCCGCGGACGATCTGGGGCTGGGCGCTGGCGACGGCGCCGATGCCGGCAGCGGCACGCTCGTGGTACCGGAGCCGCGCGACCGCCACGAGGCCTTTGTCATCCCCAGCGACATCTGCTTTGCGGCAAGCGCGTGCGACCCGCGTCGCCTGGGCATCGACGTGACGGGCGCCTGGGCGGTTGCCGCCAACGCGCTCTCCTACGACTATCTGTGGAACGAGATCCGCGTGAAGGGCGGCGCGTACGGCTGCGGATTCCGCGCGGCAGGCGAGCGTCAGACGGCGTTCTACACCTACCGCGACCCGGCAATCGACCCCTCGATTGAGCGCGTTGCGCGCGCAGGCGAATGGCTCGGCAGCTTTGAGCCCGACGAGGCCGCCTTTGAGGGCTTTATCGTGAGCTGCGTGAGCGGCATGGACGCGCCAGTGAAGCCATACGCGCTCACCAAACGCCGCAACACGACCTACCTGGCCGGGCTCGATCCGCATGCACGCGAGGAGCGCCGCGCCCAGATGCTCGCCGCCACGCCCGGTGAGCTTCGCTCGCTCGGTGCCGACGTGACGCGAATCGCAGCCGAGTCGCCAACCTGCGTCTTTGGCGGTCGAGACGTCATCGCCAAGAGCAACGCCGGCTTTAACGTCGTCGACCTGCTGGCCTAACCCACAAAGGTAGATTTTTGGGACATGCCTGAAAATCTACCTTTTCTTTTGCCGCTGCTTGGGCGGGGCAGCTCACCCGTCCCACCAGTTTGTCTAAATCTGTAACATCTAGGCGGCAATATTGGCTCCAGATGTTACAAATCGAGACGTTTTCGGATGACGCCGGCCCTTTGTCTCAATCTGTAACATCTAGGTCAGATTTTGCCGAGTTACTGTTACAGATCGAGACAAACCGCCGCGAACACCTGCTCTTCGTCAAAACCACCACGAAGGTGTCCATGAACTGCCCCCTTTGCAATGGTTTGTGTGGTGGTTTGGGTGTTTGCCCAGATAAAACCTGCCAAAATAAACCTGTCCCTTTTTGGCAGGTTTGCTAGAGGAGGCTGGGATGGATAAGGTTGAGCTGCGACGGGCGGCGATTGCTCGGCGCGATGCGATTGATTTGGATGTGCGGGCGGCGAAGTCCGCCGTTATCTGTGCGCGGCTTGTTGAGCTGTTGGATCGCTTGGATGCCGCGACGCCGCACACCGTTGCCGCCTATGCCGCGATGGGTTCCGAAGTCGATCCTGCCGCGTTTGCCGCAGCGGCCGCCAAACGCGGCTGGCGCGTGGCCTATCCGTGCATACTCTCGGCAACAGACGCCGCAGCTTGTGGCCAGCGCATGTGCATGCGGGCAGTTGCCGGCGGCGATGCGTCCGCGGCTCCGTTTATCGCCCACCCCACGCGGGCCTTCGCGGCCATGGACATCGACAGCGACCGCTTCCCCATCGTGTCTGCCGAGGCCCTCGACATGGTCGTCGTGCCACTCGTAGCCTTCGACCGCGCCGGCGCGCGCCTGGGCTACGGCGGCGGCTGCTATGACCGCTACCTGCCCATGCTCTCGCCCGCATGCCAAATCATCGGCATCGCCTTTGACGAGCAGCGTGTCGACCACGTTCCCACCGACGCCCACGACCTGCCGCTACCCCACATCATCAGCGCCTAACGGCTGACGCACATCCCGACGGCCTAGTGCTCCTCGCCGGCGCGGGCCAGGTCGTAGGGCGTGGTCTGGTAGACGTAGTAGTTGAGCCAGTTGGTGTAGAACAGCTGAGCCTGACTGCGCCAGACGTTGCGCGGCTCGGCGGTGGGGTCGTCGTTCGGGAAGTAATGCGCCGGCACCTGAGGGTTAAGCCCGCGCTTCACGTCGCGCTCGTACTCCAAACGCAGCGTGTCGGTATCGTACTCGGGATGGCCAAAGACAAAGAAGCGGCGGCTGTCGGTCGACTTGACGATGTACAGGCCCACCTCGTCGGACACGGCCACGACCTCAAGCTGCGGCTCGGCCTCCACGTCCTCGCGGCGCACATCGGTGTTGCGCGAATGCACGGCATAGAAACGGTCGTCAAAGCCGCGGACCAGCGGGCTTTGCGGCTTCACCAGATAATGCTCGAACACGCCACTCGCCTTTGCCGGCAGATCGTACTTCTGGATACCGTAATGATGGTAGAGCCCCGCCTGCGCGCCCCAACAAATATGCAGCGTAGAGTGCACATGCGTGGTGGACCAATCCATGATCTGGCAGAGCTCGGGCCAGTAGTCGACCTCCTCGAACGGCATCTGCTCCACCGGCGCGCCCGTGATGATCAGGCCGTCGTAGTGGATGTCGCGGATGTCGTCGAACGTGCGGTAGAACGTCTCCAGGTGGCCGGCACTCACGTGCGTGGCCTCGTGCGTTTTGGTGCGCAGCAGGTCCACCTCCACCTGCAGCGGCGTGTTGGAGAGCTTGCGCATGATCTGCGTCTCGGTGGCGATCTTGGTGGGCATGAGGTTGAGGATGAGCACGCGCAGCGGCCGGATGTCCTGGTGCAGCGCGCGGTACTCGGTCATGACAAAGATGTTCTCGCTCTCGAGCTGCGCGGCGGCAGGGAGGGCGTCGGGAATACGAATGGGCATGGATGCTCCTTACGAGTCAGTTGCAGCTATGGTACAACGACCGGCCCCATCCGCGCGAGCGCATCGCCCAGCGATGCCGTCAGCGGCCCAAATCACTCCAAAAGTAGAGATTAAGGCATGCCCAAAAAATCTATGGCGCTTTAGCCTAGCAAAGTGACAGCTGGACGCTACAATGGTCCGACGCAAAAAACTCGGTCGAAAGGATACATATATGTTCCAGACGCGTAAGATCGGCGTGGTCGGCCAGGGCCACGTAGGAGCACATGTCACCAACAGCCTACTTATGCAGGGCATTGCCGATGAGCTGTACCTGTGCGATATCAACGAGGCCAAAGTGACGTCCGAGGTCCAGGACCTGCGTGACTCCCTTTCGTTTGTCCCGTACAACACCAAGATCGTCAATTGCTACGACCACTACGAGGAGCTGGCCTGCTGCGACGTCATCGTCAACGCCGCCGGCAAGGTCGCGCTGGCCGCCGGCAACCGCGACGGCGAGCTGTTCTTTACCACCGATGCCGCCCGCACCTTTGCCAAGCGCATCGTCGACGCCGGCTTTGACGGCATCTTCGTGAGCATCTCCAACCCCTGCGACGTCGTGTGCACCGAGTTGTGGCACCTGACCGGCTACGATCCCAAGAAGATCATCGGCTCGGGCTGCGGCCTGGACTCCGCCCGCCTGCGCACCGAGATCTCCAAGAAGGTCGGCGTGAGCCCCAAGTCCATCGACGCCTATATGATCGGCGAGCACGGCTTTAGCCAGCTTGCAGCCTTTAAGGCCGCGGCCATCGCCGGCAAGAGCCTTAATGAACTTCAGGCCGAGAACCCCGACAAGTACGCCTTCGACCACATGGAGGTCGAGGAGCTTGCACGCAAGGGCGGCTATGTGACCTACCAGGGCAAGCAGTGCACCGAGTACGCCGTCGCCAACTCCGCCGCGCGCGTCTGCGCCGCCGTGCTTCACAACGAGCACGCCGTGCTTTCCGCCTCCACGCTTATGACCGGCCAGTATGGCGAGGAGGGCATCTTCACCTCCCTGCCGTGCGTGATCGGCGCCGAGGGCGTCGAGGAGGTCTACACGCTGGACCTGTCCGAGTACGAGCTCGAGGGCTTCCACAAGAGCTGCCAGCACATTCGCGACAACATCGCCCAGCTCGACTGGTGGGACGCCGAGGCCTACGACGCAAAGTAGGCCGCTGGCTGCCGCAACCTTACGAATCTAAGCGCGATACTAAGCGGGCCGCGCCGGAAATCCCCGGCACGGCCCGCTTTTTTGACTCACGCAGCGCCCTTACGAATCGAAGGTGAATGGTTTTCCCGTTACCTAGTACTGCTCGATGCCCATGTAGCGACGGACCTCGGGGCTGTGGTCGAACACCTTGCCGCGGGCGGCGCGCAACTCGCAGCTCATCGCATAGAAGAAGATCGGCTCCAGGAACGAACGCACGCTGGCGGGCACCTCGCCCACGCCGTACTCGAGCGCATCGAGCACCATGACCGTATCGGTGTGCGTGTTGAGGAATGCAAGCGCGCGCTCCTCCATGGGGCGGCACTCGCCCGATCCGAGCTGCACGAAATAGAACACGCCGGGCTCGGTGGCCTCGAACGGGCCGTGGAAATACTCGCCGGAGTGGATGTAACAGCAGTGCTGCCACTGCATCTCCATGAGCGAGCAGATGGCCATGGCGTAGGTCTGGCTAAAGTTGGGGCCGGAACCCAGGATATAGAAGAACTTGTGCTGCTGGCAGAGCTCGGCAAAACGGGCGCCTAGCTCGGCGTTGACCTTCTCGCGGGCAGCGGGCAGCAGCGCATCCATCTGCTTAAGGCCGGCGTACATGTCGGCAAGCGCCTCGTAACCCTCTTGCTGGTCGAGCAGCTCGGCAGCCATCAGGGCGCCGATGCCCTGCGGCACCTCGGCCTGCGGCACGCCTTCGCCCCACGGATAGACCCAGGTGGTCCACTTGCCGTTATCGATCTTGGAGCCCTCGCAGTCGGTGAGGGCGACAACCTCGGCGCCGGCGGCCAGCGCCATCTCGCAGCCGTCGACGACCTCCTGCGTGTTGCCGCTGTGGCTGCAGGCGATGACGAGTGACTTCTCGCCAAGACTCTTGGGAGCCATCAGGCAAAACTCGCGTGCCGTGTAGACCGTCGAGGTAAACGTGGTGGCCTCGCGCTTGAGTAGCTCGTTGGCCGGCATCAGGTCGATCATCGAACCGCCGCAGGCGATCCAAAAGACGTTCTCAATCTTGCCCTTGCGCTCGATAATTTCCTGAACCAGATCGTGTGCGTTCACGGTGATGTTCCTCCTTGTGTGGCGGCTTTGGACGACGGCAGCTCGTACCTGCTGTCGTTCTATGTTGTCCTATTTATAGCACGCACGACGATGCACGTGAAGTCATTTCACCAAACTTGTTCTATGTTGTTCTATCTGTGGACGTTAGATGTCGAACACGTAGCGCGAGCCCACGATCTTTTGGCGTCCGAGCAGCAAGGGCCGCTCGTCCGCATCGGTAAAGTACGCCTCCATATAGAAGAGCGGCTCGCCGACCGGCACCTCCAGCAGCGAGGCCGCCTGAGCATCGGCAAGCGCAATCTCCACCGTACAGGGGTCGGACTTGAGCGGCGCGCGGCCCGAATGCTCGGCAACGAGCGCAAAGATGGAATTGTCCGTGAGGTCCTTGTCGGCAAGCGTCTGCAGATAGGGATGGTCGGCCAGCACAAAGGCGTTGTTCTCGAGCATGACGGGCACGCCGTCTGCCGTGCGCACGCGCTCGACAACGATGAGCTCGCAGCCGGGTTCCACACCAAAAAACGCCGCGTCCTCGCGCGTCGCCGCAACCACCGTGCGCGACACCAGGCGTGCTCCGGCCACCATGTCGTTGGCGGCGCAACCCTCGGAAAAGCTCTGAACGTCACCCTTCTGGACAATCTTGCGTTTGAGCTTGGGCGCACACACAAACGTGCCCCTCCCCTGCTGGCGGTTGAGATACCCCGCGCGCGACAGCTCCTCGACGGCGCGGCGCACGGTGATGCGTCCCACGCCGTAGTACTTCGCGAGCTCCATCTCGGAAGGAATGCGCGAGCCGGATGCGTACACGCCGCGCGCGATCTCGCCCTTTAGGTCGTCCATAACCTGCTGGTACAGCGGCACGGCGGACACCTCAGTGCGCTCGGTTTTATCGTCGGATGCCATCATTACGCTCCATCCCGTGCATGCTCGGACTCAAACTCTTCAATCGCCGCCATAAACTGCTCGCCAAAGGCATCGGCCTTTTTCTCGCCAATACCGTTGACCTGGATAAGCTCGTCGCGTGTCTGAGGTCGTAGGCGGCACAGGCCGCGCAGGGCCTTGTCAGAGAAGACCATGTACGGCGCCATCTCCAGCTCGGTCGAAATCTCCTTGCGCAGGGCACGCAGGCGCTCGAACAGCTCGGCATCGTCACCCACGCGCGGGCGCTGATCTAGCTCGGCCTCCTCACGCAGCAGATCCACCGCGCGGCGGGCACGGGCCGAGGCCTTGTGCTTGGACGCACGACGCTTAACGGTAAAGGCAAACGCCTCATCCTCGACCTCGGCGGCACGCGGGCCCAGCCCCACGACCGGGTACTGCCCCTGCGAGGCGGCCAAGTAACCGCGGCCGCACAGCTGGCCGATGATGTCCTTGATGCGCCCGACCGATTCGCTCGACAGCTCACCATAGCCGCGGTCCTCGTCCAGATGCATCTGGCGAATGCGCTCGGTGTTGCCGCCGTGGAGCACGTCGGCGATGAGCGACTTGCCAAAGCGCATGGGTCGCGTGGCCACATAGCGCACAGCGGCGCGGGCCATATCGGTGACGTCCTCGACCTCGAACTGCGTGAGGCAGTTGCTGCAGTTGCCGCAGCCCTCGGCCTCGTCCGTGGCGGTGGCGCCCGCACCAGCCGCGGCAGCATGCTCGGCCGCGGCCTCGTCGCCAAAGTAGCGCAACATATATTCGCGCAGGCAGCCGGTGGTATTGCAATAGCCCTCCATCTGGCTGAGCAGACGATATCGATTCTGGAGCGCCCACGCGCGCTGCTCGTCGTCAAGCGCCTCATCGGCGGCATCGCCGCGGTCGATTAAAAAGCGGCGCATGCGAAAATCGTTACCGTTCCACAGCAAGTGGCAGCTTGCCGGGTCGCCATCGCGACCGGCGCGACCTGCCTCTTGGTAGTAGGCCTCGATGCTCTCGGGCACGTTGTTATGAATCACGTAGCGCACGTTGGGCTTGTCGATACCCATGCCAAAGGCATTGGTGGCAACCATCACCTGAATATCGTCGTCGATAAAGGCGCGCTGGCTTTGACGACGGGCGTCGTTGCCCATGCCGGCATGGTAGCGGCCAACGCGAATGCCGCTGGGGCCCAGCGCCCCGGCAAGCTCGCCCGCCAGCGCATCGACCGTCTTGCGGGTCGAGCAATACACGATGCCGCTCTCGCCCGAATGCGCAATCACATAGTCGCGCACCCAGGCGGTCTTGGCCTTGTCGCCCATCTCCTCGCAACCAAAGTAGAGGTTCTTGCGATCGAAGCCCGTCACCACCGTCGCGGGGTTTTGCAGGCCGAGCATCTGCTGAATGTCCGCGCGCACACGCTCGGTCGCCGTAGCGGTAAAGGCTGCCACGATAGGGCGCTGCGGCAGGGAATCGATGAACTCGCGAATCTGCAGGTAGGCGGGGCGGAAATCCTGGCCCCATTGGCTCACGCAGTGGGCCTCGTCAATGGCCACGAGCGGCACGCCAATGCCGCCGTCCGCCGCGGCCTCCTGCGCAAAGGCCAAAAAACGCGGCTCGAGCAAGCGCTCGGGCGCCACGTACATAAGCTGATAGCGGCCCTCGCGCGCCCGCTTGAGCACGGTGTTTTGCTGGGCCGGGGTAAGGCTAGAGTTGAGATAGCTGGGTCGCGCACCCGCCGCGAGCAACGCACGGGTCTGGTCCTCCATAAGCGACAGCAGCGGACTCACCACAAAGGTGATGCCGGGCAGCATGAGCGCGGGCACCTGGTAGCAAATGGACTTGCCGGCGCCCGTGGGCATAACACCCAACGCATCGCGACCGGCAAGGATCGCATCGACCATGCGGTCCTGTCCCGGGCGAAACGAGGTGTAGCCAAAATGGGCGCCGAGCGTGTCGAGCGCCATCTGCTGCATGCTATCGGTCATGGTTTCCTAACGTTCAAGTCATCTGCCGCCGATTATACGCCGCCACGCGGACCAGCGCCTAGTTGCCGCCAGCCACGAGCAGCGCGGTCCAAAGGGCAGTCATTTAAGTCTGTCCCCAATGATTACCTGGAGCAAAACAACACCGCAGGTAGAGGACGGACAGCGAGCGACGTCCAGGGCGAACAAGTTGGCATGAAAAAGGCAAGGCATAGACCTTCTGGTCATGCCTTGCCTTTTGAATGACAAATTGTCGCCCTGGGCGGCGCGCAGCGTCGGCCCGTTACGCGGTTTGGTAAAACCGCGTAACTTACATGACCATAACGTAGCGCGATCCCACGTAGTACTGCTTACCCATCAGGACCGGCTCGCCATTGGGGCCGATAAAGCCGGCACGCAGGTTGAGCAGCGGATCGTGTGGAGCAATGCCCAGCTCAGCCGCCTGCTCGGCATTGGCGCGAACGGCCTCGACCGTGCGGTAGCCAACCGAGACAATCGGCGTTCCGCCAACACGCTCGACCTCGGCAAAAATCGACTTGTCCTCAAGATCGGCCGTCAACAGCTCACGGTAGGCGTCAAACGGCACAAAGATGTTCTCCTCAAAGATGGGCTCGCCGTCGGCTGTGCGCACGCGCTTAATATGCAGCAGCAGCGCGTCCTTTTGCAGGCCAAAGAACTCCATCTCGTTTTGACGTGCCGGCACAATCTGGCGATCGACCACATGCGCGCCCGCCTTCATGCCGTTGCTGGCACACAGCGCGGTAAACGTCTGCAGCGTCGAAGCGTGGAACTGACGATTGATGTGCGGCGTGGAGACAAAGGTACCACGGCCCTGCTGCTTAACCAGGTAGCCATCGGAGCACAGCTCCTCGACGGCGCGGCGCACCGTAATGCGGCTCACGTCGTACTGCTCGGCTAGCTCAAGCTCGGACGGAATACGCTCCTTGGGTGCATAAACACCTTTCTCGATCGCATCCTTGATTTCGTCGTAAATCTGCTGGTAAAGCGGTGCATTTTTGGGCGCAGGCATATCTAATCACTCTTATCGAAATATCGAAATAACTAATACGTATATAACGTCTAGTTTCATATTACCTCATAATGATAAAACGATACACCCTCCCTACCAAAAAGCGACAGCTTCATTTTGGTAGGTTTTATCTGGGCAAACGAGAGCCTCTCGAAAGCAACGGGGCTTTCGGGGGGCTCGTTCGGATGGGTTGCGCAGGACCGGCAAAATGCCAATACCCTACTTGCCGTCGTCCTGCTGCAGGCTGTCCTGTTCGCTGAGGCGCGCCTGCCTGCTGGCCATGCGTGCGGGCTTGTCGGGATCGGGAACGGCCGTGGGCATGGGCTCGTCGACATGACCACCCCACCAGCCGCCCACAAAGTTGAGCGTGTGGAACACGTTGATCACGGCGCCGGGATCAACGTCGCACACCAGCTTGATAATGTCCTGACTCTCGTAGGTCGAGACAACGGTGTTCAGCAGGTACATCTTTTCGCGGCTATATCCGCCGACGACCTCGGCGCAGCTAATGCCGTGCTGAAAATGGTTTACGTAGGCAGTCATGACCTCGTCTGCCTTGCGCGTCGTGATCTGCAGCGTCACGCGATCGTAGCGACGATAGAAACTGTCGATGGTCTTGGTCGAAATAAACTGGAACACGATGGAATACGCCGCCTTGTCCCAGCCAAACATAAAGCCAAAGATCGCCAGGATAAAGCAGTTGAAACCAAAGATGACGCCCCAGATGGTCTTGCCCGTGTGGTTGGAAACCCACAGCGCGATAAAGTCGGTGCCGCCGGTGGATGCGCCGGATTTAAGTGCGATGGCAGCGCCCAGACCCGAGACCACGCCGCCAAAAATGATGAGCATGATCTTGTCGCCCAAAAACGGCGCGAAGTGAAAGACGTTGAGGAACAGCGACGAGAGCACGACCTGCATCATCGAGAAGATGACGAAGCGCTTGCTAATGCCGCTCCAGCATAGGAGCGCCACGGGGATGTTGAGCGCGAGCATACCGAGCGAAATGTCGATGCGAACGCCGCCCAGCGAGGTAACGCGATCGAGCAGGACCGCAACGCCGGTGAGGCCGCTCGGAAGCAGGTCGGCGGGCTGAACGAACGCCTGGATCAGGAATGTCTGGAGAACGGCGGAAATCGTGACCGCCACGGCAGTAATGGCGCGGCGGACGATGGTGAGGCGGCCGAGTACGAGCACTCGGTCCGTGAGCTGATCGATGGCGTTCGCCACGCAGGCTCCTTTCGAAGGCAGATGTAGTTGTGGGGTATGTCCGCGATTGTAGCATGGAGCGTGCGGGGGCGCTTCAATTCACCCTCTCTCGACAACCAAAGCGGGACCAGCAACCCCACGACCAAAGGCCCAAATTACAAGTGAGTAGACTTTACGCGACCTGCAGAGCACACCCAAAACCGCCACCCATGTGACCTGCGGTTTTACTAGAGCAGATGCGCTTTGTGCTCGTCTTGCATCAAAAAGTCTACTCACTTAGTCCGAATCGAAGCCAAACGGATCCAAATAGATGACAAATTAAGCCAATCCGCAGCAAAAGACGCGTGAATCAGTGCTTCTCTCGGCGGATTGACGCTACAAAGCGGCCAAAATGTCGGTCAGATTATCGATAACGGCATCGGCTCGCGATTGATCGAGGTTGACACCCTCGTGCGGACGCAGCGCCAGGACGCGGGCGCCGGAGCGCTTACCAGCCTCGATGCCCAAAGGCGAATCCTCGATAACCAGGCACTCGGCAGGCTCCACCCCCAGCGCCTCCATGGCACGCAGGTAGATCTCGGGGTCGGGCTTAAACGCACTGCACTCGTGACCGCTGATGGTGTAGTCCAGCACGTCGGCGATACCGGCAATCTCCACCAGCTCGTCGATCAACTCGCGATAGGACGAGCTCGCGATGGCACACTTCACGCCACGCTCATGCAGCTCACGCATCACCGGCTCCGCCTGCTCGTTGAGCAGCTCGGCATACGGAACGGGGTGGTCCGGGCTGTAGACCTGCTTGTACTCCACGCGTAGGCGCTCGCGCAGCTCAACATCGTCGGGCACCAGCGCCTCCCAAATGGCCGGCTCGTTAGACCCCGAAAGATCGGGAATCTCGTCAAAGTGGAACCCCTTCTCTTCCATAAACGCCACGCGGCGGCGGTTGTAGAACCACTCGGTATCGACCAGCACGCCGTCCATGTCAAACAGCACTGCCTTGATCATACGCATCTCCTCCTACCTGCCAAAAAGGGACAGGTTTATTTTGGTAGGTTTTATCTGGGGTTTTATGACGCGACAGACACGCCCCCAAAGCAAAAAGGGGACGGGGCGCAAACCCCATCCCCTCTCAATCAACCTGTAAGGTCTACTTACTTGTGATTAGTAGGAAAGCTTCCACATGTAGCGACGCATGGTCAGCGGGTGCTGACGGGCCTCGGCGATCTGGTTGCCGTACTCGCGCATAACGGCGAGGTGCAGCAGCGGGTTGAAGTAGGTGATGACGCTCGCGGGCACGGCGTCAGCCAGGCCGTAGTCCTTGGAGTCGATCAGAGCGACCTTGGCGCCCATGCGCTCAAGGAAGGTGAGGGCGCGGGCGTCCATCGGACGGGTGGCGCCATCGGACATGAAGAAGACGTAGGGCTTACCCTCGGTGGAAACCTCGAACGGGCCGTGGAAGTACTCGCCGGTGTTGTAGGCGGCGGCGTCGATCCACTGCATCTCGGTGAACAGGAAGGCGGCGTGAGAATAAGCCATCTTCTCGGAGGCACCGGAAGCCATGAAGTAGATCATCTTGTCGTCCTTGAAGTCCTCGGCGAACTTCTTGGCGAGCTTCTTGCAGTGCTGAGCGGCGTTCTCGCAGAGATCGAAGATGTTGGTGAGGCCGGTGATCATGTCCTCGTAGTGGTCATAGCCCTCGGTCTGCTGAAGGATCTCGAGAGCAAGAGCGATAGCATAGCCGGGCTTCTCGCACTTGGCAGCGTAGTTGGCGTGGAAGCCGTGAACGATGACGTGGTCGGCGTCAACGGTCAGAGCGGAGCCAGCCTTGTTGGTGAGGGAGACGACCGGGCAGTTGTGCTTCTTGGCGGTCTTGTTGGCCTCGACGGTCTCGGGCGTGGAGCCACCGAGGGAGCAGGTGATCACGAAGGTGTGCTCGTTGACCCAGGAGGGCGTGTCGTAGTTGAACTCGTTAGCGGTGAAGATCTGAACGTTCAGCTTGTCCGTGTTGTTGGCCAGGAAGTACTTGGCGGGGTACAGGTCGGACATGGAAGCGCCGCAGCCGACGAAGGCGACGCTGTGGATCTCGTGGTTGGACAGGACGTCAGCGACGATCTGCTTAGGGAGGTTAAGGTCGATCTCGTACATCTGACACATTCCTTTCGATTTTTGCGGCGCCACATTGCCGGGCGCTCGCAGGGTTACCGTGGTTTGGACCGAGTCGCCGGCCCGTTGAGGATGCGACAAAGGAACTGTCCCTTTGTCACATTATTGGGGATGGAAGCCTGCCTGGGGTATGGGATGCCAGGCAGGCCCCCGGGGGAAAGCGGTTAGGCGCTTAGTCGCGACTAGGCCAGGATGCCGGCCGCGGAGAGGGCGATGCCGCCCACGATGGCGATCACGAGAAGCCAACCGGTGTTGACGTTCTTCTTGATGAGCCAGTACATAAGGCCGGTGAGGCCAAGCGAGATCATCTGAGGCATCATGCCGTCCAGGATGTCCTGGATAACGACGGTACCCTCAGCGAACTGCAGCGGGGTGGTGGCGCCGATTAGCGTAGCGATCATGCCGCCCACGGACATAAGGCCCACGATGCCGCAGACATACATGAGCTTCTCCATGAGGTCGCCGCCCTGGAGCTTGCTCAGGTACTCGTGGCCACCCTGGTAGCCGATCTTGGCGGCAAACCAAGTGATCAGCACGGAAGGCACGATGGAGATGAGCATGGCCAGGATCGGGCCCATGATGGAGCCCTGTTGAGCCAGCTGAACGCCCAGGCCAAAGGCGATAACGCGGATGGTGCCCTGGAAGAAGGAGTCACCGATGCCGGAAAGCGGACCCATGAGGGAGGTCTTGACCGCGTTAATCGAATCGGGATCGAAGTTCTCGGGATCCTTGGCGTACTCCTCCTCCATGGAGGCGGAGAGACCCAGGATGAAAGCGCTCGTCTGCGGGGTGCAGTTGTAGAACGCCATGTGACGGTGGTAAGCCTCTTTCTTAGCAGCGAGCTGCTTGGGGTCGGACTCGTCCGGATAGAGGCGATCGAGCGTGGGAACCATGCCGTAGAGGAAGCCCATGTTCATCTGACGCTCGTAGTTCCAAGAGGCCTGGATGGCCCAGGAGCGCCAGAAGAACTGGCTGACCTTCTTGTTCAGGGACACGTCCTTGGTTGCGGTTGCCATAGTGTGTTCCTCCTTAGTCTTCGTCGTCTTCGAGCGGATCGTAGTCGGAATCAACGCCGGCAGCAGCATGGGAACCGTTGAACTTGAAGCCCATGAAGACGACAGCCAGGCACACACCGATCAGAGCGACCGCGATGACGGACAGGTTGAGGTAAGCGGCGAGCAGGAAACCGATGAACAGGAACGGAGTCATACCCTTCTTGATCATCATGGTGAGCAGCAGGGCCAAGCCGTAGGCGGTCATGATCTTGGTCGAAACGTTAAGACCAGTGGACAGCCACTCGGGAACCATGTTGACGATGGCCTGAACCAGGTCGGTGCCAACAAAGACGGCGAGGAAGATCGGCAGGAAGTACATGATGGCGTACAGACCGGAGCCAGCGCAGATGTGCATACGGTAGGCGGTCTTGAACTTTCCGTTATCGATCGCGCTATCGGCCACATGGGTGAGGGCGGCGATGATGGAACGGAACACGATGCCGAGGAGCTGACCCAGGACGGCGACCGGGATGGCGATCGTCATGGCGGTCTCGGCGGAAGCATCGGTCAGGCACGCGAAGGCAGCGGCCACGATGCCGCCCAGGACCATATCGGGCGGAACGGCGGCGCCGACCTGCACCAGGCCCATGGACACGAGCTCGACGGCGGCACCGACGGCAAGGCCGGTGGGCACATCGCCCAGCAGCAGACCGACGAGCGTAGCGCCAACGAGGGGCTGCTCGAAGTTAAGACGACCGAGCAGGCGGGAGTCCCACATGCAGAACACGCCGACGAGGCCGACGAGCACCGCACTGATGAACGTATTCATACCCTTCTCCTTTCAGTCAGGCAAAAGCCTGGTTGATTACAGCTTGGCGTCGATGTCGACGCTCTGATACGTAGGGGTCTGCTGGACGTAGAGCTTGATGCCCATGTCGAGCAGCTGGTTGACGTCGGCCTTCTGGTTGGCGTCGAGGAAGACGGAGCTGTCCTTGCCGCCGACCTGATCGGCACCGTCGTGGTTGGCGGTGGCGCCCAGGTTGATGGCGTCGAGCTTGTAGCCCTGGCAGAACTGCAGCATCTCGGCAGTGTTGCCAAAGACGAACATGACGCGCTCGCCGAGGGTGTTGAGCTTGTCCATCTTGGCGAGGGCACGCTCGACGGTGAAGACGTTCAGGCGCACGCCCTGGGGCTTGGCCAGCTTAAGAGCGCCCTTCTTGATGTCATCGTTGGCAGCAGCGTTGTCGACGACGATGATGCGCTCGGCCTGAACCTTGGTGGTCCAGGTAAAGACGACCTGGCCGTGCAGCAGACGGTAGTCAAGACGTGCGAGGACGATCTTGGCGGGACCGGAGCTGTGACGGGACGCCTTGGCCTTCTTGGCGGGAGCCGCGGCGACCTCGACCGGTGCGTTGGGGTTGGTCAGACCGGTGCGGGCCTCGTTGATGAGGGCCGCGAGCTCGGCACCCTTGACGGGGGCGGGGCTCATGGCAAGCGTCAGTGCCAGCGGAATGTTGAAACCGCTGATCACCGTGAATGCTGCACCGTTGCGGGAAAGCTCGACCATGCTGTTGTTGACCGAGCTGCCGAGCATATCGGTCAGCACATAGACGGTGTCGTCCGCGTTGAACGTGGCGATCATAGCGTCCACCTTATTGGTGATGGGCTCCTTGTCGTCACGAGCAAGCGACACGACGTGGACGTTCGACACGTCGCCGAGAACCATCTCGAGCGTGTCTTTGGCGCCTGCGGCCAGGCCACCATGAGATGCGAGAATGATCTGATTCATCTTGCCTCCTCCTTTTCGTTATGGTCATTATAACGTCTCATACGTTGCTTATATTGATAATTAGTATATAAACCGTTCGCGGGTGAAAAACGACCGTTGGCGGGCTTAACGTACTTGAAACGTTGGGGCTTGGTAGGCCGGCGCTGGCTGGATAACCCCAGGTCGGACGCCGCGCGCAATCCCCTATCGCACGAAGTACCAGGGGCTTTCCTGCACGGTGGGCTCCAGCGTAATGCCTGTGCGCTCGCGGAACAGATCCATGTCCTGCGATTTCTCCGTCCACCACGCGTTGGGCTTAAAGGTCATGCTCTCAACGACATGGCCGACAAACACACTGTCGCGTAGCTTGGAAAAGTCGGTGTTCATGATCACGATGGACGCGAGCACCAAAACGATGCCCAGAACCTTGATCGCACCGGCGGGCTCGGCGTAGACACCAATGCCCAGCAGTACGGTGACGACTGTCTCGAATGACATTACGACGGGAACTTTCGACGTCTCGAGCCCCATGGACAGACCCTGCATATATAAGATGTAAGCCACGGCTGTGGGGATGAGTCCAAAGCCAAGGAACAGCAGCAGCAACTGTGGCGACATTGCCGCGGCGACATCCGGCCACGGAGCCGCGATAGCTGCCATAACCGCACCGCCAAAAACAAAGCCCCAAAACGTGACAGCCAGCGGGTGGACCGTCTTGGTTGCTATCCGGCTAAACACCGCGAGCGACGCACCACAAAGGCCTGCAATCACGCCCGACGTGACGCCCCAAACCGAAAAATGAAAACCGGAAAGGTCGCCATTGGTCACTGCAAGTACACAGCCAACGATATTGAAGACAATGGCAACGAGCTTGTTGGGGGTCACGTTCTCGCGATAAAGCACGCGACCGAGCACGACGCCAAACACCGGCGAGGTATAGAGCAGCACCGAGGCCGTGGACATGCCGACCTCGCCCATGCACTCGTAATAGCAGGTGTTGGCGGCGGCCAAACCGACGATACCGACAAGCGCGCAGGGAACAAGCTCTTTAGGGCTTGCCTTGAACAGGGCCAGCGGACCCTGAGCCACGGTAGACCCCTCACCCGGACGGCAGCCCATAAACATCAGGACCGGCGCCAAGATAAGCGCTCCGACCAACAAGCGAAAGGCAGCCATGCTCTGGGACGAAACGCCCATGGCCGAGATGCCGTTTACAAAGATTCCGATGCTGCCCCACATAAGCGCGGCGATCAGCACCAGTACATAGCCCAGATTGCTTTTCTTCAACGCAGCCTCCTCGGTATTGTTTCCAATATGTTTCACACTACGTTATAGTCGTTATATACATTTTTCAAGACACAAATCGGTGAGCGGAAAATCTGTTTCCCCACATACTCATTGGGTAGTCATTGGGGACGTTCTTAAATGACTAGTCGTTGGTTGAGCATAAGTCAGCGAGCGGGTCGCATTTGAGGCAAGGTGGTGTGAAACGAAAGGGCGCTGACCTTCTGGTCGCGCCCTTGAAGTTGAACGCCAGATTGTCCAAATGCGGCCCGCGCAGCGTCGAGCCGTTACGCCGTTCGGTAGAACGGCGTAACTAATACTCAAGCTTCCACATGTAGCGTCGCGTCATGTAGTCCTTGTGGGTGACGGCAGAGAGTGCACGCATGTACACGTTGTTGAGGATCGGGGCAAAGATCAGGTGGTTGAAGTACTCGCTCACGCTGTCCTTGATGTCGTTGAGGCCGAGCTCCTTGGCGTCGAGCTGATAGACGCGCTCGCCACCGTACTGGTTGACGAAGCGGATGCCGCGCTCGTCGTTGCAGCGGCTGCGGCCAACGCTGATGAGCTGGAACAGCGAGGTGCGCTTGTCCAGGATCTCAAAGGGGCCGTGGAAGAAGTCACAGGTGTTGATGGTGCAGGAGTCGATCTGCAACATCTCCTGCACGTTGCAGATGCTAAAGACGTAGGCGGCACCAAAGAGCGGTCCCTGAGCCATGACGTTGATGCAGGGCTTGTCGGCGTTCTGCTCGGCCCACTTGGCAGCGAGCGGACGGGTGTACTCAACGGCCTTGCGGTAGATGGGGTCGACCAGGTCGAAGGCGGCCATGGCGGTCTCGTACTCGGCATAGCCCTCAGTCTGCTGCGTGAGCTCCATGGCGATCATGGTCACGACGGCGGAGTTGGTACGGCCCATGCAGGACTCGTCGACGGCCAGGCTGTCATACTGGATCTTGTAGTCGCAGACCTCGGTGAGTCCGGACTCGTCAACATAGATGGCGATGGTGCTGGCGCCGTGGTCCTTGGCGACCTGAGCAGCGACGATGGTCTCCTTGGTGCCGCGCATGGACACGACGACGGCCAGGGTGTTCTCGTTGACGTAGGCAGGGGTTGCGTGCACGAACTCGTTGCTGGTGTAGCTGGAGCTCACAACCTGCGTGGCCTCGTGCTCCATAAAGTACTGGGCAGGATAGTTGCCGCCGTTGGATCCGCCGGCGCCGATCCACACGACGCGCTTGATGCCGCCCTTGTCCGCCTTGTCAGCCAAAACCTGGGAGACGACGTCCTTAACCTGTTCCTGAGTAGTCATCGTGCATCGGCCTTTCTTCTCGTTTGATGCTCTCGATGGCATACAAGTTATATACATGTTTTGGCTATGTCGACTAGTTGTATGCTATATTTGTCTTAGAAATTTTGCTGGTAAAGTTTTCGGCAATCCATTACCAGCGGTTTTGTTGTCATGTTGGATACATGCTTGGTTCAATAAGCATACAAGTTAGATACAGGTTGTTCGCATGAGCACTTCGTCAAAAAAGAACTTGGCCCAATACGAGCGTCTGGCGGGTACGCTGCGTGACCGCATCGCCGCCGGCACCTACGCACGCGGAGACAAGCTGCCGTCCGAGATGGAGCTCATGGACGAATCGGGGCTGTCGCGCAGCACCGTGCGCCACGCGCTTAAGGTGTTAGTTGACGAGGGCCTGGTGCGCACCGAGCGCGGACGTGGCACCTTTGTGGCCGACACGCCCGCGCTCCACGAGAACAACCTGGTGTTTTCGAGCTATACCAAGCAGGTCGAAGGCCGGGGCATGAAGCCCACCACGCGCACGGTGGACTCGGGCTTTGCCAAAGCAATGGGCAGCGTGGCCAAGTTCTTTGACGCTACCGTGGGCAGCAAGCTTGTCAAACTTGTCCGCCTGCGTTACCTGGACGATGCGCCACTGTGCCTGGAGACCACCTATCTACCACCGAGCTTTGAAGCACTCATAGATCGCGATATCAACGGTTCGCTCTACGCCACGCTGCGCCAAGAATTCCATCGCGCGCCGGCACAGGGGCATAAGACCTTTGAGGTGTGCTATGCCTCGCAAAACGAGGCGTTTTTGCTCAACGTCGAGCGCGGGCAGGCACTAATCCTTATCACTGACTACGTCTACGACACCGACGGCCGCCCGCTGCACATCTCCAAGCGCATCCAACGCACCGACCGCGCCAAATACACCGAGCCCATCGGCTAGCGCACCAAACGAGGCAAAATGTACCTAATAAACGTTTTACCTGCGGTTTTTATTAAATCTCAAGCCAGCATGGCGCAAATGCCAACATCGCCTGGCAACACGCGCCGCCCAAGCTCAACTGTTCCTGCCCAGAATATCCAGCACCGTAAATCTAAGTGAGTAGACTTTTCGCGACCTGCCGAGCACATTCAAAACAGCCACCTCCGTGACCTGCGGTTTTACTAAGGCAGATACGCTTTGTGGTCAGCCTGCGCCAAAAAGTCTACTCACTTAGCTCGCAAGGCGTGCCGAGGGGACAATCCAAGTCAAAATAGCGTACGAACGCCGCGCTTCTTGCGGCGATTTGATACCACAAGACAGCCAAAAACCTGTCCCTAAATGGTAGGTTTGAATCCTTGGGTGACAAGTGCGGGGAACCAGGTTGGCTTGGGTTGGTTGGGTGTGCGCGCGGCCAGGACCAACTCCATCCAACACATGTCGTACCAGCGACCGAACTTTTGGGCGCAGCGATCGAAGGCGCCCACCAGGCGATATCCCATATGGGCATGGAAATCCTGACTGTTGTGCGTCAGGTATTCGTCGTCCTTATCGTGCGGCACGGCGATGAGGGCGCACATGTTGGTGATACCCATCGCGACCAGGCATTGCCTGAGCGCATCGTGCAGCTTGCGGCCCAGCCCGCCGTGGCGCACATCGCGCGCCAGGTAGATCGACGTCTCGACCGACCAGTCGTATGCCTCGCGGCTGTTGAGCGGGCTCACATAGGCATAGCCCACCGGACGCCCGTCCAACTCCATCACCAGATACGGATAGCGCTTGAGTGTACGCTCGATGCGCCCGGCAAACTCCTCAACGCTCGGCACCTCGTATTCGCAGGTAATCGCCGTCTGGCGCACATACGGCTCATAGATGGCAAGCAACGCCGGCGCATCATCGGGCGTCGCCAGGCGAATCGTCGGCTCGGACATCTCGGTCATACAACCCTTCCCCCACAAAAGCAAAGGCCGCCCCGCGCCAAACCCAGGCGCAGGGCGGCCCCTCGTCATTACATCAAGCTACAGGACAGCCGCCAGCGCGTCGATGTCCTCCTGCGTCGTGGCCCAGCTGGTGCAAAAACGTACCACGGTGTGGGTCTCATCGTACTTTTCCCAGTACTCGATCGAGGCGTGCTCGCGAATGCGGGCCATGTCCTCGTTGGGCAAAATCACAAACTGCTGGTTTGTGGGCGTCTCCAAGAAGAACTGGTAGCCGCGCTCGTGCAGCACGCGACGAAGCGCCTGCGCGGTTTCGATCGCCTGGCGACCAATCTCAAAATACAGGCCATCGGTAAAGAGCGCCTCAAACTGCACGCCCGTCAGGCGACCCTTGGCCAGCAACGCACCGTGCTGCTTAATGCGCGGAATGGGATGCGCCGGAGCGTGCATGCCGCAAAACACCACGGCCTCGCCGCACAGAGCGCCGCACTTGGTGCCGCCGATGTAGAACACGTCGCACAGCTGTGCCAGCTCGGGCAGGGTGATGTCGCACTCGTCGGCTGCCAGCGCATAGGCCAGGCGGGCACCGTCCACAAACAGCGGAATCTCGCGCTTCTGGCACACCGCGTGAATCGCCGCGAGCTCGGCCTTGGAGTACAGCGTGCCGTACTCAGTCGACAGGCTCACGTACACCGCGCCCGGAAACACCGTGTGCTCGTAGCTCTCGTTTTCGTAGAACACCTGGATATAATTCTCGAGGTCCTCGGCATGCATCTTGCCCTCGTAGCCAGGGATGGTGAGCACCTTGTGGCCGCCAAACTCGATGGCGCCCGCCTCGTGACAGGCGACGTGGCCAGTCTCGGCAGCAACGACGCCCTCGTAGGGCGCAAGTAGCATGTCGATCACCGTCGCGTTGGCCTGCGTGCCGCCCACCAGAAAAAACACGTCGGCATCGGGAGCCTGACAGGCCTCGCGGATAAGCTGCTTGGCACGCTCGGTATGTGCATCGGTGCCGTAGCCGGGCTGCGGTTCCATATTGGTGTCGACGAGCGCTTGCAGCACCGCCGGATGTGCACCGTGGGAATAGTCGTTGTTGAACGCGAGCATGGCAATCCTCTCTTACCAGGTATCGTCCAGATGATTCAAGTGGGGCTATTGTACGCCGTGAGGATAGGCAATGCGCGCGGCAAGGCACTCAAGTGCCAACACCAGGGCAAAGCCGCAACTCACGTCAGTCAAAAAGTGTGCACCGATCACGATACGGCCAAAGGCGACGAGCGCCGCGACGGCCGCCGCGACCCAAAAGACCACGCGGCGTCGCGACGGCTTTTCCTTAAAGGCCGCCGCGGGAAGCCCGGCGAGCATAAGGCCGATCGCCGCATGCGCCGTGTGTCCGCTCGCAAACGACTTGAAGCCGTCCTTGATCACGCCGGCGGCGATATAGGCCCACTTGTCGGGGTTACCGATCACCCACCACGGCTGAAAACTGAGCCCCGGCGTGACCTCGATCACGCGCATGCGCGGGCGCGACCACAGCGGCTTGACAATGACGTTGAGGATGATGGCCTGAGCGACCCACACGGCAAGCACCATCAGCGCCCAGCGCGTGAGCTCGTCGGGGTCGGTGTCGCGCGTAAGGCGATAGACGACAAAGTTGGCAGCGATAACCAGCACAAACGTCAGTACCAGCTGAGCTGCGATAAGCTTACCGCCAACCTGCAGGGACGAGATAATCTCGTAGCCGGCCAGGCCGACGTTGACGAGGATGCCGAGCACGGCGAGCCATTTGCTCCCCCTGGAATCGGGACGCACCGCGCGCACGAGCATAACGCCCGCGATGCTCGCCGTCAGCTCAAACGGCAGCTCGCCGGCGGCCTCGATAAAGCGACCGTACATGCTGCCGATGTTGAACAGCGCGCTCGAGATCTGGTAATCGAAGAAGCTGCCCACGCCCAGACAAAGGCACAGGACGACCGCAATCATGGCGACATCTTTCTTATAGATGTATCCGAACATGCTTTCCTTTCGATGGGGTGGAATCGGCCCGCAACGTGGTGGGACAAAGAACGACCAATATCTCTATCCCGCTACGCCCCCTACCTGTTAGTCATCATCACTAGCGCCCAGCTGCTGCAGCAGCATGAGGGCGGCTGCCACGGGACCGGTGCCGTCGTTGGCGTCGAGGCCACGACCCAGGCCGCTGCCCGCACCGGCGCCCGCCTTGTAGGGCACTGACAGCTTGCGGCTCTTGGGGAAGTTCACCGCGCCATAGCGGGTCTTAAGCTCAAAGGCCACCTTCTTGGGCACGTCGACGCCCAAAAACGTGATGCGACCGCCGCTGAGCGTGACGCTCTCGAGCCCCAGGCGCTCGCCGCGAATGCGGATGCGCGCGCGGTTGAACAGGTTGAGTCCCGCCAACGGCAGCTCACCATGCGCGGCCTCGGTCTCCTCCTGCACCTCGTCGACACTCTCCAGGTCCTCGGCCGCCGCGAGCTTACGGTACACGAGCACGCGCTGGTCCACCGCCGGCAGGTACTCCTCGGACAAGAAGTAATCGGCCGGCAGGTTAATGCCCACGCTCGCCGCCTCCACGCCGGCATCGTCATCGCCGCGCGCCTCGGCCACGGCCTGGCCCAGCATCTGCGTAAACAGGTCAAAGCCCACGCTCGACAGGTTACCGTGCTGCTCGGCGCCCATAAGCGAGCCGGCACCACGGATCTCCAGGTCGCGCATGGCGATGCGCATGCCGCTGCCCAGGTCCTGGAACTCGGAAAGTGCGGTCAGGCGCGCCGTCGCCTCCTCGGTGAGCGGCAGCTCGCCCGGGAACATAAAGTACGCGTAGGCCTGCGTGGCAGAGCGACCCACGCGGCCCTTGAGCTGGTAGAGCTGCGCCAGGCCCAGACGCTGCGAATCCTCGATGATGAGCGTGTTGGCGGTCGCGTTGTCGATGCCGCTCTCCACGATGGTCGTGGCGATGAGCACGTCGATCTTTTTGGTCGCGAACTCAATCATCACATCCTCGACCTCGCGCGGGCTCATCTTGCCGTGCGCCACGCCCACGCGCGCCTCGGGCGCGGCCTCGTGCACGCGCGCCACGGCGTCGTCGATGGTCTTGACGCGGTTGGACACGTAGTACACCTGGCCGCCGCGGCCCACCTCCAGGCGAATCGCCGCGCTCACCACATCGGGGTCGTACTCCCCCACATGCACGATCACGGGACGACGCCCAGTCGGCGGCGTCGTGATCAGGCTCATGTCGCGCACGCCGCTCGTGGCCATCTGCATGGTTCGCGGAATAGGCGTGGCCGAAAGCGTGAGCACGTCAATCTGCTCGCGCAGGTTCTTGAGCTGCTCCTTGTGCTGCACGCCAAAGCGCTGCTCCTCGTCGATGATCACCAGGCCTAGGTTCTTAGGGTTCACATTGGCCGAAAGCAGACGATGCGTGCCGATGAGCACATCGATCGTGCCCTCGGCAAATGCCTTGAGCGCGCGCTTTTGCTGCGCCGGCGTGCGAAAGCGGCTGAGTACCTCGACTTCAAGGCCAAACGGGGCAAAACGCTCAAAGAACGTCTCGTAGTGCTGCTGGGCCAGAATGGTCGTGGGGCAGAGCACCATGACCTGGCGGCCGGAGTCCACGCACTTAAACGCTGCGCGCAGGGCGACCTCGGTCTTGCCAAAGCCCACATCGCCGCACAGCAGGCGGTCCATGGGCTTGGGCGCCTCCATGTCGGCCTTAATGTCGGCGATGGCCTCCAACTGGTCGCGCGTCTCGTCGTAGGGAAAGCTCTCCTCCATCTCGATCTGCTCGGGCGTATCGGGCGGACAGGCGATACCGGTAATCGACGAGCGGCGCGTATACAAATCGACCAGGTCAAACGCCAGCTTTTTCGCGTTCTTGCGCGCCTTATTGGTTGCACGCGTCCAGTCGGCGGTATTGAGCCTGGTCAGGCGCGGCTTGTCACCATCGGGGCCAACGTATCGCGTGATACGGTCGACCTGCTCGAGCGGCACGTAGAGCTTGTCGCCGTCGGCATATTCCAGCAAAAAGTAGTCGCGCTCTTTGCCGCCCACTTCCTGACGCGCAATCTCGCTAAAGAGTGCGATGCCGTGAGTGGCGTGCACCACGTAGTCGCCCGGCTTAAACGGGAAGGTGATCTGCGTAATGTCCACCTTGCGGCGGCTGCGCGCGCGGTTGGCATCCATACGGGCGTTGAGGTCGGCGATCGAGAACACGGCCAGGTTGGCATCGGGCACCACCACGCCCTGCGGCAGGGCGGCATCGACAAAGGTCACGCGCCCGCGCGAGATGGTGGGCACGGCGGCACCGGCGGCAGCCTGGGCCGCGCCCGCCTCGAGCGAGCGGGCGTTGAGTGCGTCGGCCTTACGCTCGCGAATTGCAGCATGGGCTTCCTGGCGGGCAGCGCGATCGGCAGAATCCGCCGTTGCCACGCGTACGCGCTCGCCGATGGCGCCGGCATTTTCGGGCGCCGCGGTCAGCGATTCCTCAAAGGTAATGCCCTCGTCGCCAAAGGTGAGCTCCATCGACTCACGCGCGCCGCGGTCGGGAATGGCAAACACGCAGGCATAGCGCTTGCCCACGACCTCCTGGATGCGCGTCATAAAACGGTTGTCCGAGCCTGCGATGGCAGGCTGCTCAATCTTGAGCTCGGCCGTCACCGCGCCGCCGGCACGAATGAGGCTTACGTAGTTCAGGCGCTGCTGGGCACCAAAATCGAGCTGTTGAGCGCGCACGTACAGACCGTCCAGGCGGTCAATCCCCGCCTCGCCGGCACGGGCCTCGATATCCTCGTAGGCACGCAGGCAGTCGTCGAACAGCGAGCGCGGCTCGGACAAAACCACAAGCGCCTTGCCACTCACGTGTGCCAACGGGCTCACGGTCTGGCCGTACATCACCGGCAAAAAGCGGTCGAGCTCGGGCGTGACGATGCGCGCATCCACCATCTCGAGCAGCGCCGCCAGCTTGCTATCGTCCTGGCTGGCGCGGTAGAGCGCCACGTGCATGTTGTGGACCGCCTCATCGGTAAGCGCCAGCTCACGGCAGGGGAAGATCTCGATACTGTCCTCGTTGCCGATGGTTTGGCCCGTGGAGCTCACCATGCGGCGGATGCGGTCAATCTCGTCGCCAAAGAACTCGATGCGTACGGGCGCCTTTTCCTGTGCGGGGAACACCTCGACGGTGTCGCCGTGCACGCGGAACAGACCGGGCGCGTCGGCGGCGCCGGCATTGGTGTAGCCCATGCCCACCAGGCGCTGCGGCACCTCGTCAAAAGGAATCTCCTCGCCCACCGCAAAAGTGGTGGACTCCCAATAGCGACTCTCGACCGGCGGCACGCAGCGCAGCAGCGCACGGGCCGAGGCAACCATGATGCAGTTGTCCCCGCGCACGATGCGCCCCAGAGCCTCGCAGCGCTGCGCCACCACGGCGTCGTCGGGCGCCTGCTCGCGCCACGGATAGTCCTTGCGCTCGGGAAAGCGGCACACATGCGCCAAGCCCACGTAGGCGGCAAGGCTGCGCGCGGCGCGATCGGCCGCGTCCTCGCCGCTCACAATGTAGACCGTCGGTCGCGGACGGCGCGCAAACTGGGCGGCCGCCATAAGCGTACGGCCCGACTGCGACACGGCCAGCGTCACGTCCTCGCCGGCATCGAGTCCGGCCTCGACGGTCTGCAAGGCCTCGGCAGTGTAGAGCTGCGCGGCTATACGGTGAATGAGCATGCTGTTCCTCCGGCATTGCAACGCCAAAAGCCCGCCGGGGCAAGCTCGGCGGGTATGCGGCGAATTTCATTGCCTGTCATGGTAGCGCATGGAGAGGACTCCGGCTCAAAGGCAAACCCAGCCCCGCAAAAAACGCCAGACGAAGATGTGTTCCGCCCTACCCCGCTACGCGCACGCTGGGGCAAAGGTCTGCCAGCGGGCACTCGTCGCACTTAGGTTTACGGGCATCGCAGATCTCGCGGCCAAATGTGATCCACTGGTGGTTGACCGACTCCCAATACTCGTGCGGCAAAATCTTGAGCAGATCTTGCTCGGTCTTGAGCGGCTCCTTGGCATGCGTCTTGGGGCTCAGCATCAGGCGGTGCGCGATGCGGTTGACGTGCGTATCGACCGCGATGCCCTCGACAATGCCAAACCCCACGTTGAGCACGATGTTCGCCGTTTTGCGGCCAACACCCGGCAGCTTGACGAGCTCCTTCATGTCGGCCGGCACCTCGCCACCGTAATCGGCAACGATCATCTGCGCGGCCTCCACGGCGTGCTTGGCCTTGCTCTTATAAAAGCCGAGCGACTTAATGGTATCGGCCACATCGGCCACGCTCGCCCCCGCCATGGCCTCGGGCGTGGGCCACTGGGCAAACAGCTTCGGCGTCACCTTGTTGACCTGCGCGTCGGTCGTCTGCGCCGAGAGCAGCACCGCGATGAGCAGCCTAAAGGGATTCTCGTGATCCAAAAAACACTCGACCGGGCCATAGCGACGGTTGAGGCGCTCGCACACCTCAACGGCGCGCTCGCGTTTGGCGGCATTGGTCTCGCGTGGCATAACAACTCCTCGGCTCGGCAGAAACATAACTTCACGGAAACGATTGTCCCACGTACGGGGGCCTTAAGCCTCCAAAAATGCGCCGGTCTGGCGGCCCCACAGGCTCGCATACTCGCCGCCCGCCTCGACAAGCTGCGCATGCGTACCGTCCTCGACAATCTCGCCGTCCGCCAGCACCACGATGCGATCGAGCGCCGCCACGGTGGACAGGCGATGCGCCACCACAATGGAGGTGCGACCGCGCATCAGGTTCTCGAGCGCCTCCTGCACCAGCGCCTCGGACTCGCTGTCGAGGGCAGACGTCGCCTCGTCGAGCACCAGGATCGGTGCGTCGGTGAGGATGGCACGGGCGATGGCCACGCGCTGACGTTGGCCGCCCGAAAGCTTGACGCCACGCTCGCCCACCATGGTGTCAAAGCCGTTTGGTAGGCGGTCGATAAACTCGGTCGCATTTGCCAGGCGCGCGGCCTCGCGGATCTGCTCGTCGGTGGCGTCGGGGCGTCCGTAGGCGATATTCTCGCGAATGGAGCGATGGAACAGCAACGCCTCCTGCGGCACGTAGGCAACCTGGCGGCGCAGACTCTGCTGCGTACAGCGCGAGACGTCCTGGCCGTCCACGAGCACGCGGCCGCCCTGTACGTCGTCCAGGCGCAGCAACAACTTGGTGAGCGTCGTCTTGCCCGAGCCCGATTTACCCACCAGGCCCACGCGCTGGCCCGCCGCCACATGGAGCGTCAGGTCGTCGAACACGCTCTCGCCCGCTGCGGCGTCACGGTATGCAAAGCTCAAGTGCTCAAAATCAATCGCACCTTCGGTCACTTTAAGCTCGGGAGCGTTCTCGTCGTCTGCCACCAGACGCGGCTCGTCCAGCACGCGCGTCATCTCGGCCGCATCGCCCAGCGCGCGGTTGATGCGCTGCATCATGGAGCTTACGTAGTTCAGACGCATGGTGAGGTTGTACGTATAGGTAAAGATCATGACGAGCGCGCCAGCAGAGATGCCAAACCACGCGTTGCCGCCCGCGACGAACACGCTCACCACGGCCATAGTAACGACGATAAGGCCCGAGGTCGTAAAGTTGCGCTGCATCATGGCGTGCATCGAAACCGTCTCGGCGTCGCGCGCGGCGCGGTCGGCGGCATCGAACAGGTCGCGCTCAAAGTCCTCGCGCCCACAGGTCTTGACGGCCAGGATGTTCGTGACCGCGTCGGACAGCACGCCCGACAGCTTGTTCTGCGCGGCGGACGTCGCGGCCGAAAGCGGCATGATGCGCTTGTACATAAGCCAGACAAATGCGATGTAGACGACCATGATGCCCACCAAAATCACGGTAAACGTCGGTACCACCGGGGCGAGCGCCGCCACCGTGCAGACAACCGAGGTGATGGTGGGAATGAGCGAATACACCGTCACGTCCACCAGGCCCGTGTAGCCGCTCATAAAACGACTCGTCTGGCTCACAAGCGATCCGCCAAAGCGACTGGTGTGGAATGTCATGGATTGATTGGAGAGTGTGTCGAAGCACAAGCGCGCCAAGTGATAGTTACCTGCAATCTCGAGCTTGTAGACGGTGTAGTCCTGCAGCTTGGAGAGGATCTGGCCCACTAGGTTAACGAACACGAGCGCCAGAATATAGGGACCAAAGACCTCAAACACCTGGTCGCCCGCCACGGGGCCGGCCTGGACGCGGTCGACGATAAGGGCCATCACGTAGGTGTTGGCAAACGTGAGCAAAAAGATGTAGCCCGCCGACGAGAACACCGAGAGAAAGACGATCAGCGGCTGTGTGCGCGTGACGTCCCAAAAACGCTGTAGCGTGCGGCGCACGGTGGAGCGTTTGAGCGGACTGGTGTTTCTCTGAGACATGGGCTTCCTTTCGCGTCTGATAGGGCGAAACGCCATTGTTGCACACTAAAGCGCACTTCAGGCAAGCACGATGCGAAAAGCGCCCGCGCCGTGCTTGTGCAGGCACCCCGCCGTCAGATGCAGCTAGTCTTCGTCTTTTTGGTCTGCGAGCAAGCCTGCGGACTCCAAGCCCAAAATCTCGTCGGCCTCCCGCGCGTCTTCCAGCGCGTCGATATCCTTGAGCTTGCGCTCCATAACGTTGGTGCGCGTGGTGATGATGCCCTCGACCGTTTTACCCGCGGTCTCGATCTGCTGCTGGGCACGACGCAGCGCCGCCTGATAGCGCGGCAGCTCGGCCTTGACGGCAGAGAGCACACGCAGCACGTCGTCGGTGCGCTTTTGCAGCCTAAACGTCTGGTAGCTCATCTGCAGGCTGTTGAGGATGGCCGCCATGGTGCTGGGGCCGGCAACGTTAACGTGATAGTCGCGGCCCAGGGTCTCGATAAGCCCGGGGCGGCTGACGACCTCGGCGTACAGGCCCTCAAACGGCATGAACATAATGCCAAAATTGGTGGTCGCGGGCACGCTCAGGTACTTTTCGCAGATGTCCTTTGCCTCGCGTTTCACCATAGCATCGAGTGTCTTGCGCGCGGTGGCCACAGCTTCGGCATCACCCGACTCTTGCGCGTCGAGCAGATGCTCGTACGCGTCGCCCGGGAACTTGGAGTCGATCGGCAGCAGCACGGGGTCGCCCTCGTCCACCGGCAGCTTGACGGCAAATTCGACGCGCTCCGAGGCGCTGGGCTTGGTGGCGACGTTTTCCAGATACTGGTCGGGCGTAAGGATGTCCGCCAGGATTGCACCCAGCTGTACCTCGCCCAAAATGCCACGCGCCTTGACGTTGCCCAGCACGCGCTTGAGGTCGCCCACGCCCGTGGCAATGGATTGCATGTCGCCCAAGCCCTTGTACACGGCCTCGAGCTGGTCGCTCACCTGCTTAAACGATGCAGACAGGCGATCGTTGAGCGTACGGGAGAGTTTCTCGTCCACCGTCGCGCGCATCTGATCGAGCTGCACGTTGTTGTCCTTGCGGATGGCGCCCAGCTGGGCATCGACCGTCTCGCGCACCTTGTCCAGGCGGTGCTCGATGCCCTCGCGGTTGGCACCGAGCTGTTGGGCCGTCTCGCGGCGCAGGTCATCCATACGGTCGCCAGCCTGCGAGAACTCACGCGCGATGGTCAGGTAACGCTGCTGCTCTACGGCCGCATCGGTCGTCTGCTGCTGCGCGATGGCATTTGCCGTGCGGCGGGTTTCTGCCAACGCGACGTTGAGGGTGTCGAGCGCGTTGTTGGCCTGCTCGAGCGCAGCCAGCATCTCTGCCCCGTCATCGCCACGCTCCTGCAGCTCGGCACGAAGGCCCTTAAGCTGCAGGGCACAAGCCACAGCAACCCCCACCGCCACCAAAGCAATCACAACAAGCACGATATCAATAGCAGACATAGACTCCGCCCAACAAACTCAATCGATCATCAATCAAAACCGCGATCAATCTTACCCCGCCACACGCACCGGGCGTCACGCGGCAATCGGACAAATGAATTTTGGGCCACAGGTACTAAAACGCTAACTCTCCCAGCCGGCGCGGATGGTTGCTACGACATCGCTTAGGCGCTGGCCGAGAGCTGCCAAGTGTTCAAGTACCTCACTGGGCGAGGCGCCGTTGAGAATGCACGTGAGGGCATATGAGGCCAAGAAGATTGCCGCGAGTCCCAACGGGATCAGCACGATCATCGCCAGCGTACGCAGGCGCTGGGCCCAGCGACGGCGGCGTGCACGACGTTTATCGAACGCGAGCTCCTGGGCATATGAATCTTGCTGTACGGAATAGGCTCCTGGGTCCACCTCGCCCGCAGACGATATCGCAGGCGCGGCGTTTTGCGCAGGAGGCTGGACGGCCGCCCCTTGCATTTGCATCTCCATAAGCCGTTGCTGCTGGCGCAACATGCGCTCGGCTTGTTGCCGCGGGGTCTCAAGAAACAGATCCATGTTGGCCTCCTCAATCGGAGCATTCGACGCTTGCGCCCAGCATCCCGCACCATCGCGACCGCGGCAACGAAATCCGCGGCAATAGCCGCAAAGATTCTATAGTCAGAAAACTGTCGAAAAGCTCAACAACTCCCCTACCAGCACTTTCTCTGAGCTTTTTTATCGAATGATCTTTTGCCCTTCCGCCCTTACGCCAACCGACCAAAACCTAACCAAAAGCTTGACGGAAATTGTGAAGACCGGGACCCCACACAAAAAGTGCCGCCCCAAAAGGGGCGGCACACAAACTTCTAATCAGCTTTTCAGTAACGAGCACGCGACGACCCGAAGCGGGCCGGGAGGGCCGGACTACCTTCCCTCAACGCGACCCTGCGAAGCCGTGAGCGAGGAGGGAAGGTAGTCCGGCCCTCCCGGCCCAGCTCACGCTAGCACCACGCGCTAGTAGTTCACCACCTGCTCCTCAAAGTACGCCTTCGGGTGGTTGCACACCGGGCACACCTCGGGCGCCTCGGCACCAACATGCAGGTGTCCGCAGTTCAGGCACTTCCACACCTTTACGCCCTCGCGCTCAAACACCTCGCCCGATTCAATGCGCTCGACGAGCTTGTTATAGCGCTCTTCGTGGGCCTTCTCGACAGCGGCGACGCCGCGGAACTTCTCGGCGATCTCGGCAAAGCCCTCCTCCTCGGCGGTCTTGGCAAACTCGTCATACATCGTGGTCCACTCGTAGTTCTCGCCCGCGGCGGCGTCGCGCAGGTTGTCCAGAGTGCCCGGAACGGCGCCATCGTGCAGATACTTAAACCACAGCTTGGCATGCTCGGACTCGTTGCCCGCCGTCTCGGCAAAGATATTCGAGATCTGAACGTAGCCGTCCTTTTTGGCCTTGGATGCATAGTAGCGATACTTGGCGTGTGCCTGGGACTCACCGGCAAAAGCAGTCTCGAGGTTCTTCTTGGTCTGAGAGTTCTCAAAATCCATAGGTGTACTTCCCTTCAACACGTGCCGCCCATAGGCTTTGAGCGGCCCTGTCTTTAGGATTCCCTCAAGCCGAGAATTTAAACCTGCAATCCCGTTCTTCAGATTTGAGCGGGCTACACGCTCAACCAACGATCGCCCTCGGAGCGGCAAAAGCCCTCGCGCTCCAGATCGGCAAGGATGCTTGCGACCAGCTCGCGCTCGACCGGCTCTCGGCCGGCTGCCGTCTCCATCTCGTTAACGCCTGCAACAGCTTCATCGAGCGTAATACCTGCCGGCTGCCCATCGCGCGCCGCCAGCAGCATGCGCACAATGTGGGCGCGCTTTTGGCGACGCGAGCCTTCAAAATTGGACTGACGACTATAGCTCGCCGACCGCCTGGACGGATTGGGCAGCGTCTTTTTAAGATACGCGCCGTAATCCAGCAACGCGTAATACCACGCGCGCGGCGTGTCGGCATCGTCTTGAGGCGCGGCAAAGGGCGCAATCTCATCCGCCGCCGCACCGGGGGCCGCCGGACAGGCAGCTTGAATCAGCGGCACCAGCTCGCGATCGGGAACGGCCGGCACATCGGGAAAGAAATGATGCAAAAAGACCGTGCGCACGTTGGTCTCCAGATACACGCCCGGAAGATCGAATGCAAACGAACGGATGCCCTGCGCCGTTGCCGGGCCAATGCCGGGCAACGCGACCAGATCGTGCATCTCACGCGGAAACTCCCCATCCCAGTCCTCCACAACGCACTGTGCAGCCCTGTGAAGCGCCAGGGCGCGGCGATTGTAGCCCATCCCCTGCCACGCATCCAAGACATCGGAAGGGGCGGCCTGAGCAAGCGCCCGGACAGTCGGAAAGCGATCGAGCCACGCCGGCATGCGCGTCTCCACGCGCGGCACCTGCGTCTGCTGCAGCATGACCTCGGAAAGCCAGATGATATACGGGTCGCGCGTGCGGCGCCACGGAAGGTCGCGATAACGCAGGACCCCTTCCGAACGAATCATCGAACGAAAGGGGTCCTGAATCATGACAATGCTCCTTATGCGGCGCTATTCCTCCCGGCAAGCATACGCGCAGGCGGCGTACTCGGGAAACGCATCGCGGTCGGCGAACTTGGGATCGACAGCCGGAAACTGGCGATGGGCGACGATATCGCCGAGCGAAACGGAATCGAGATAGTCGCGCATCAGCGCCTGGGCTCCGGCCCACAGGGGATGATAGCAGCACGTGCCCATGCGCGCACAGTCGCCATCGGGCGCGGTGCAATCGTTCATAACCATGGGGCCCTGAACGGCCTCTACGACCTGACGGATCGTGACATCGTCGGGGCTCACCTTAAGGCGCATGCCGCCATGAACACCACGCAGGCTCTCCACAATGCCGGCCTGAACCAAGCCGTGCTGAATCGAACGGGCAAACGAATACGGAACATTGACCTCTTCGGCAGCAGTGCGAACAGAAAGCAACCGCTCCGGCTCCTCGGCAAGCATCGCAAGCATGCGAAGGGCATAATCAGTCTTCCTCGATATGTCCATGTTTCCCCTTTCAAGGAATACGAACAGCTCGAACGAGCTCCGGGGCCGAGCTTGTGTCGAGACGCCAAATGACCGCCTGAACAACCAAATTATAAAATGGGTGTTCACTGAATGCCGCACTTGAAGACTAGCTGAATCAGGTACGGCCTAAAGTGCAATTTAGTATAACCGAACCCCCTGCTTCATTGAACAGATGTTGCGCAACAAACCCCCTGTTTGAACACATATATCAGTAGAGGCCGGCTCGCTCGTTGCGAATGCGGTGATTTGGATAAAGAGGCATATAAGATCGAGGGCCTATTAAACGCAAAAAGCCACGTCCGAAGACGTGGCTTTAATTGCGTTGGCGGGAAGTACGGGGCTCGAACCCGCGACCTCCGACGTGACAGGCCGGCGCTCTAACCAAACTGAGCTAACTCCCCAGGCAGTCGTTCGCGTTTGTTTCCGCTCGCGTGCGCTGCGGGGATTAGTATACACAGAAGTCTGTCCGCCGCGCAACAACTTTTTTGAAAAAGTTTTTCGGTCCCTCCGGGAGGGTCTCCGGGGCCGGCTGGCGCGGGTTGAGTTTGCTGCTCTACAGTCCTGCGCAAGACGGAAAGCACATTAAGTGCTTTCCTTTGCGTGCGGAACTCGCGACAAACTCAACCCGCGCCAGCCGGCCCCGGAGACCCTCCCTGCCGTCACTTGCTTCAAAGACTTTGTTCCTCGCCGCTTCCGCGGCTCGAGGTCCCCGTTCTCCTCGGCGAGGTTGTCTAAGATTGTTGTTGAACTTCGGCCTTTGGCTCAAAGAAAAACGGGAGATGCGATCTGCATCCCCCGTTTTTGTTGCACCTACTCTAGGTCAATAAATTTGATGCTCAGAATCTTGCCGCCCTTGACGAGCATTCTGGCCATGGTGGGGCCTCGGGTGCCTCTTGGATAGCTGGCGCTGCCTGGGTTGAGGACCAAGCAGCGGCCCACTTGGGCTTCTTTGGTTACGTGGGTGTGGCCGTTGATGGCTACGTCTACAGATCCCACCGGGAGGTCTTCACGGTAGTGGGCTACGGCAAACTTGAGGCCTTCGTAGGTAAAGAGTGCCAAGCGGTCCACATCGGGGCCGTAGTCGCGGTAGTAATCGTTATTGCCCAGCACCGCTCGCACGGGGGCGATGGTGCGCAGGTGCTCGTAATCCATCTCCGACGTAAGGTCACCGGCGTGGATAATCAGATCCGCACCCTTAAGCTCGTCCAAGAGCGCAGGCGAAAGATAGCCGTGGGTGTCCGAGATAATGTCGATACGCTTGGCGCTTGCACTGTTCATGGGATCCCTTCCGCAAAAAGATTTGGTGCATTCATGCAAAAAGCCCCACGGCTCCGCAGACGATTTTGGTCTACAGGGCTGCGGGGCCGGTGTACTAGAGGCTCAGGGCCTTTTTGAGCGGTACGACGCGACGGCGCGAAACCGGTACGCGTTCGTCGACGCCCGTAATGCCCAGCTGGATAGCGCCCGAGGGAACCGTCTCGACGTCGGTGACACACGCCAAGTTGACGATATAGCGGCGGTGAACGCGGAAGAAGCCAAAGTCGCAGAGCTTGGCCTCGAACTGTGCCAGCGAGGTCGTGGACAAAAAGCGGTCATCGACCGTATAAATACAGGAGTAATCGTCCTTGGCCATAATAAAGCGAATGTCGTCCACGGGGATGAGGACCTTGCGGCCGCCCTTTTCCACCGGGATGCGCTCGATGGTCACCTTGCTGTCCGTGACAGGCTTGGCGCGTTGCATAACCTTATCGATCGCTCGATCCAGGCGAGCCTCCTCGACCGGCTTCATCAGATAGTCGACGGCATCCACATCAAACGCCTCGACCGCATGATCGCTGTACGCGGTTACGAATACGATCGCCGGCGGATTCTTGAGCTTATGCAGTGCCTCGGCAAGTTGCAGACCCGAAGCGCCAGGCATCGAGATATCGAGGAACACAACATCGACGCGGCTCTCCATAAGCATCTCGATAGCGGAGCGAACGCTCGACGCTTCTGTGATCGTGCCGATCTTGCCCGTCTGCTCGAGCAAGAAGCGAAGTTCCGAACGGGCCGGGGCCTCATCATCCACAATCATCGCACGCAGCATAGGGATAAAACCTTTCGTCAACTAACTACGTCGGGCATCCGCCAACTAGCGTTAAACCCGTAACCTATCATTCTACTCTTGAATGTCGAAGATGCTCTCCGACAAATCGAGATGCAGGAGCACTTTAGCGCCCTTGCCCGGAGCCGATTCGACGCGTGTATAAGAGTGCGGTCCATAAAAGCGATGGATGCGCTCCGAAATATTGTGCATGGCCACACCGGCGCCGCCGCCCTGCGGGGAGCTGGCGTCGGGACGGGCGGAGCGTTCGTCAAACAGTCTGGCAGCGGTGCCTTCGTCCATGCCCACGCCGTTATCGGCGACCACAATCAAAATCGCATCTTCGCCATCCCTGTGGACCGACACGTCGATCCTCAGTGCATCGTCGTCGCCCATACCATGGCGCACGGCATTCTCGACGATTGGCTGGATTACAAATGCCGGCACCAGCGTGTCCTCGACGTCCTCGGACACGTCGAAGGTCGCCAGCACGCGATCCTCGCCAAAGCGCGCCTTCTCAAACGTCAGGTAGCGCTTGGTCTGCGCGACCTCGCGCGACACGGGAATGAGCGAGCCCGAATTGTCGAGCGTGGCGCGATAGAACGAGGAGAACTCGCGCAGCAGCTCGCGGGCGCGCAGCGGATCGGTACGCGTAAACGACGCGATGGTGTTGAGCGTGTTGAACAGAAAATGCGGGTTGATCTGTGCCTGCAGGGCACGCACCTCGGCACGGGCCGTGAGCTCCTTTTGCACCTCGAGCTCGTGGATGGCGAGCTGCGTGGACAGGATCTCGGCAAAACCCGAGGCAAGCGCGTACTGAGTGCGGTCGACGGCACGCGGGGTCTTGTAGTAGAACTTGAGCGTGCCGACGGTGCGGTCGCCCACCTTGATAGGAGCGATGATACCGGCAGGAACATGGTTGTGCGAGCCATCCGAGCCCACCACGTCCACCACACGGTTGAACGACTGGACGATACCGTGCTCGATGACGTAGCGCGTGGCAAGTGTGTGGATGGGCGAATCGGGCAGCAGCTTTTCCTCAAACTCGCCCGCGCAGGCCAGCACGTTGCTCTCGTCGGTGATGGCAACCGTCATGGCACGCGTCTCGGGCAAAATGCGCTGGCACACCAGACGCGCCGACTCCTGCGTCAGACCGCCTTTGATGTCCTCGAGCATGGCAGAGGCCACCGAGAGTGTCTCTTCGGTGTACTGCGAACGCACCGAATCGGGATTGAGCGTCAAATAGATAAAAATGCACAGAAAGATGCACAGCAGTGCGCAGGCGACCACGGTCGCGATCGGCTCGATTCCAGTCGCCAGGGCAAAAATAAAGTACACCAGCACGCAAATGGCGCAGACAACGGCGATCACGCGAAAGATAGATATTGAGTTATCGCGCTGGGCGCGGCGGTCGATCATTCAGTCCCCTCCAGGATGCTGGTCAGTTGTGCGTCGCGCCAGAGCCCGTCCATGATCTTGGGCCAGAAGCTCTGAAAACGCAGGTAGCTTGCGGCGTTTTGACGCGCGTAGGTCTTGGCCTCGTCAATACCGTGCCGCCAAATGCGCAGGTACCCCTCGTGCTCGCGGGTAAACATGCTGCGAACCATGGCGGTCTTGCGCACGCGGTCGTCGAGCTCGCGCGAAATCCACGGGCCCGGATAGGGCATGAGCGACGCGGCCGTGACGGGAACGAGCTCCTGCTGGTGCGCGGCAAATGTCAGCTTGGCACGCTCGTAGTACCAACGGTACACATCCTGCATAAAGCGCGGCGAGCGCTTCTCGGACTCGGGCGGCAGGTGACGAACGACCCACTCGTTGTCAAACCACACGTCGTAGCCAAACATGCGCATGTTAAAAAGGTAATCTAGGTCCTCGCCTCGGGTGATAAACGGGTCAAACGCCACACGGGTAAAGGCGCGGGCATGAAGTGCCACAAGGCCGCCGCACACGTAGTTTGAACGCGAAATACGGGTGCCCGAGAGCGCCTTTTTCATCCAGCGATTAAACTCGATGCGTTTGGTCCACCAACGATGGCAAATGCCCACCTTGTCTGTGGGCGCCAACGGCGATCCGTCTCGATCGTAAAAGTAACCGCTCTTAACCAAAATCGGCAGGCCTTGACGCGTCTGCTGGCCCAGTGCATAGGTCGCGCGCTTCATAAAGTCGGCATCGATAACGGTCTCGTCGTCATCCAAAAAGACAACGGCATCGTGGCCGAGCACCGCAGCGCAGGCAAGCCCCATATTGCGAATGGCGCCGTATCCGCGCAGACTCACGCACTCGCCCGAGCCCTTGGGAGCAATCTGCGCCACACGGTCGGCGATACGCGATGCCTGGGTGTTGGTAACCACGGTGACCTTGAGCGAAGGGTGCGCGTCGACGATTTCGTGGACGCGCTTCGACACATCAGCCGTGACCGAGATGGGGCAGACCACCAAAAGGATAATCCTCGGAATGTCGTGCACCTGCTCGAGCGAGGCCAGGCAGCGGTCGAGCTCGGGATTGGTGGCGTTGAGCTTCGTCGAGTGGTCATAGACGCCGGGAGCGTTTACATGGGCCTCGTCGTCTGCCCAATATGTTGGAATCACAACCGTGGCGTTCATGCCTTCCCTCCCTGCAACACAAAAACGGGGCGCCGCCAAACACAGGCGACGCCCCGCGACCTAGCTGATTCCATCATACCCACTTGGGCAAATCATTGCTCGCAAGTCGCAATGTTTATTGCGGATAACCCCAAAAGAGTACCGTGGACAGGCACAATAGCCGCTCGCTCCTATGCGGCATGCTCCGCCGCCCGAGTCATGCGGGACAGGCGGACCAGCAGCATAAAGCCAACGATCAGCAGCACGCCAATGGAAAGGACGCCCAGCGACGGGTTGCCGGTCAGCGAGGTGACGATCGACACCAGGAAGGTGCCCATAACGCTTGCATAACGACCAAAGATGTCAAAGAAGCCGTAGTACTCGTTGGACTTTTCCTTGGGGATAATGCGGCCAAAGTAGCTACGGCTGAGCGCCTGCACGCCGCCCTGGAACAGGCCGACCATAATGGCAAGCACCCAGAACTCAAAGGCGGTCTTTAGGAAGAACGCGGCGAACAGCACAATGCCCATGTAGGCGGCAACGGCCACCAGGATCATGTTGAGCGTGCCCACGCGTCCGGCGAGCTTGCCGTAGATGATGGCAGACGGAAAAGCCACAAACTGCGTAACGAGCAGCGCCAGGACAAGCTGCGTCGAATCGATACCCAAAGCTGAGCCGTAACTGGTGGCCATGGAAATGACCGTGTGGACACCATCGATATAGAAGAAGAACGCGACCATGTAGACCAGCACGGTCTTGTTGTGGGCGATCTCGCGCATGGTGTGTCCGACCTCGGAGAACACACCGCCCACGATGTGGCCGATGGTGTCCTCGGGACCGCGCTCGCGACCGTACTTTTGCTTATAGGTGCGAATGAGCGGCAGAGTAAAGATGAGCCACCAGGCACCAGTGATGATAAACGACAGACGCGTTGCCAGCATGGTGGGGACACCAAGAGCGGGGCCACCCATGATGAGCGCCAGGCAGATGATGAACGGCACGGTGGAACCGATGTAGCCCCAGGCATAGCCCGAGCTGGACACGGCGTCCATGCGCTCGTCGGTGGTAATGTCGGGCAGCATGGCGTCGTAGAACGTCATAGAAGAGTTAAGGCCGATGGTGCACAGCACGTACACGGTCAAAAATGCCATGGCGGACATTGGGATAGCCTGCGCCAGGCAAAGAACCAGGCCCGTGAGGAAGAAACCCAAGAAGAACTTGATCTTGTTGCCGGCGTAATCGGCAAGCGCGCCCAGAATGGGCATGAGCATGGCAATGACCAGCGAGGCGATCGTCTGCGCGTTGCCCCAAGCGACCACCAGGTCTGCCGAGGAAGCACCGGTATTGATGGCGTTAAAGTAGATGGGCACCACCGAGGTATTGAGCAACACGAGGGCCGAATTGCCCACATCGTACATAACCCAGTTACGCTCGAGCTTGGTGTATTTCATGGACAGGGCCCTTTCGTATTCGCCCAATATGCAGTTAGTTCATCGTACCCCAATTGCACAGAGGCACCGGTAAGGATTCGGCAAAGGGGCGCGCACGGACCCTACTCCTCGCGGTCGAACTCCTCGTCGGCGTCGAGTACGCGGCCGCTGTAGTTGATATGACCGGTCACGGCCTCCATGTCGCCGGTCTCGATAAAGCGGGCGACGGTGAGCTCGTAATCGACCAGCGCGCGCTCAAAGACCTCGGGGAAGCTCTCGGTCGAGACCTCATCGGTAAAGGGGTTCTTCCATGTCAGGTGGCCCAGGTTACCGGTGCGCTCGGGCAGCTCCGTCGTCACGCGATGGGCAAGGCCGTCGAGCAGCGAGTAGTCGTGCACCAAGCCCTCGACCAGGGCAATCGCGCGCGTCTTTACCGAGCCGGCAGGCTCAATGGTGCGATAGAGCATCTGCATGTCCGAGACGGCGCCGGCGTACTCCCCCGCCGGGATGTCGATACCGTACACGCGCCCGGCGACGTAGCTCATCAGCACGCCGGCCACGCGATTGATGCGGTCGGTGGTGACGATCTCGCCCGCCGGCGGATAGTCCTCGACCGTGGCCCCGTCGCGCTTGAGCTGCAGCATCAGCACGTCCAGATCGCTTTCGAGCACGGCGTGTACTTGGCTGCCCGAGGCCTCGAGCTCGGGATCGGAATCTACAATGCTAAACTGCTGCTCGTAGACAAAGGGGTGGGCATTGCGGTCGAGCACATAGTGCGACAGCAGGCCCAGCGCAAAGGCGCGACCCAGATTGGCATCGCGCGGCTGCAGGTGCGACACGCCGTCGCGCAGGCACGAGAATTGGCGCGACATGCGCGAGCGGTGCATGACCTGAGCAAGCGACATACAGTCGGAAATGCGCGGCGTGAGCATGTGGAAGAAAAACGGGTCGGGACCTTGGTTTCCCAGGATAAAGGCGATGCGCTCCTCGTCGGACGTAATAACGCCCTGCGGAAGACGGTCGATGTTTTCCTCGCCAAACAGATGATGCGTAATGAGCGCGGGCATAATGATCCTTTCGATTTCATTCGATGTCACCCATTATGCCCACCGCACGGTCATGCCAAACCTGCGGTGGTAAACGACGGTCTGTAGACCGCCTACGCAAGCCCCAAGTGTGCCTTAACCTCGGCAGCGCGACGACGGGACACAGGCACCGTCGAGGTTACGTGATCGAGCCTGAGCTCCATAAGACCCGTGGAGCCGATCTCGACATTGTGCACGTCTTCCAAATTGACCAGATAACTGCGGTGGACACGGATAAAGCCCTCGGAGGCCAGGCGCCGCTCGAGCGAGGAAATCGACTCATTGATCAGGTATGTTCCCTCGGCGCAGACGGCGTTGCAAAAATCGGCGCGCGCCTCAAAGTAGCAGACATCCGCCACGGGAATGAACACCTTTTTACCCCCGCGGTCCACCGTCAGGCGCAAAGGCTGGCGCGGAGTGTGGACGACACGGCGAGCACCCAGGGCAGTCTCGATCTTGTCGAGTGCCTTTGACAAGCGGGCATCCTCGACCGGTTTGACGATGTAATCGACAGCATCGAGGTTATAGGCATCAGCCGCATACTCGGCAAATGCCGTCACAAACACCACGATCGGCGGCGTCTTTAGGTTCTGCAGCGTCTCGGCAAGCTCAATTCCCGAGCGACCGGGCATGGTAATGTCTAAAAACAGCACGTCGGGCTTGTTCGACAGAATCGACTCCACGGCTTCGGTGACATTGCCCGCCTCGGCAATCTGACCTACACGCGTATCCTTTTCCAACAGATAGCGTAGCTCAGCCCTAATGGGAGGCTCGTCATCAACCACCAAGATGTTCCAGCCTTCGGACATATGCGCTTCCCCTCTTTTTCTCTCAATCCAACCGCGTGCTACACCGTTAGCGGCGCCGGCTCATGCGGCTCGCCGTTCAACTCTACGATGACCTGTGTTCCCACGCCCTCCTGGGACTTCACGCGCATGCCAGAATCTTCTCCGTAAAAGAAATGAATGCGCTGAAGCACGTTGAAGAGCGCCAGGCCGCAACCTCGCTTGATGGAGCCGTCGGCGGTAATGCTCTCGGGCTCCTCTCGGCGATGCTGCTCAAACAGATGCGCGCAGACTTCTTCGCTCATCCCGATGCCGTCGTCTTCGACGATGATCTCCAAGCCATCATCGGTCTCAAAAGCCCTAACACGAATAGAAAGCGGCTCGGTCTCGCGCTGCGCATGCTTGATGCAGTTTTCGAGCAGCGGCTGCAAGATAAATGGCGGCACTAGGCTGTCGCGCACCTCAAAGTCGATGTCGACCGAAACGCGCAGACGGCCGTCGCCGTACCGGGCCTGCATAAGATTGATATAACGAGTACCCTGTTCCACCTCGTGCTCGAGCGTGGTGAGCGTATCGGAGTCAGAAAGCGTCTGACGATAGTAGTTGGAAAAGTCGATCAGCAGCGATCGCGCCTTGTCGGGCTCGGTTCGAACGAGCGACACGATCGTGCTAATGGTATTGAATAGAAAATGCGGGTCGACCTGCGACTGCAGGGCGCGAAGCTCAACGCGGGCCGTGAGCTCGTCCTGGCGCTCGAGCTCAAAGCTAGCGAGCTGCGTGGAGATGAGATCGGCAAAGCCCGAGGCAAGGGCCGTCTGGCGCATATCGATGCTGCTCAGGCGGGGGTAATACAGCTCGAGTGTGCCCACGCAATGCCCGCGCACGGTAAGCGGCGCGACAATGCCGGCGCGCAGGCGGGGAAAATAGCCGCCCGTCTCATTGGAGGCGTCACGCGAAAACACGCTCTGCTCGCCCGTCTCAATCACGTTGAGCGTGGTCTTGAGCACCACCGGGGTGCCGGCAGGGCACTTTGCCGAGTCCTCGCCCCAGCTTGCCAGCACCTGCTTGCCGTCGGTAAAGCAGATGGCAGAGGCGATGGTCTCGGACAGGATGATTTTGGAGGCGCCCAGGGCCGCTTCGGGCGTAAGGCCGCGCGACGTGTAGGCGAATATTTTTGATGCGATAGCGAGCGTACGGTCGGTTGCGCTCGATGTGAGGTCATCGGGGACCACAAAGACATACGAGAAGAAGAAGCACAGCATGACCAGGCCGGCAATAACGACAACGCCCGGAACGGGATTGGGATTATCGGTTAAATCCCAGATAAGCAGCAGGATAAGCGCCGGAACGACAATACCGAGCAGGATGGCCTGGACCACATGCTGGGCCGTACGAAAGACCTTGGTAGAGTTGTAGCTCTTACCCAGAATCAGCCTGTTTAAATCCACCGTCATCCCCTTTTATCTACCGCACCCATAGCAATAAAGAGGGCCGCAAGCGACCCTCTCCATTGCATTATGCAATCAAAAACTGTGTTTTGCATCCAGCCATCGACAAACGGTATCTTAGGCGCTGTATTTGTTGGCCTCGCCAAAGGTGCCAGCCTCGACGATCCAGCCATCCTTCATGATGACGTCCATGTTGTCGGTGTTGAGCACGTGGATGTCGGCGGCGACGTCACCGTTGACGACCAGCAGGTCGGCGCACTTGCCGGCCTCGATGGAACCGGTCTCGTCCTCGATGTGGCACATCTTGGCACCGTTGAGGGTGGCACAGGTGATGGTCTCGACCGGGGTGAAGCCGATCTTGTCGACGAACTCGTACATCTCCTCGATGGAGCAGGTGCCGTACGGGGTGACGAAGGAGAAGGAGTCGGAGCCGATCGTCATGACGACGCCGCGCTTCTTGGCCTCGCGCAGGCAGTCGTAGTTGCGCTGCAGCTCCTTCTCGACCAGGGTGCCCTCGTACTTGTCGTGCAGCTCGGGGACGTAGACGGGCGGATAGGTGGCGTACCAGGTGGGCAGGAAGGCGATTGTCGGGGTGAAGAAGGTGCCCTGCTCGGCCATGAGGTCCATGGTGCGCTCATCGATATCGAAACCGTGAATCAGCTGCTCGCAGCCAAAGCGGACGGAATCGTAGGCAGCGGCGTGGTTGTTGTAGCAGTGGCTCCACACGGGGATACCGACCATCTTTGCCTCTTCGACCACGGCCTGGATCTCCTCGGAGCAATAGTGCTGGTCGCGACCGGAATCCCAGCGCCAGATGCCGCCACCGGTAGCCCAGATCTTGATGGCATCGGGGTTCTCGCGCAGGCGACGACGGACGGCCTTGCGCAGATCCCAAGGACCATCGACCTGGTCGCCCCAGGGGTGGGATTCCTTGTTGAGCTCCTGGGTGCAGTGGTGGGAGTCACCGTGGCCGGCAACGCGGCAGAAGCCGAGGCCGGTGGCCAGAACGCGCGGGCCCTTAAAGACGCCCTTGTCGATGCAGTCACGGATCTGGATACCAAAGCGGCCGATCTCGCAGACGGTGGTGAGGCCGTGGGTGAGGCAGTCGTAGGCCTGCTTGACGGCGACGGCCTGCTTCTCGAGGAGCGGCTGCATGACCCAATCGGTGTCATCGTCGGTCAGGTTGCCCGAGAAGTGCAGGTGGGTGTCGATCAGGCCGGGAAGGACGGTCTTGCCGGCGGCGTCGATAACCTCAACGCCCTCGGGAAGGTCCTGCATAGCACCGGCGTACTCGATCTTGCCGCTGTCGTCGACGAGAACGAGGGAGTTCTCGACCGGCTCGGCGCCGGTGCCGTCGATGAGCTTGCCGCCAACGATTGCATACTTAGTGGACATGGTTCCTCCTTATGGATCCATATAGTGGGCGAGGCCATGTTGGGTTAAGGCCTCACAAAGCTACCCAAGTGGTGCCGGGTTCGGTGCGCGGGAGAGAGGATTCCGCGCACCCGATCCGCCCCGGCTAGGCGTTACTTTTTGCGGGAATTGGTGAAAGCCATGAGGGCCAGGCCGATAGCCAACCAGCCGATCACGATGCTCCACTCCACCATGTTGAGGGAGGCGGGAGAGAACGGAATCACGAGCAGGCCGATGATGATGGCGCAGGCAGCGATAGCGAGGCCGATGCCAAACTTGCCGCCGGGCACCTCGTAGGGACGTGGCAGATCGGGCTCGGTGAAGCGCATGCGCAGGCAGGCGAGGGCGACCATGCCGCAGGAGAAGATGAAGGCGAGAGCCGACACGTTGGTCAGAGGAATGAGCATGTTCTTGCCCAAAAACGGACCGATGACAGTGATAACGCCCAGAACGACGCAGGCAAGCTTGGGAGCGCCGGACTTGGGGTCGACCTCGGCGAACTTCTCAGGCAGCTGGCCCTTGCGACCCATGGCGAGCATGATGCGGCTCGTGGCGCCATAGAAGGAGTTCATCGGGCCCATGGGTCCAAGCGTGGCGATGACGAGCATGGCCAGGTACAGGAGCATGTTGATGCCCTTGAGGCAGGCAAGCGCGGGAACCGGGCTCTTAACAAACTCATGCCAGTCGAGGATGGTGCCGAACGAGTAGATGCAGACCATGTAGAAGCCGCCGGCGGCCAGCAGGGCCAAGGAGATGATCTTGCCGAACTTGTTCCAGTTGAGGCCCTCGGCTGCTTCCTCAGCCTGCTGAGGAATGGTGTCGAAACCGGCGTAGAAGAACGGAGTTAGAACCAGGACCGACACGATACCGGCGAACAGGCTGGTGCTTTCGGTAGCGGCCTTGCCGCCGCCAGCGCCGCTGACCTGGGAGAATACGGGCATGGCGTTGTCCGGCGAGCCGGTGAACAGCGAGACGCCCATGGCGAGCAGCATGCCGCAGAGCAGAGCCTTGGTCAGGAAGGCCTGGAGCTTGGCGGCCGAGCTGGCACCGCGGAAGTTGAGGAAGATGACGTAGACCGCAAAGCCGAGCGCGATCAGCGTCGGGAACAGGTAAACGTCGGCGCCTAGGATGGTGTAGAGCTTGACGGCGCGCAGCCACTCAAGACCGGGCAGGCTACCGAACATCTCGGACACGAGGGTCGAGATGGCGATGGCCTCCCACGGGCACAGGATTCCGTTGCCCAGGGCCAGGAGCCAACCGGTGATGTAGCTCAGCGTACGGCCAAAGCTACGATCGACATACTCGACGATGCCGCCCGAGATGGGGATAGCAGCCGTGAGCTCACCGAAAACAGCCCCGACGGGCACGAGGAAGATTGCACCCAAGAGGAATGCGATCATAGCGGGAACGGGACCGCCGCCCACGACCATCCAGTCGCCGACCTGCAGAACCCAACCGGTACCGATGATGGCACCGAAACCGATGGTGAAGAAGTTCCAGAGCGAAAGCGTTTTCTTCATGCCGCCGTCACCCTCGACTGCAACTTCTGCGTTCTTGTCCGCCATTGTTCCCCTCCTTTCCTATTTGACGCCCCTTGGCGTCACCCCTTGCGCGGTCCGTTTTGCCGCGCGCTTTTATTTCGTGGCTTTAAGATACGGCCTTGGCACAGCAGCGCCGCTTGTAGCTCGACCGAAGGCAGAACTGTACAACGAACGGCACCGTTTTTGGGACGAACGGCGAGGGGCGCCACTCGTTGCGAGTGCCCGTTTTGATGACGCGATTCGATCGCTCGCGGAGGGTGCCACTTTATGGCGACAGGCTCGCTCCCGTTCGTGCCGTTTACCGAGCTTTTGTCGCACGCACTCATTTGCTGCACGTCTTTTTTGTAGGATGGACGGGTTATACGTGAGACGAGGCGGTACAGATGGCATACGGATACAACGACGGCGAACGACAGCGAAACGTTCGCCTTGCCGGGCGTACCACGCCAACATTCAGGAGTGTTTCTGACAGCGACGAGCCGCAGAACCCGCAGCGTCCGCAGGATCGCCCCTCGTCGTCTATGCCGCAGAATGCCAACGCGCGTCAGGCTGATCGCCCATACTCGGGCACCCGTCAACGCCGGGCCGAAGTGCCTCGGCGGCAGAAAAACAATCGACGAAAGTCTGACAATCACATCAGCCGTTTCTTTTCGAAGCCCCGCGGCGGACGCAGCGCAAAGCAGCCACGGCCGATGGGACGTGTCAGGGCCGTCAGTCCGCGGATTCATCGTCTCTGTCTTGTCCTGTGCTCCATCATGGTATGTTTGGCCTTTGTGTATCTGGGGTCGTGTGCCTCGCATGGCTCTGCCGGCCTGGAGCCCGCCGCCGAGGACAAGCTGCTCAAGGCCCCGGTTGCACCCGGCTACTCGTTTGCGTTTTCGACCCCGCGCTCGCAGTGGCAAGCCGGCACCATGCCCCATATCTATCAGATAGATCCGGCATGGTCGGAGCTGCCCTACGCCGGCGGTACCATCCGTCAAAACGCCTGCGGCCCCACCTGTCTTACCATGGTCTACATTTATAAGACCGGCCACACCGATATGACGCCGGTCGATATGTGCGCTCTTTCCGAGGCGGGCAACTATGCGCCCACCGGTGCCACCGAGTGGTCGTTTATGACGAGCGGTGCATGGCAGCTGGGGCTTAACGGGACGCAGCTCTACAACGATCGAGACTCGATGGCCCAGGCCTTGCGCTCGGGTGCTCCCGTAATCGCCGCCGTGCGCCCCGGCACGTTTACCAACGTTGGTCATTACATCGTGCTCTACGGGATTGACGACGCCGACCAGATCTGTGTCTACGACCCCAACTCGCAAAGCCGCAGCGCCCGCCGCTGGGGCGTCGTAGAAGTCCTCAACGAAATCGAAGCCATGTGGGCCTACTACTAGTCATTGGGGACAGACTTAAATGACTGGCCACTGGGGACGGCCTTTGCAGACGACCGCTCGCACTGTCGAAAAGAACTGTCCCAAGATGCCGGCAGAAAGGAACGTCCCCAAGTGCTGGGTTTCCGCGGTCTGCAATGCTTCTCATGAACAGCTACTTCTCATGAACAGCTACCTCAATAGCAAAAGCCCCGCAGTCGGAGCGGACTGCGGGGCTCATGAAGAGAGGCTAGTTTGTGGGCGCCTTGCCTGGCGCCCACGAGAGAGGCAGCAGAGTAGAGACTACTCGTGGATGCGCGTACCGGAGAGGCCGGCCATGGTCTCGGCGGCCTTGTCCAGAGCGCCGATGATGCAGGTGCGGCCCTTGCGGGAACGGGCGAACTTGATGGCGGCGCGGACCTTGGGCTCCATGGAACCCTTGCCGAACTGGCCCTCGTCGGCCAGGCGCTCGGCCTCGTCGGCGGTGAGCTCCTCGAGCTCCTCCTGGTTGGGCTTGCCAAAGTTGATGGCGACATGCTCAACGGCGGTCAGCAGGAACAGAACGTCGGCGTCGCAGTCCTCGGCCAGCAGCTCGCCGCCCAGGTCCTTGTCGATGACGGCGGGAACGCCCTTGTAGCAGCCCTTGTTCTCGTAGTCGCGGACGACGGGGATGCCGCCGCCACCGCAGGCGATGACGATGAACTCGTTGTCGAGCAGGTTGAGGATGGAGTCAGCCTCGACGATCTTCTTGGGATCGGGGGAAGCGACGACGCGACGCCAGCCGCGGCCGGAATCCTCGACGAAGACCTTGGAGGGATCCTCGGCCATGAACTCCTTGGCCTGCTCCTCGGTATAGAAGGGGCCAATCGGCTTGGTCGGGTTCTTGAACGCGGGGTCGTCCGGATCGCACTCGATCTGGGTGACGACGGTGGCGGCGTGCCAACGCTTATAGCGCTTGTGCATCTCGCGGCCGATGCCCTGCTGCAGGTGATAACCAATGTAGCCCTGGGACATGGCGCCGCACTCGGGCAGCGGCATCTCGGGGGTGCCGATGGCGTCGTGGGCAGCGGCGAAGGCGTTCTGGATCATGCCGACCTGCGGGCCGTTGCCGTGGGTGATGATGATCTCGTTACCCTGCTCGATCAGGCCGAGAAGAGCGTGAGCGGTGTTGCTCACGGCCTCGATCTGCTCAACGGGGTTGTTGCCGAGGGCGTTGCCGCCAAGGGCGACGACAATACGATCGGGCTTGCCAAGAGGCTTAGACATTGCTGGAATCCTTTCTGTAAAAGGCCTACAACCCATTAATAACCCGTGTCCGTGCGATACACGAGTTTATTAAGGTTTATATTCCTGTTATCCCTTATTTTATTCATTTTGAAAACAGTTGAACGGTGAACGGTCATTTTTACCCGCTCAGCGTAAAGAAGCCCAGCTTAGGCATATCTACGCCATTTACGTGCGACTTTATTTTAATAGAGCAGGGATTCGACCAGATTATGCAAACTATATCTCTGCTAAACACAAAACAGACAGCGTAATATCTTACTCGCACTATACGAGATTCTATGCATTAATAAGACGAGTATGCACCCCTGCAAAAACATGGGGCTTTTCATTCAGCATAAGGAATAAAGATGAGCTCCAAAAAGGCAACCAGCCCCAAAGCACAGGGATAGAAGGCAGCAACAGCCAAAACCTCCATCCATCCCCAAAGTGGCGCGAGGTTTCGCGGCAAAGCCGCGAAACAGCGAAAGGGACAAAAGGCCCCTCAGCCACGCCCTTCATTCAGCCACACAATCCGAGAACGTAGTCGTAGCAGGATCTGAGGGCTGACCTTCGCGGACATTCCACAGGACGAAAGAACCCCCGCCGCACGTAGTGCGCAGCGGGGGTTCTTTCATGTCCGAGGACGTCCGCGAAGGTCAGCCCTCAGATCCTGCGGTGGGAGACCTAGGCCTCGTTGTACACCGTCTTGAGCTTCAGCAGGTGAGCGTAGCGGTCCATGGCGGCCTGCTCGTTCTCCTTGAAGAGCTCCTCGGCGCGCTCGGGGAAGGAACGCGTCAGCGAAGCGTAACGGGCCTCGTTCATCAGGAACTCCTGATAACCGCCCGCGGGCTCCTTGGAATCGAGCGAGAACTTCTTGCCGGCAGCAGCCTCGGGGTTGAAGCGGAAGAGGTTCCAGTAACCGCACTCGACAGCCTTCTTCATCTCGGCCTGGCAGTTCTGCATGCCGCCCTTCTTGATGGAGTGCATCTCGCAGGGGCTGTAGCCGATGATGAGGGACGGGCCGTCGTAGGCCTCGGCCTCGTGGATGGCCTTGAGGGTCTGAGCCGGGTTGGCGCCCATGGCGACCTGCGCCACATAGACGTAGCCGTAGCTCATGGCAATTTCGGCCAGGGACTTCTTCTTGGTCACCTTACCGGCAGCGGCGAACTGAGCGACCTGGCCCAGGTTCGAGGCCTTGGAGGCCTGACCACCGGTGTTGGAGTAAACCTCGGTGTCGAAGACGAAGACGTTGATATTGTGGCCGGAAGCCAGGACGTGGTCCAGGCCACCGAAGCCGATGTCGTAGGCCCAACCGTCGCCACCGAAGACCCAGAAGGACTTCTTGGTGAGGTAGGCCTTGTCGGCGAGGATCGCCTTGGAAGCATCGCAGCCGCACTTCTCGAGCTCGGCAACGTAGGCGGCGGCAGCGGTCTTGGAGGCCTCGGCGTCGTTGACGGAGTCGATCCAAGCCTGACCGGCGGCCTTGAGCTCGTCGGACGGACCGTCAGCGGCGATGATCTCTTGCGTAGCAGCGATCAGCTTCTTCTGAACGGCCTCATAGCCAACGGCCATGCCCAGACCGTGCTCGGCATTGTCCTCGAACAGGGAGTTGTTCCACGCCGGACCATGACCGTCCTTGTCCTTGCAGTAAGGAGCGGTGGCAGCGGGGTTGCCCCAAATGGAGGAGCAGCCGGTGGCGTTGGAGATGAACATACGGTCGCCGGCGACCTGGGTCACCAGACGTGCATAGGCGGTCTCGGCGCAGCCGGCGCAGGAGCCGGAGAACTCCAGGTAAGGCTGCTTAAACTGGCTGCCCTTGACGTTGGCCGCGATGAGCTCCTTCTTCTCGGAGACGTTCTCGACCATGTAGTCCCAAACGGGCTGCTGGTCCATCTCCTGCTCGGTGGGAACCATCTCGAGGGCGCCCTTGGGGCAGACCTTGACGCAGTTGGTGCAGCCCATGCAGTCGAGCGGGGACACGGCCATGGTGAACTTCATGCCCTTGGCCTTGGGGCCCATAGCGTCGAGCGTGCGGGTAGCCTCGGGCGCGGCGGCAGCCTCGTCCTCGGTCATCGCGAACGGACGGATGGTGGCATGCGGGCACACATAGGCGCACTGGTTGCACTGGATGCACTTGGTCTCGTCCCAGTGAGGAACGACCACGGCGACACCGCGCTTCTCGTATGCGGAGGCGCCCAGCTCAAACTGGCCGTCAGCGCAATCGACAAAGGCGGAAACGGGCAGGCTGTCGCCATCCATGCGATCGATGGGCTCGAGCAGGTTCTTGACCTGCTGGGCGATAGCGGACTTGGTCTCCTCGGAGAGCTCGACGGGGGCGGCATCCTCGGCAGTTGCCCAGTCGGCCGGAACCTCGAACTTGCGGAAGGCGGTAGCGCCGGCATCGATGGCCTTGTGGTTGGCGTCGACGATGGCCTGGCCCTTCTTCATGTAGGACTTGGTAGCCGCATCCTTCATGTACTGCAGGGCGTCCTCGGCGGGCAGGACCTTGGCCAGCGCGAAGAAGGCGGACTGGAGCACCGTGTTGGTGCGCTTGCCCATGCCGACCTTGGCAGCCAGATCGATAGCGTCGATCAGGTAGACGTTGACGTTGTTGTTCGCGATGTAGCGCTTGGCCACGGCGGGCATGTGCTCGGCGAACTCCTCGTCGCTCCACTGGCAGTTGACCAGGAAGGTGCCGCCCGGCTTGACGTCGCGGACCATCTTGAAGCCCTTGACAATGTAGCTGGGGTTGTGGCAAGCGACAAAGTCGGCCTTGGTCACGTAGTACGGCGAGCGAATCGGGGAATCACCAAAGCGCAGGTGCGAGACGGTGACGCCGCCGGTCTTCTTGGAGTCGTACTGGAAGTAGGCCTGAACGTACTTGTCGGTGTGGTCGCCGATGATCTTGATCGAGTTCTTGTTGGCGCCGACGGTACCGTCGCCACCCAGACCCCAGAACTTGCACTCGATGGTGCCGGGGGCTGCGGTGTTGGGCGCATCCTCGACCTCAGGCAGGCTCAGGTTGGTCACGTCATCGACAATGCCGATGGTAAACTCGCGCTTGGGCTCGTCCTTCTTAAGCTCCTCGAAGACAGCAAACGCGGACGCGGGAGGCGTGTCCTTGCTGCCCAGGCCGTAACGGCCGCCGACGACCTTGATGCCCGTCTTGCCGGCCTCGTAGAGAGCGGAGACGACGTCCTGGTAGAGCGGCTCGCCGATGGAACCCGGCTCCTTGGTGCGGTCCATGACGGCGATCTTTTTGACGGTCTCGGGGAGAACGTCGACAAAGTGCTTGATGGAGAACGGACGGAACAGGCGAACCTTGACCAGGCCGACCTTCTCGCCGTGAGCGTTGAGGTAGTCGATGACTTCCTCGAGCACGTCGCAGAAGGAGCCCATGCACACGACGACACGATCGGCATCGGGAGCGCCGTAGTAGTTGAACAGGCCGTAATCGGTGCCGAGCTTTTCGTTGATCTTCTTCATGTAGCCCTCGACGACGGCGGGAAGCTCGTCGTAGACCTTGTTGCAGGCCTCGCGGTTCTGGAAGAAGATGTCGCCGTTCTCGTGGCTGCCGCGGGTATGCGGGTGCTCAGGGTTGAGCGCGTGATCGCGGAAAGCCTGGACGGCGTCCATGTCGCACATCTCGGCCAGATCCTTGTAGTCCCACATGGCGACCTTCTGGATCTCGTGGCTGGTGCGGAAGCCATCGAAGAAGTTAAGGAACGGGGTCTTGCCCTCGATGGCGGCAAGGTGAGCAACCGGCGAAAGGTCCATGACCTCCTGGACGTTGCCCTCGGCAAGCATGGCGAAACCGGTCTGGCGGCAGGCCATGACGTCGGAATGATCGCCAAAGATGTTCAGGGCGTGGGAAGCGACGCAACGCGCGGAGACGTGGAAGACGCCCGGGAGCTGCTCGCCCGCGATCTTGTACATGTTCGGGATCATCAGGAGCAGGCCCTGAGAAGCCGTGTAGGTGGTGGTCAGAGCACCGGCGCCCAGCGAACCGTGAACGGTACCGGCTGCACCTGCCTCGGACTCCATCTCGACGACCTTGACCGGGGTGCCAAAGATGTTCTTGCGACCCTGGGCCGCCCACTGGTCGACATGGTCGGCCATCGGGCTGGACGGCGTAATGGGATAAATTCCCGCTACCTCGGTGTACGCATACGAAACATATGCGGCCGCCTCGTTGCCGTCCATAGACTTAAACTTACGCGCCATATACCCCTCTCCTCTCATATAGGTATACAGGCCCCGGCGATTGCCGGGATGTTGGCGTGATGGGATTTTCGCTGTTGCTTCCAATCATCCGACAGGCAGACTGAGCAGCAGGTACATGGCATGGAGAGAAGGCATGCCGAGGCGCGGGGCGGTTAATGCGCTCCACAGGCCCAGCTACCCGTCTTGCACATGGCCGAGCGCCGCAAAGGCCGCATGCCGGATGCTCCCGGGCACGCCCCGGCGATGGGAAGCGCCCGCAACGGAAATCCGCATGCGGGTTTATTGTACCCCGCCGCCAAGCCATATTTCGGCAAATATAGGTGGGCGGTAAAGGTTTACCCCGGGTGACCGCCAAGGGACGAGATGGCCCCTCGGACGGAAAAGTCGCAGCCTGCATCGAGAGTGGATAATCTCCCACTTTTTGCCTGTATCTTGGCCAAAAGTGGGAGATTATCCACTCTCATGTGTTGTGCGTCCGAAAAACCTCTCTCGTGCGTCCGGAAATCCACCCTCGCTTCTCTATCGCCGACCACACGGCAGTTGCGGTGAAATGGGGACTGTTTTTGCCGGTCGCGGCCTTAAACAGTCCCTATTTCACCGCAACTTATTTAGGAGATGAGTTAGAGAGCGCCGAGGAGGATGGCGTAGGTGGTGGATTCGCCGAGCCTGAGCTCGTCACCGGGGTTGAGCTGAGCGGAGCGGCCGGGCTCGACCTGGGTGCAGACGTTCGTCGCGCCGTTTACCACCACGGTTCCGTTGGTGGACGACAGGTCCTCGACGTACCAGACATTTTGGCCATCGCACCACACGTGGGCATGGCGAGCCGAAACGTCATCGCCCACATCGGTGATATCGCCTTCCCCCGTCGCCAGCGCACCGATCTCCACGCCCTGCTCACTCGGCTGAATCCAGCGCGGAGCGCTCACCACGTAGCCGTTTTGCACGCGAAGCAAGCCCAGCGGATGCGCAGGCGCCGCCTCGTGATCGCCCGTGACCGTCGAGGTGCTCAGCGAGCGCGGCGTCGACGTGGCGCCGCCGCAGGTCGCATGAGCGTAGTCGATGGCATAGGTCACCGAGGATCGAACATCTGCCGAGCAACCGACGGCTACAAACAGCACCAGCACGGCCTCGGCACGTTCGGCGGGCATAAGCTCCGCCGCCTGCGACAGGCGCTCGACCGCATTGCGGTAGAGGCTCGTATCCTGATGGCATTCCTCGAGCGCCCGCACCATGGGCTCGCCGGCGGGGCCGCACACCATGTTGATCACCGCCGTGGCATTCATGGGATTGCGGCGGTGCAGGGCAAGATGCGACATGATGCGCGCGGCCGAGGTGCCGTAATCGGCAAAATAGCGCTCCTGCAGCGTGCCGACCGGAGCGCGCACGATAAAGCGCGAGACCCAGGAGCGATCAGCGGCGCGGCTCTGGGGGCTGCGGCCATCGGCCAGCGGACGGCTCGAAAGCACCATGCCACATAGCTCGATATGGCTCAGGTGCGCTGCGCGTTTAAAGATGTCGAACATGGCTCCGCACGGGGTGAGCTTGATTTGAGATGCCATGGCCTAGACCTCCTTGGTCGTTGAACTCGTATCGGACGACGTCTCGGTCGTCCCGACAAAGGCGCGAACCGCCGCGGCACCACCGGCAAGCGGCGTCACCGTCTGGGTTTTTGCGCGCCGCGGCGCCGCGACGGGAAGCTCAAAGGCAAAACCCATCGACAGCAAAAACCATACGAGCGCGTATGTTGCAATTAAGGCGGCAACAAAGCCGCTCGCTACGGCGCGCTGGGAAAACACGGTGCATGCAACCGCAATCAGCACCGGAACCTCGCAGGCAGAAAGCGCCAGTACGCCATGCAGGAACCCCGTGCGACGATCGTGCGCCATGGCGCCGGCGGCAATACCCGCCATGCCCGGCAGCGCCAGCGCGAGCGCGGCAACGATACCCGGCAGCGTACCGGACCACGAAATGTACCCCACGGCAACCGTCGCACGAGCACCAGACGCCAGCAGTGCCGCCGACACCACCACAACGGCCCATACGAGGCCGCAGGCAGACGCAGCGCCGATCATCGCAGCGCGACGGACCACGCGGCCGGACGCGTCCATGGGACAGGGCGTGAGCGGCTCGCCGCGAAGCGAGCGACCGACGTTTTGCGCGTAGTGGTCGCAAAACGTCGTAAGCGCCGCCTCCACCGCGGCGGGCTCGGGACGATCGCCCTGATTACACGACAGGCAGGCCATCACCACATCGAACAGCTGAGCGTCGACAAACGCCAGCGCATCGCGCAGATCCTCGGAATTTGGATCGAGCCCCAGCTGCTGAGCCTGTTCGGCCGCGGCAAGTGCCACATCGGGCTCGCGTCGCAGCAGTTGCGTCAAGTCGCAGCCGGGCGCGTGGGCGCCGACGGGATAATCGGGCAGCGTATCCATCTTGAGACGATAAGGGCTGGCGATATCGCGCGTCTTTTTGCGCGAGCCCGAAGTACCCGACGTGCCCGGCGCTACTTCGTACGGCGCGACACCGGCGATGAGCTCATAGACCGTGCTCGCCGCGGCATACACGTCGATTGCCGGCGACATGCGCAAAACGCGCAGGTCGGCAATATCGTCGGTGAGCATCTCGGGCGGAGCGTAGGCAACCGTCGCGCGACGCAACGTGGCGTAGCGCTCTGTAAAGGACTCCCTGCCGCCGGTTCCCGCCACCGCAGAGGCGGGCTCGAGCGCCAGCGACGAGCCAAAATCGATGAGGCACAAATCGAACGTGCCTTCGGCAAGCTGTCGGTCGAGCGGCAGGCGCGCCGTGCGCACCATAATATTGGCCGGCGAGATGTCGCGATGGACGAACCCCTCCCCCACCAAGCTCATGCGGCAGAGCAGATCGAACAGGTCGCGACCCAGGCGCGCCGCCACGAGCGGCGACAGACGCCCGGCATCGTCCACGGCAAGGCGTGGGCGCAGGCGAGCGAGCGTCTCGCCCTCGACCCACTCCATGACAATCGCGGGCACGCCGTCGACCTCGCCCCACCCGTACAAGCGGGGAAAGCCCTTAAGGCCCGAAAGGGCACGATGGCATTCATATTCCTCGCGAAACGCCGCCTTGAACTTGGTGACCAGCGCCTCGTGGGCGACATCGTCATCAAATTCGTCGCGCGTTGGCAAGATGAGCTGCTTGAGCGCCACGGCCTCGCCCTGCGCGTTGACGGCACGCGTCACACGGCCGATACCACCACGGCGCATGGTGGCGTCATCGGCAAATAGCATCGTAAAACGGCGAAGGTAGGCGGGAAGCTCGTCCGTGCCCAGGGCGACGGCCGGCTCAAACCCGTCGACGCGCGCCAGGCGCAGGCCCACCATGGGATCACGGTTGAGCGACTGGGCTGCCGCAGAAGCGAGATCGTTCGTCATAGGGCGATCGCCGCCAGGCTATTGTTGAAGTTGTTAAGCGCAATGTCATCATCGCCGTAATGCCCCACCCATTGGCACAGGTTGGTGTAGCAGCCCCATAGGTTGGCGTACTGCCGATACCACTTTGAGTGGGGAGAAAACGTTTGCCGGCCAAACTCGGCACGGATGACAAACATATCGTTGGCCAGGCTATCGCACGGCCCGGTATCGCCTGTTGCGTTATAGGTCGAGACCGCGCTATTTGCCCGAGAGACATAGCCGTCGAGCATATTGCACTTGGTCACGAGCCAGCTGTGTATGCTTTCCTCCTCGGCGGTCGAAAGGCCGCTGGAGCTTGTATTGCCACCGGTGTTGCCGCCCGTCAAGCTGTCGCCCCCAGACCCGCCGGAGGCGGAGCCCGAACCGGAGCCACCGCTCGAGTTCGACGAATCGGAGCTGGAGCCAGACGAACCGGAGCCGCCAGGTTTCCCCGACTGCTGCGTATCCTGACCCTTTTGCTGCTCGGCCTTGTTTACGACGGTCGAAACGCTGTTATCGGAAAGGTGATGGATGATCTTGGTGTTGGTGAGCACGATGGTCTTGCCGTTGGCAAGCGTGATTTCGTTGTCCGACGCCTCGGCGCTGCCCGCGTCGTCGACACCAAACACGACGTGCGTGACTACGCTCGCCCAGGCGTATCCGGTTGTGGTGCCCAAATCGCTTTTGGCCTTGTGCCCCACGCGCAACTCGCGCGCGGTACGCGCTTGCACCATAGGTGGCACAGCCAAACCGTAGGCAGAAACGCCGGCAACGACCAGCGCCAGCGAACAGGACAGCAGCACACACGCCCGAGGCGCCAGGCCCAGCCGGCGCCGCATGCGCACCGCGGCGCCATGCTTTGTCTGAGTGCCCCCGGGCCGCATGCGTTCTCCTCCAACAAAAACACGCCGCTTAAAAGCGGCGCATTCTTTCATATCCACATTTGAGTGTATCAGCGAACCAAAAAGGTTGCGCAACGAATGGGCAAATACGAGGTGCAAGTGGACCCATCCACGCGATAAGCGGATGAAAAGCAGGTTTGTTGCACAACAAATGCATGAACACGTGCCCAATTATGAGCGCCCCGTGCGGCAGGCCGACGGGACATGCCGCGGAGCTGACGCCGCCTAGATCGCGCGGCGGGCCTCGATAGCGCGGCCGAGCGTGAGCTCGTCGGCATACTCCAGGTCGCCACCCACGGGCAGGCCGCTCGCCAGACGCGACACCTCGACGCCCAGTGGCTTGATGGTGCGAGCAAGGTAGCTCGCCGTGGTCTCGCCCTCGATATTGGGGTTGGTGGCGATAATGACCTCATGGATATCCTCGTGGCCCAGGCGCGCCAGCAGCTCGCGGATATGCAGCTGCTCGGGACCGATCTTGTCCATGGGGCTGATCACGCCGCCCAGCACATGGTAGAGGCCATGGTAGCTGCCCGTGCGCTCGATTGCCTGAACGTCGCGCGGCTCGCCCACCACGCAAATGCGAGTGGTATCGCGCATCGGGTCCTGGCAGATGGAGCACTCGTCGGCCGTGGCGTAGTTAAAGCAACGGCTGCAAAAGTGGACCTCCTGCTTAACCTCCAGGATGGCCTCGGCCAGGCGGCGGGCCTCCTCGGCATCGGCCTCGAGCAGGTAATAGGCGATGCGCTGGGCCGACTTGGGACCAATGCCCGGCAGACGGCCCAGCTCATCGAGCAGTTTTTGCAGACTGTGATTCGCACTCATATATATGCGTGTCTTAGAACGGCATGCCCGGGATGTTGAGGCCGCCGGTGATGGCGCCCATCTGCTTGTTGGCGAGCTCGTTGACGCCGCGGACGGCCTCGTTGACGGCAGCCATGATCATGTCCTGCAGCATATCGACGTCCTCGGGATCGAGCGCATCGGGATCGATGGTGAGATTGACGAGCTCCATCTCGCCGTTAACGGTCACCTTGACCATACCGCCGCCGGCAGAGGCGTCGACGGTCTGGGACTTGAGGTTCTCCTGCGCGGCGGCAAGCTGCTCCTGCATCTTACGAGCCTGCTTCATCATCTGCTGCATGTTCATACCGGCCATGATGGCTCCTTTACGTGCGGCCGCACGCCGAGCTGCAAGGGCAGCCGGGACGCGGCGGGACTTTCAAACTCAAAAATCGTACCACGGCGCGCGGCCAGCAAGCGGGGCAGTCACGCTACCTCAGTCGATATACATGTCCTGGAGTGCAAGCCGCACCCGAAGATTATGCAAAGTTGAATAATTCGCATCTGCATAATATTGAAAGCTAAATCTTGTAGAGCCGGAATCCGACATTTCATGTGCACCGCTAAAGACCTGCATGCCGATCCGTTGCTCACGGTGACGCGCATGGCAGCGGGGTATAATTTGATTGCCATAGATAGTAATTTGGAGGTGCCCCATGAATGCCCCCAACGCGCTCCAAAACATCCGCTCAAAACACCCCGTTGCATATGTGGTTCTCTATCTCTTTGTCGGCTGGGCATTGCTGGTTGTCATCACCCATGCCATAGCTTTTGGAGCAGAACTGCTGATAGCCAGCTCGGACCAGCCCGTCGTCAAATGGGAGACGACCGATGAGTGCACCGACGGAACCCGAACCGTCTACTACAACAGCCCGTCCCTCTATCAAGAGTTCAAGGTCAAGATAAAGGACTTCAAGATTGTCGATGCCGAGCTAGGCGTTTATTTGGCAATCGGAGCAACCATTAACGCCGAGCAAGTCGAGTACACGGACAGCCATGCGACGTATCGTATCGACCTCAGCATCCTAGGCCGACCGTCACGCACCTGTCTGCTCAAATGCGACATACGCGGCACCACACTACACATGTCCGAAATACAGATGCGCCCGGACAAGGGGTCCTCTTCTTGAGCAGTATACCCGCCTGCGCAGCTACTCCACCGGCTTGAAGATGGTGGCCTGGCCAAAGACGCTGCGGATGAGGGCCTTGGCCTCGTCCTCGGTCTGCGGGATGCTCGGGGCTGCGCCCTGATGGCCGAAGGGGCTGCCAGCACCGGGATTGGATTCCCAGGGAGCGGCGGGGACGTCGTCGTTTGCAGAGGCTGCGGGTGCCACAGCAGCGGCCTTGGGCGCGGACGCCGCACCCGGCACGTCGAACGGGGGCAGATCGTCCCCGCCGGCATCGGCAGCAAAACCACCGACCATGGCATCGTCGTAGGGCACCTGCTCGGATTCCCATGGCGCAGCCTGCGCAGGCGGCTGAGCCATGGGGGCGGACGCGCGCTCGGGCGCTCGGGGCGCGGGCTCGGTCGGGAGCTTGCCCGTGGCAGGAGCACCGGCAGGGTTGTCGGAGCGCAGCCAAGGGGCCTTGGCCAGGTCGGATGACTTGGGCGCAGGCGCGGCAGCGGACTTGGGCGCGGGGATCGGAGCAGCCGGTTTGGGCGCAGCGGGTTCAGGCGCCGACGGGGTCGGTGCCGCTACCGGCGCCGCTTTTGGCTGCGTCGCGCTGGCGCTCGAGGATGCAGGGGGCACCGAGGACACGGGTTGCGGGTCCGCAGATGCCGCAGCCCGTGCAGATGGAGAATGCTCCTCATGTTGAGGAGCCGGCGTGCCACCCCCATCCAGGACATAGTCGACGGTGCGATGACCGAAGACCGCACTGACTGTCGGCAAAAACACCGCCTGTGTATCAGCACGCCCGAGCATCTTGATAGCAAATGCCGTAGGGAACGAGACCGTGAGCTTAGAACCATCGTCTGCCGTAGCGCGAGCGTTCAACAGGAGAGCCGCATAAGAAGGTTGTTGGGCCTTGACGCGCTCGACGACCTCGCCCCATTTGCGCTGGAGCTCGCCAGCGTCCTCGACCGCGGGGGTCTCGGCAGCACCGGCGGCGGCAACCTGAGCGGCGTTGTTGGACTTGGACACCGGCACGGTCGATGCAGCAGGCGCGGGAGCCGGAGCCGCAACGGGTTGAGGTGCAGGCGTTACAGGTTTGGGCGCGGGAGCCGGAGCTGCGGACTTGGGCGCAGGCTGGGCCGCCGGAACAGCAGCGCCGCGGTCCCAAGGCATGCCACCCTGATGCGCGGGCGTAGCAGCGGGGGCGGCAGTCGCCGCGGGAGTAGCAGCTCGGGCACCCGAGATCAGCGTCGGTTGTTGTGTCGTCGCAGGCGCAGCCGCGACAGCCGCAGGCGCACTCGCTTGAGCAGCAGCCACGCTCGCCGGAACGGCGGCGTTGGCAACCATGGCCTCCAAGCGTGCCACGCGCTCGGCCAAAGCCTCAATCGTTAAATCGGCCTCGGGACGCGCCAGACGCGTACAGGCGATCTCGAGCACCAGGCGCACGTCGCTCGCGCCCCTCATCTCCAACGCGGCATCGTCGAGCACCGTCAGCACGCGGGCCAGACGGTCGGCCGGATGCTCGCCAAAGGCAGCAGCCTCGGCAGCAAGCGCCTCGGCCTGCTCGGCCCCGCCCTCAAACAGCTCGGCACGGGCACCGGCAACGCAGGCCACATACACGTCGCGCGCATGCGCCACCAGGTCGCGCGTCAGCTCAAGCAGATCATTGCCCTCCTCGACCTGTGCGCGAATGAGCCCATAGAGCTCAGCAATATCACGCTCGGCAATAGCGCGGGCAAACTCGCCCAGGATCTGGTCCGAAACCTCGCCCAAAAGCGAGCGGGCATCGTCCGCATGCACGGCGCCGTTGCCAAAAACGCTCAGCTGCTCCAGCGTGGAAAGCGCGTCGCGCATACCGCCCTTGGCATGGCGCGCCACGATGGTCAGCGCCTCGTCGTCGTAATCGAAGCCCTCCTGCTCACACACGTAGGACAAGCGATGTTCGATATCCTCGTTGCTGATGCGGTGGAAATCGAAGCGCTGGCAGCGCGAGAGGATGGTCTCCAGAATCTTTTGCGGGTCGGTGGTGCACAGCACGAAGATCACGTGTGCCGGCGGCTCCTCGAGCGTCTTGAGCAGCGCGTTGAACGCCGCCGTCGTGAGCATGTGAACCTCGTCGATGATATAGATCTTGTACTTGCCGCGCACCGGGGCAAAGTTGACGGAGTTGATGATCTCCTCGCGCACATTGTCCACGCCCGTGCGGCTTGCGGCATCGAGCTCGTAGACATCGGGGTGGTTGCCCTCGGCGATGAGCTCGCACTCCTCACAGGTGCCGTCGGGCATGCACCCGCTTGCGCCCTCGGCGCGCGCTGCCTCGGCATTACGGCACAGCAGCGCCTTGGCAAGGATGCGCGCCATGGTGGTCTTGCCCGTGCCGCGCGGTCCGCAGAACAGGTATGCGTGGGACAGGCGCCCCTCGGTGATGGCGTGCTCGAGCGTCGAGACGATATGCTGCTGGCCCACCACGGAGTCGAAGGTGAGCGGGCGATACTTTCGGTACAACGATTCCATGGGTGCTCCCCCGGGTATACTGAGTCTTGTTGCCGCGACGGCCATGCGGTCGCACGGCATACTGCATTCATAATAACCCGTACGGCGAGCCCGCCGCGATAGGAGTCCAAAGAGCATGGCAGACGCAGAGAGCAACCTCGTCCCCTCCGAAGCAGCCGACCAGGTCGAGGTCACGCTCGAGGAGCAGGCCGCAGCCGACGACGGCATCCTGTACCTCAACGAGTACCAGTACGAAAACGACCTGGTCACCGACTTCGCCCGCCTGGTCGCCTCGCCCAGGCGTCGCGGTTCGCTGTATGTCGCCGCGGCAATTGCCGCGCTGATCGGCATTGGCATGCTGGTGGCCGGCGGTAACTGGATCAAGTTTGGCGTCGTCCTGATCGTATTCGGCGCCTTTTTGGCCTGGTGGAGCAAAAACCTGCACCACACGCTCGCCCGTGACTTTATCGACGCCGTCGAGGCCGACGAGTCCATGGGTGGCCGCTATCGCCGCGTCGCTGCCAACGAGGACGGCCTGATGGTTTGGGGCAAGAGCGGCAAGTCGCAGTTCTTCCCGTTTGAGAAGCTCGACCACGTACTCGACGGCGAGCGCATCTTTGTAGCCATGTTCGCCGACCAGGGCGTGACTATCCCTAAGGACACCTTTATCCGCGGCGATGCCGAGCAGTTTGGCCCCTTCCTTAAGGCGCGCATCAACAAAAAGCTCCGCATCGAGACCAAACGCAAGAAGATGAAGGCAGAAAAGGCCGCTGCCGAAGCAAAACAGGGCGACAAGCCCCAGGAGACCAAGGGCAAGCAGCGCAAGCAGAAGAAGAGCAAGAAGAAGCGGTAGGCCGGCCGACACCGAAGGCGCCTCGTCCCGCGCCCGATTCCGGGCCGGGGCGCCTGGAATCGGGCGCGCGTACCGCCAATGGACCCGTTTTGCCTTGCTCTCGAGCTATTTCACTTCAAACCTTAAGAGCCTCCGCTCCGGCAGATCGGTCATCTTCATCGTGTAAGTCCCGGGAAATGCTTTCTCAAAACGGACGGTCTCGTAACCTTCGAAATAGTCGTTGGTGTTCTGCATCATAAATGGGACGAGCAACTCGTTTTCTGCCCCAACCTCCACGGCAAACGCAGCAGAGCCGCCAAGGACCGGCATGGCTTGCGTTATCAGATCGGTATTGACTACAAAATCATAGTTTGGCGCAGACTCCGGAACCAGATGCCAAACATACGCTTTGATTCCACCGTCGATATTATCCCTATTTCTGACACGCATCTTTACGGCGATAACGCACGTGATGTCGGCATCCTTCAGTCTCGTTTTCGTATCCACGGTGCCATATTTTGAATAATCGTCATGTGCTCGTTTGAGATACTCGCGCGGCGTGAGCAACTCTGCCCCGTCTATGCAAAACGAATACCCATCAGTCACCACATCCTTCGACCCCAGAAACGCTCCATCCATCGAGAGCCATTCGCCCTCCGCGTAATATTTCTCAGGAATGACCGTCCGGTTCCCGTTAACGACGCTCACCCTCATGCCCGCAAGGCCGGCAGCAGCACAGCAAAAAAGCGCGAGCGCCGATCTTCTCGTCCACAGGGTCTTCTTCATCGCGCTCACGACCTTTCCCGAACTTTCACAACGGCACCGTCGCGCATGCAGTAAACCCGATCGGCCAGTTCCTCGAGCACCTCTCCGTCATGGCTGGACAGAAGGACCTCACGACCCGTTGATGCCGCCATCGCCACAACGCGCTTGAGCATTTCAACGCCCGCTTCGTCGAGGGCATTCGTTGGCTCATCGAGAACAAGCAGCTTCGGCTTCTCCATAATTGCCGCAGCTATCCCCAGACGCTGCTTCATCCCAAGCGAGTATGCTCGGAACTTCTTTTTTTCGTCTGCATCGAGCCCCACGAGCCGCAGGGCAGAGCGAATGTCCTCGGGGGTGGCAACGCCCTTGATCTGAGCGATGAGCTTCAGATTGTCGTAGCCAGACAGATATCCCAAAAAGGAAGGCGCCTCGATCAACATCCCCAGACTCGGCGGGAACGAGATGTCCGCCCCAAGCCTTTGGCCATCGATAGAGATTTCGCCTTCGGTAGGCTTGATCAACCCGCAAACCGCTCGCATGAGCATGGTCTTACCCGAACCGTTTATCCCCTGAAGCCCGACCACAGTCCCAGGGTCAACCTCGATGGACACGTTGCGCAGGACATCGTTTTTACCCATGCGCTTCGATACGCCCCTTACGATCACACTCATATCTTGTCCCCCTTTTCTATAAGGTCGGCCCTTCGAAACCACAGTCCACCCAACGATAGGCATAACGACATAAGCCCAATTGATGACAAGACACTCGAGCCCGCCGCGATTCCCTCTTTGACAATTCCACCCCAGCGCAACAGCATCAAGGCGTTACCCAATAGCGCCCAATGTCGTGCATATGCCGAGCAGATCAGGTAGCTCATTAAAACCACAAACGAGACTGACGACCCAAGCACAAACCCAACCGCTGCCTGCGCAAACGCAAGCGCCTCAAAAGCAAATAAGAGACCTATGAAAAACGGCAGCGCATCTGCCTCGGCAGCTTTGAGAAACCACGGCGCCAAATTAGCCAGTTGAAGCGACTCACCATGAATGACCGCGCTGAACGAGGAGCTCACCACCAAGCTCCAAATCACAACAGAGCAAACCACCACGAGCAGTGAAAATGCCGTTACTGCCGCCACCAAGATAAAACGCGAGACCCACCAAAGGGTTCTTGCCCGGCATCGAACAAGCGCTTGCAAACCAAACCCGTGCAACGATTCGGTCGGATAGTCGAGTGTTGTATAGAGAATAAGCAGAATGAGAAATAGCCATCCTAGCGGAGGCACAAACATGACCCCGGGCCTAGGCTCAAACGGAGCAGATCCGGCAAACACGAGCGCAAGATTATCCGCAAACCCCAAGGTATCCGTTCTAACCCCATACACAGAAGACAATCCGTAGGCGTACACCAAGTTCGCAACGGTCACTGCCGCAATTGCAATAAAAGTGATGATGTTCTTCTTCAAAACGGTCCTCAGGTCCGCGGCGACCAGCCTAAACAGCATCAGACCACCTCGCGTCTTTTCCACGCCCCAGAAAAAGCCAACGAAGCAAGGGTCAATAATATGATTTCCGCAAAACCGGCTCGAATGTCTGGCCAGTTATTCAGCGATTCCGACCTGATGCTGTTGAGGATATTGCAGTTAAACCCCACACAAGCCATTACGCCGAAGATCCAGCCATTTGCAAAATGCCACGCAACCATTAGCAGATACGGGACAATTATCGCTTTGATTCTGCTACGAAACAAAATTGAGAAGCCAGTTACAGCCATGGATAAAGTCCCGAGCGTGACAGCATCGAACAGCGTGTATGCGAGCACATATGACAAAGGATGCGAATAAAATAGACCGGAGAAGTAGCTATGCAGGTAAAGTCCTACGTAAGTCGACTCATCGACCCGAGGAAGATACGCAGGAAAAAGCATCGAGACGATCAGGAAATTGACGAGCAGAGGAATGGCAGTCACTGTAAACGCGGAGAGGAAAGCAGACAGCATCTTTACGTTCACGTACGCCTTTCTGGAAACGCGCGTGCATATCTGCATGTCATAACCACTCAAACGCTCAAAGAGACACGACCAAGATCCAGCCAACATTGCAAGCAGGGGCAGTGCATAGAAAAACACCGACGCAGACAGTGGCGCGTTCGCGCTCACAACAATCCAGTTACCGAAGCTGCTTTCACGTGTTTGACCGAGATAATTTTCGGCTTGCACGCCAACGCCGTAACCAAAAGAAAGAAGGTTGTGGCGCTCTTTTTCCAAATTTGCCCACGGCTCCAGCGCGGCAGCTATTGCAACTGCGACCGCAATCAAGAGAGCAAGGATAAAAGCTGGACGTCTAATCGTTTTCGACAGTTCGTATCTTGCGAGCTTTTGGTTCATACGTCCTCCTCCCCCTTCCGACCCAGAAAGCCGGAAGGGAGCCATTTCAAACAACTATGCGGGAAGCTTGTGGAAATGCCCGACGCAGTCGGGGCTCCATACGCCAATAACAGTGCCGTAGCCAGACTCCGCCCATGCAGTCAGTCGCGCCGCAGATCGCCCGTTCTCACGGACGAGGTTATACATTTCCCACTGTCCCTTGTGATTCGAACGATACGTTCCCTGAGTACAATTCATGCTGCCGCTACCGCTTGTGTTATACGCACCGTCTGTATATAACCGAAGCGGATTTCCCGTATGGCCCTGGATATCCAGATAGAGCGATGAGGAATCATCCTTTTGACGGTAGCCAGTTGCACTCGTCCCGGCACATTGAAAACTAAATGCCTTATCGGCATTGTTCGTACAGGTCGTAATTCCCGTATCGGCGTTTTGAGTAATGCTGGAAACCTGAGAGGTGTCAAACTCCTCTTGTGCAAACGATGCAGCGGGAACCCCTAGGGACAGACCAGCTGCAATCACCAAGCCGACTCCGATTCGAGCAATAGCGCTCCTTGGCTTAATCATGGCCTTCTCCAATCAAAAGCGGTTAACAATGCATCGACGCACGGCAACCTTCGCATGAATAGAGAAAGATGTCTGTAAACACCCGCTATTGAGTTGATTGCTCAGGCGTTTACACGTTATTTACCTGCGATAACAATAAAATTAGCTCCGCCTTATTCTTGATCTTCAACTGGCGGTAAGATGCAGACCGCAGCGCTTGCACCGTAGATGCAGCGTAACCGACATCCTCCGCAATGGCCTTTGTCGTTGCCCCCTCTGCCGTCATCAGCAAAATTTGCGACTGAACATCAGAAAGGGAGCGCGACGTAAGCAGGGCCAGCTGGCGCACGCGGGCCGTTTCGGTGGACCCGTTCGCCCGGTACTCCAAGACGGCCTTCTCGTCCTCAACCGAGCGGGCGAGCGCGATGTGCGTAACGAACATGGGCACAGACCAGCAAACAATCACCGTTGCCACGACGACATTGACAGCCGAACTTTGCCCCAACAACGACGCGAGGAACAACGGCTCGAAAACCGTCAGATCCTGCACCATATTGAGCAAGACAGCCCAAACAGGAGCCGTCGCCCCAAAGCAGAGCATCCATATCCCAAGCATTTTGCGCTGCGGACAGCTTCGCATCACTATATATGTGAGCAGCACCCCCGTCAGCACCGCAAGTCCATGGATTCGCCCCCTAGCGACCGCATAGATTAAGGCAACCATGCCCATTGACACCAACGGCACGATAGCCCGAGCATGGGCATGCACCTTAAACGGACGCAGCCCAACAGCGAGCGAAGCCGTAGACGCCACGCCGCAAAACAGGACCGGCACAGCCATCAACGGAACGCGTATGCACATCAATGCCGCGATATAGATAAAAGACCATTCCACAGCAGATAGCACCGCCCATACGTACGGGCTTCCGAGCCAAATCGCTTCACCCGCTCTATCCAGCGCAGCGCCACGATTCGCTTTTCCACCCGCGTAGCGTAGCGACAGAAGCAGTCCGAGACCCAATGCGTAGCTTAAGAGGGAAAAGGCGACAGCCCGCGAAACACCGGACCCCCAATCGCTATCCGCCATTACCAAGGGCCCCGCCGCAAGGAGGATAAAGAATAATGTGAGCAGGTATCGAAACAGCCGGCGCGTTCGAGCTGATGCCACTATATCGTCAGCATGCCGCTGCGGTAGCTCATGCCCTACAGTATCGCCCTCACCCGCAAACAGCGCCACGAGCTCGCGTGAGCCCGCAACCGACGCCTTCCCGTATGCTCGGTGAAGCGTTGTTCTCACCGTCGATGGCTTCGTATCCGTCTCCTTGGCAATTTCCGCCGGCGTTTTCCCTTTGAGCAGCAGTCGAACAAACTGCTCTTCTCTAGGCGACAGGGCAGGGGAAAACACCCCCGCATCGAATGTGTCGGACGCACAGGCGATATCCGAATTGTTGTCCCGTTTCCCCCTTAGCAACATGCATACGAAGGCAGCAGCGATAACGGACCCCATCGCCAGCAATGCAATGACCACGGCATCGCTTGCGAAGTATGCCGCCTCAACAGCCGGAATAAGACCAATAGGAACTGCTACGAGCACAGAACAGGCAAACACGTCGCGCCGCCCATGGCCAAAGGCACGAGGGCGGCAAAACGGCGGGGCCACAGTCAATGCGAGATAGACCAACGGAATTAAAAGCGCAAGGCCAATTGACGCGGCCGTTACAGGGGGCATCCCCCATGGCTCGGGAACGACTCTCCATGAAACTCGACAGCAAAACAGCAGGCAAGACATGACGGCTATTGTTTCTGTAAAAATCGCGTCCTGCGGGTGACGAGTTTCCCTTTCGTCAGTCCGTGTCGACCTCTGCGTCAAAGGAGAGTCCGCCGTGCCCCAAATAACATATGAGAGAAGCAGCGACCCAACAAAGCACGAGACACACGAAACGCCATGTAACAACCAAATCGGTGCAAACACGATTGGAATAGAGTCTCCGCGAGCATAGAAAGCCAGGTCGGCCCATTCGGGAACCGTTGCAATAACACCAAGGAAAACACCGATGGCACCGAGATGCCTCGGCCTTCTCATTCCCCCCTTGCATAGCGCAGCACCATGAACAAACGCCGCGAGGCATGCGCCCAGGATAACGAGCCAGGTCATTGCACCTGACGCTAGGCCGATTGAAGATGAAAACCGGTGATAAGGGGTGACCGCCATTACGACAAGCGCAATGGCGCAGGCAAATGTAGCAGAACGGCGGGAAAAGAGCATATGGCCTCCATAGCATGTCATTATATCGCTCGATCCGCTCATCTATCTCCATGCCCACACCGGCCAACATCAACGATTCACGCTAACTCCAATCCGAGCCAGGTCACGGTCCGGCTTTTGTCCGCAGCCCCCGCCCCAAAGCGGGATGCGGTTTCCTTTTGAGCGCCGATTCGGAAAGTCCGTCCCGTTCCAGGCCAATATTCTGGGATGCAGTTTCCGCAGCCCACCCCATTTGGAAGGCGCATCCCATTATTTGGCTGAAAACTGGGGTGCGCTTTCCGAACGAGCCGAAACGGCCCGAATCGATCGGACCACCTCATCCCCGTTTCCTCGCCATCTGCCCGAGCGTGCTACACTAGCAGCATCTATGCCACCGCGAATGGCTCGGCTCCGCGCCCGCCGCTCGCAAACGAACTTTAAACGCACGAGGGTTGGCCATGCCGCTTTTCTCGCAACATACCGCCCGGTTCTCGCCGGACGTTCCTTTGGAGGGCACCAGCTCTCGCGAGCTGCTCAAGCGGTACCAGCCGCTCGAGACACTTGCGACCGGCGGTTTTGGCTCCATCGAGATCTGCCGCGACACGCACCTGCGCCGCCGCGTCGCCATTAAACGCATCCCCCTTATCAACGGTGCCGGCATGCCCGCTAGCGACATCATGGATGTCCTGCGCGAGGCGCACACTGCCGCCATGCTTCAACATCCCAACATCGTGCAGGTCATCGACTTTACGCACGACACAGCCTATGCCTACCTGGTTATGGAATATGTCGATGGCATGTCGCTGGCCGAGTTTTTGCATCGCGTGGACGGCCACTCACTTACCTTTGACGAGGCCGCGGCCATTGCCGATGCCCTGGGCCAGGCGCTCACCTTCGCCCATAGTAATGGCGTACTCCACCTGGACATTAAACCCGCCAACGTGCTCATCGACCACTCGGGCAATGTAAAGCTCACCGACTTTGGCATGGCGCGACTGTCGTCTGCCGGTGGCTTTGGCGGCTCACGCGGCGGCACCATTGGCTACATGCCGCCCGAGCAGCTCGATATCGAGACCGGCACGGTCGACGAGCGCGCCGATGTCTTTGCCCTCGCCTGCGTGATCTACGAGGGCCTGTGCGGCAGCGCTCCCTTTATGGCGGCCACGCCCGCCGACTCGCTCGGCCGCATCATCGGCGGCGCCACCTATCCCAGCGAGCTGATACCACACTTTCCCCCGGGAGCCGAGGCCGCGCTCATGAGCGCGCTCTCCCCCATGCCGCAGGACCGCCCCAACAGCATCGAGGCATTTTGCGACCAGCTCCTTGCCGGTCTGGGCAGCGTGCGCGAAGGCCGTCGCAGCCTGGAGCAAATGGTTGGCGAGCTTTCGGATGACGAGCAGGAGCTCGACGATATCGAGCCGTCGCACTACGAGGACGACGCCATCGAGGTCGACCCCGCACTCGGCTGGGCGGGCACGCGCTGGAGCCATGCGCGCGACTACACCATGCGCGCTATCTCGGCGCTAACGTGCGGCACCTTTAGCTTTTTGCTGATGCAAACGGCCGGGGTCGCGGCGCTTCCCGGCCTGGTCATTGCGGCCATCGCGATCGGAGCGGCGGCTGGCCTGGCCCCCCAGATTGGCTCGGCCATCTCGGCTGTGGGCTTTTTGGTGCTCATGGCCAACGCCACCATGCAGGCACAGGGCATCCTGTCGATGCTGCCCGTCGCGGTGATCTTTGCCGCCGCCATGTCCGGTTGGTGGATCGCCTGGGGTCGCACCGAGACTGCCGCGAGCGCCGCGCTCACCTGTGCACTCGCGCTTGGCTGTCTGACCGGCAATACCTTCCTGGCAGCTGGGGTCGCCGCCGGCGTCGCGTCATTTTGGCTCGGCCCGGCAAGCGCCGCCGCGGCAACGGGCATGGGCGCGCTTTTTGCCCGTCTGGCAACGGTCGCGCTTTCAGCCGGAGGCGTGCTGGGGCTCGGTAACGTTGCCGCAGCGCTGGGAGACCCGCTCCTTTGGGCTGCCTTTGTGCTGGTCGCGGCAACTTCCGCAGCGTCATCCGCGCTGCTCAATGCCCATGCCAAGCGTGCCGATCAGGGCTCAAACCTTGCCGCAATCGCCGCCATCGCTGTCACCGGCATCGGCTGCGCAGCGGCGTCCTGTCTTGCACGCCATATGGAAATTGCCAGCCTTGCAGCCGCGGTCGTCGCCAAGGCGGCGGTTGCGGGAACCCTATCCTCTATAATCGTTGGGATATGCCTATATTTGCTCGGATACCAAAGAACCTATACGGAGAGTGATCTTTCGTGAACTTCCTGAACATCTTCGAGGACCACGTGGCCGGCATCTTCGGTGCCACCCGTGCCCCGTTCTCCTTTAAGAAGCTTGCCAAGCAGGCCGCTCGCGACATGGAGGATCAGACTCTGGTGATCAACGGCGTCAACACGGCGCCGGCACTCTATACCATCCTGATCGCCGCCGACGACGATCCCATGCTCGCCCCGTTCTACCCCGAGCTTTCGCGCGAGGTCCGCGAGTTTGTGAAGGCGCAGGCCGAAAAGCGCCGCTATGTCTTTGTCGGCGAGCCCCTCGTGCGCTTTATGATCGATCCGCAGCTGCGCGCCGGCAAGTTCTCGGTCTTTGCCGAGAACGTCGATGCCCCCACGCTCGGCCGCCTGTACGAAGAAGAGCGCGCCTATCAAAACGGTCTGGGCCAAAACAACTCCGCGGCAAGCCGTGCCGCCAGCGCCCCGCGCGCCGGCCAGCAGCAGTTTGCTGCCCCGCAGCAGCAGCGCCCCGCCGCCATGCCCCAGCAGCAGCCGACGCCTCGCGCCGCCGCTCCCGACCCGCTTGCCGTGGCAGACCCCTTCGCGCCTAGCGTCCCCGACCCCGCCGCAGCACCCATCCCGGTGCCGCAGACCGTCTCGCGCGACGCGCTTGCCGGCATGGGCGGAGCCGCCGCGACCGGTGCCGCCGTGGGCCTAGGCGCCGCAGCCGGCATCGCCTCCAACATGGCGAGCACTCGCGCCCCGCAGCGCCCGCTCGCCCAGCTCGTCGACGTCGTGAGCGGCGAGAGCCATAGCATCACCTCCGCACAGGTGACTATCGGTCGCGAGCGCTCGGTTTCCGATATTGCCCTGCGCGACCCCAACGTGTCGCGCCGCCACGCCCAGCTCACCTTTACGGGCTCGGATTGGTCGATCGAGGACCTCAATTCCACCAACGGCACGCTCGTCAACAACCGCCGCATTACGCGCTGCCCGCTGCGCAACGGCGATCTGCTGACGTTTGGCCTGAGCACCTTTGAATTTAGGGGATAGTCGCTTATGAACATCGATATCGTCCTTTTTGCAGGCCGCATCGTCCTGGTCGCCCTGCTCTATATCTTCCTGTTCGCCGTCATGAAGACCGGCGTGGGACTTGTGCGCGGACAGCGCCGCGACTCGGCTATCTGGACGATCGATGTGGACAAGGGCCCGCGCGGCATCCGTGGCATCCACGTAGACATGCTCGGCCCCGTCATCGTCGGTCGCTCGCCATCTTCGGACATCTGCATCAACGAACCGTTCGTCTCGGCCTCGCATGCGCGCTTTTCGCTGCAGGGCCCGGCGCTCATCATCGAGGACCTCAACTCGCTTAACGGCACGCTCGTCAACGGCCGCCAGCTCGTGGAGCCCGCGACGCTGCGCGAGGGCGACGAAGTCCAGATTGGCGATGTGGTCATGAAGGTGAACCGTCGATGATCGACGAGGAGAACAAGTCCGCAACTATGACCGAGGCACCGGCCGCCACAGCTGCGCCGGCCCACGCCGCTCCGGCGGGCTCCGCACCCGTGGAGCCCGAGGACACCGTGTTCTCCCTGCCTCTTTCGCATGTAACGCATGATATTTCGGATCTCGCCGATAACGAGGACGAAGAGGATGCCGTAGCGGCGCCCATCGGCGCACATGCTGCGGAACAGCCCACAGCGCCCGAAGCAGCCCCGGTGCCGGCTCACTTTGCAGAGCCCGTCGCCGCGGCAATTAACGAGAGCGCTGCGGTGTTTGCGGCACCCGAGCCCGCCGCGCCGGCGTTTCCCATAGCCCCGGCATCCGAGGTTGCGCCCGCGTCTACGCCGGCGCCCGAGCCTATAGACGTCAGCCCGCAAGACGACGAGTCGACCGCCCGCGTGTCCGAGGAGCCCGACTCCCCGGACACCGGCGATTCCGAATCAAACGCCGAGACCGACACCGTCTCTCCCGGTGACACAGCCGAAATCGACGTTGCCGCCGTTGAGGCCAAGCTCAAAGACCCCGGCTCGACCATGAGCTTTGAGCCCCTGACCGAGGAGCGCATCGAGACCGACTCGACCTATGATGCCGGCACCACCACGCAACTCATGTGGGGCGCCCGCTCCGACGTTGGCTGCGTACGCCCGCACAATGAGGATTCCTACCTGGTGCAGTCGCCGCTCTTTTGCGTATGCGACGGCATGGGTGGTCACGCTGCCGGCGAGGTGGCCTCTTCCATCGCCGTTGAGACTATTGCCAAGACGGCCCCGCAGTCCGCCGACGCAGCACGCCTGGCGGCAGCCGTCGAGGCAGCTAACGCCGCCGTAATCGAGGCGGCCCTGAACGGCCTAGGCAAGCCCGGCATGGGCTGCACAGCCACTTGCGCCTATATCGAAAACGACACGCTCGCCATCGCCCACGTGGGTGACTCTCGCGCCTACCTGCTCCACGAGGGCACGCTCATCCGCGTGACCCGCGACCACTCCTACGTGGAGGAGCTCGTGGACGCCGGCGAGATCACGGCAGACGAGGCTCGCGTCCACCCCAACCGCTCGGTCATCACCCGTGCGCTGGGCTCGGACCCCGCCATGTATGCCGACCACTTCACTCTGCATATCGAGGAAGGCGACCGCCTGATCCTGTGCTCCGACGGCCTTTCGAGCATGATTCCCGATAGCGATATCGAGAACATCGCCACGCAGTCCTCAACCGCGCAAATCTGCGTCGACAACCTAGTGGACGCGGCGCTTGCCGCCGGCGGCCACGACAACGTGACCGTAGTAGTCGTTGACCTGGTTGACGATGGCGTTATGCGCGAGGCGCAACGCGTGCGTCGCCGCAACGTCACCATCGGCGTCGTCTTAGGTCTCGTCTTGGTGCTGGCGGCTGCCATCTGGGCCTACACGGGTGTCACCGGCTCGTACTACCTGGGTACCTACCAGGGCAATGTCGCCGTCTGGCGCGGCCTGCCCGGCAAGCCGCTCGGACTCAAGCTCCACTGGCTCGAAAGCGAAACCAGTATCAAGCTGTCCGACCTGCCCGAAGACACGCAAAACCGCCTCAAGGCGGGCATTCCGCAAACAAGTGTCGACGATGCGCAGGACACGATATCCAAGTACCGCCACCAGATCGACGAGGAGCAGACCCGCCAGGTGATCGACGCGCAAACGATTCGCGACAACACCGACCAGGGATCGACCTCCGAATCAGATTCCGAGAAAACCGCCGAACAGTCCGCCGAGGCCGAAGCCTCCGATAAGAATTAGAAAGGGAGTGCCGCTTATGAGTCGCCGCAACACCGAACTGCTCTTGCTCATCGCCTCGGCGTTCCCCGTCATCCTGCTGTATGCGATGTACGTCCTCACCGCGGGCGCCGCTATCTCCTTTGAGACGCTCGCCGTACCGATCGGCCTCTTCGCCGCCTTCGCCGCAGCACATATCGCCGTGCGCATCTTGGCGCCTGGCGCCGATCCCGCCATCCTGCCCATCGTATTTATACTTTCGGGCATCGGCATCACGTTCGTGACACGCCTCGCCCCCGCTCTCGCCATCTCACAGCTCATCATCCTGTTTGTCTCGGTGGCGCTCATGGTGGGAACGCTTGCACTGGTCAAAAACCTCGACGTGGTCATGCGCTACAAGTACACCTTTGGCATTATCGGCATCATTCTGCTGATGCTGCCTATCTTTATCGGCACCACGATCTCGGGCTCCAAGCTGTGGATTCGCATCGCGGGCTTTACCATCCAGCCCGGCGAGTTCGCCAAGGTCTTTATCGTGCTGTTCCTGGCCGGCTACTTGGCTGAGAACCGCGAGCTGCTCTCCATCTCCAACCGCAAGATCCTGGGCTTTAAGATCCCTCGCCTGCGACTGCTGCTGCCGCTGTTTGCCGTGTGGGGTGTGTGCCTGCTCGTCGTCGTCTTCGAACGCGACCTGGGTTCGGCCGTGCTGTTCTACACCATCTTCTTGCTGATGCTCTACGTTGCCACGGGACGATTCTCGTATGTCGTTATCGGCCTTGCGCTCTTAGCCGTTGGAGCCGTGGGCGCCTACAAGTTCCTGTCTCACGTTCAGGTACGTTTCCAGGTTTGGGTCGATCCTTTTAAGGACGCCCAGGGCCAGGGCTACCAGATCGTCCAATCGCTCTTCTCGCTTGCCGATGGCGGTCTGGTCGGTGTTGGCATCGGCAACGGCATGGCCAACAACATCCCCGTCGTCGAGTCCGACTTTATCTTCTCGGCTATCGGCGAGGAGATGGGCCTTTTGGGCGGCGGCGCCGTGCTCATCCTGTTTATGCTCTTTGCCGTGCGTGGCCTCACCACGGCCGCCCGCGCTAAATCCGACCTCGCAGCCTTTAGTGCCACGGGCCTTACGGCCGCCATCAGCTTCCAGGCCTTCTTGATCGTTGGCGGCGTAACCCGCCTGATCCCGCTGACCGGCGTCACCCTGCCCTTTATGAGCCAGGGCGGCTCCTCGCTGCTGGCGAGCTTTATCATCGTCGCGCTCCTGCTGCGCGCCGGTGACGAAGCGACCGGACGCGAGGCCGAGCTTACCGGCACCGGCACTATGGCCGCCATCACCGATGATCAGGTCGCATCTGCCGCCGCCCCGACGGGCACGCGCTTTGCCACCTCGTCTTCCTACGGCAGCGGCAGCCATTCCGTCGGCTCGCGCATGCGCCGTCGCCTGCTCGACACGCCTGAATCCGGTGTGCTCGGCCGCGTTGCGCTCGCCAACCGTCTAACCCGTGCGGTGCTCGCCTTTACGGCGCTATTCGCCATCCTTATCGGCAACCTCACCTATGTCCAGGTCATCAAGGCCAAGGACTATCAGGATATGCCGACCAACAACCACACTATCGCCCGCTCCAAGTACATCCAGCGCGGTTCCATCATCACGTCCGACGGCGTGACGCTGGCCGAGTCGCTGCAGCAGGAGGACGGCACCTACGTACGCTCCTACCCCAACGGCAACCTGGCAGCGCACGTGGTTGGCTACGTGAGCCAGCAGTATGGCACCACCGCCATCGAGAGTGTCATGAACGACACGCTCACCGGCTCTAAGGATTACTCCAGCTGGAACAACGCCATCGCTTCGCTCGCGGGCCAGACCCAGCCGGGCAACACCGCCAAGCTCACCATCGACTCGCGTATCCAGACGGCGGCCGAGCAGGCGCTCAAGGGCTTTAAGGGCGCTGTAGTGGTCATCGACCCGCGTACCGGTGCGGTGCTCGCATGCGCCAGCTCGCCCACCTATGACAACACCAACATCGACGCCCTGCTGCAGGCGGGCGGCGGCGAGGACGGCTCCATGTACAATCGCGCCATGGACGCGCTGTACACGCCGGGCTCCACGTTTAAGGTCGTTACGCTTTCCGCGGCACTCGAGACCGGCACCGCCAGCCTTACCAGCACCTACCAGGCGCCCGGCTCCATGGACATCGGCAACGCGCCGGTCACCAACTATGCCAACGAGAGCTACGGCACCATCAGCCTGCAGCAGGCCTTTGCCGTGTCTTCCAACGTCGTCTTTGGCCAGGTGGCAAACGAAGTTGGCGCAAACACGCTCGTGCAGTTTGCCAACGCCTTTGGCTACGGCCAAAAGCTCGGCCAAGACCTGACCTCCGCGGCCTCCATCATGGCCGACCCGTCGCTCATGACCGAGTGGGAGACCGCCTGGGCCGGCGCCGGCCAGCCTGTCGGCATGGACCACACGCCCGGGCCGCAGACCACCGTCATGCAAAACGCCGTGATTGCCGCCGCCATCGCTAACAGTGGCGTGGTCATGGACCCGTACTTTGTAGCCCAGGTACTCGCCCCGGACGGAACTGTGGTCAAGACCACGCAGTCCCGCTCGCTGGGTCAGGCCGTCAGCTCCGCCACGGCCGACCAGGTCAAGCAGGCCATGCTCGCCGTCGTCCAGTCCGGTACCGGCACCGATGCCCAGGTCCCCGGCGTCAAGGTCGCCGGCAAGACCGGCTCGGCCGAGACCGGCGGCACCAACGTCAACTCGATGTTCGTTGGCTTTGCACCTTACGATTCACCCACGGTCGCCATCTCGGTGGCCTTGGAGGATTACGACAAACACGACGTCAAGGCGGCCAAGATTGCCGGCATCGTCCTGACCGCGGCGCTCGCCGCACAGGGAGCGTGATGCCCATGATCGAATCGGACACCCGAGGCGCGCCGCGGCCGAAGAGTTAGCGGCAACGCGCCACACGGCCCCAGCGGCCACATCGTAGGTACTACACACATCGTTGAGCGAATAGTTATGTTAGGAGCAGGAATGGAACAGAGGGTCCTCGGGGGAAGATACCTCCTCAAGGATAAGGTGGGGACAGGCGGTATGGCGACCGTCTACCGTGCGCAGGACCAGGTCCTCGACCGCACGGTAGCCGTCAAGATCATGCTGCCGCAGTATGCTGGCGACGCAACCTTCGCCGCACGCTTTAAGCAGGAGGCCCAGGCAGCAGCCGGTCTCTCCTCCCCCTATATCGTGGGCGTCTACGATTGGGGCAAGGACGGCGACACCTATTACATCGTCATGGAGTACCTGCGCGGCACCGACCTTAAGAGCGGCATCAAGAGCCACGGCGCCCTCGACCCCAAGAAGGTCGCCCAGATCGGCTCGCAGATCAGCTCCGCGCTTTCGGTCGCCCACAAGCACGAGATCATCCACCGCGACATTAAGCCGCAGAACATCATGGTGCTGCCAGACGGCAACATCAAGGTGATGGACTTTGGCATCGCGCGCGCCAAGAACAGCCACCTCACGCAAGACAACAACGTGCTGGGAACCGCCCACTACGTCAGCCCCGAGCAGACCCGTGGTCAGGACCTCGGCCCCACCTCGGATATCTACTCGCTGGGCGTCGTGATGTACGAGTGCGCCACCGGCCGCGTTCCCTTTGACGGTGACGACGCTATCTCGGTCGCACTCAAGCAGGTCAACGAGCTGCCTATTCCGCCGAGCCAGATCAACTCCGGTGTCGACGCCGACCTTGAGCGCATCATCCTCAAGTGCATGGAGAAGGACCCGGCAAACCGCTTCCAGACCGCCGACGAGCTGCGTCAGGTGCTCAACAGCTACCTGTCGGGCCGTGCCGTCAACATCTCGGAGCCCACGCGCATCATCGGTGCCCCCGGTGAGCTGGGCGCCACCAAGACTCGCGAGCTTTCCGATCAGACGCGCGCCATGGTGCGTCCCGTCTCGGGCGTGAGCGGCCAGAATACCGCCCGTAGCTCGGTTTCGGGCTCCACCGGCTCCTACGAGGTCGAAAAGCCCAAATCCAACAAGAACAAGATCATCGCCGCCGTGGTGGCAGCCGTTGCCGTCATCGGTATCGTGGTGGCCTTTGCCACAGGACTCTTTGGCGGCGAGCAGGTCACCGTGCCCGATGTGCTAGGCAAGGACCAGCAGACTGCCGTCGAGCAGATCAAGGAAGCCGGCCTCGAGGCCGGCACCATCGACCAAAGCTACAACGACGATGTCGACGAGGGCAAGGTCGCCGAGCAGACGCCCAACGGCAACACCAAGAAGGCCAAGGGCACCAAGGTGAACCTGGTAATCTCCAAGGGCCCCAAGCCCTCCGAGAAGGTCGAGGTTCCCCGGCTGGTCGGCCTGACCAAGGACCAGGCAGAAGCCGCGCTGGCAAGCGTTGGCCTGAAGGGCAACGCCTCCGAGGAGGCCAACGAGGCCGATGAGGGCCAGGTCTTTGAGCAGGGCACCGAAGCCGGTAAGGAAGTCGAGAAGGGCACGACCATCTCGTACAAGGTCTCGAGCGGCCCGGATACCACGTCCGTCCCCGACCTGACCGACATGACCGAGGCCCAGGCGCGCAACGCCCTCGATATGGCAGGCTTTGGCGTCGACGTGAGCTACCAGGAGAACGACTCGGTTACCGAGGGCACCGTGATTAGCTGGAACCCCAGCGGCAAGCAGAAGCCTGGCGCCACGATTACCGTCGTCATTGCCAAGAAGTCCGGCAAAGCCAGCGTTCCGGGCAACCTGTACGGCAAGAGCATCTCCGCCGCCGTTACCGCGCTCAACAACGCCGGGTTCTACAACATCGCATTCTGCGATCAGAACGGTAACCCCGTGAGCGGCAACGAAAACGCCACCGTTACGGGCGTCTCCCCCACCGGCAAGCAGTCCACCGACAGCACGATTACGCTGACGGTTTCGATTTCTGGCTCGGGTTCGGGCTCTGGCTCGGGCACGAGCACGGGCGACGATTCCGGTACGACCAACTAGTCGCCGCCCCACCGCCCATTACGGCTCCCGCCGCAAACATATTCGCTCACAGGCGCCCGCTTGCTCCCCCAGCAAGCGGGCGCTTCGTTTTTGACATGACATGAACCAGAAGAGCCCGGCACCGTAGCGGTACCGGGCTCGATATTCCTCTGGTGCCCCCGGGCGGATTCGAAAACTCCCCCCGCGGGGAAATGAGTGACGCGGGTGTCGACGGTCCGAATCCGGCCTTTAGACCAGAAGAGCCCGGCACCGTAGCGGTACCGGGCTCGATATTCCTCTGGTGCCCCCGGGCGGATTCGAACCGTCGACACCCGCTTTAGGAGATATGATTTAATGCTACCCCCTACCATTCATCAAGCATCATTGAACATCATATAACCGCAGATAAACATAGCAGTTTGTGTCTTTTGCCTCCGGTAGCTGCGTCTACGCTTTTACAAACATATTACTAACAGCTTTAGCTAAACTGCACTCAATGAATTGTTGAAAACTATTCAAAGAAACGGAGTGCAAAGATGTCAGAACAGCCACTCATTAGCGGAAGAGGCACGTGTTGGAAAGACAAGAGATCACCTAACACCTATCGCTATTATTTTTCCCTTGGAGTCAAGGACCCTAAGACGGGGCGCTACAAACGATCCCCAACTTATACAATTCGTTGCAAGACTAAAACAGAAGCTAAGGCTGCAATGCAGGCCAAGCTGGCTGAAATCAACTCCTCTGGCACGATCACTAAAACTAAAAAGCCCACTTTGCTTGCGTCCTACTGCTGGGCCTTTCATGAAAATAGGGACACCGAGCTTGCGCCAACGAGCTATGAAAGAGAAGCGTACGATTGCAGGCATATCGAAGACCTATTCGGTGCGTTTCAGACAATTGAAGGGCTAACTCCCGATCTAATCGAAGAAGCATATGCCGAAGCTCGTCGTACGGGAAAATACAAACCATCAGAGCTTGTACGAATCAATTCGAAACTGCGTCAAATTCTGTCGAATGCAGTCGCAAAGAGAATAATTGACCGAAACCCCTGCGCTACCGTTCATGTTCGCAGACCACGCAACAAAAGAGAATCACTGACAATCGACCAAGTAGCTACCCTATGCACACATCTTCAACACATTGAGCTCACCGCCGAAGCTGTTGGTACGCTAGTACTAGTGTATACGGGTATGCGGAAAGGCGAGATGCTGGGCCTCGAATGGCGCGATTGGGACCCTGCCAATAAAACCTTGAAAATTGACAGGCAGTACACCAACGACCATGAACTGAGGGCACCCAAGTCACAAGAAAGCCAACGCAAAATCCCCGTTGGAGAAACCTTGGCCGAACGTCTTCAATCATGGTCAGCCATACAAAAAGAGTTCCTGGCCTCTCTGGGGCTCTCCCAGACTGGCAGCACTCCCATCATTAGCGATATTGCTGTCAAGCAGGGGGTCCCTACTGTCTGTCACATGAAAAACTACATCTTCAACCATTGGTTTCGCGATTTCGCAGTTAGCTGCAACCTTGGAATCTATGAGCCGAACAATTCGACTGGCGGAAAACTATATAAGGGCATCTGCCCGCATCAGCTCAGGCATTGTGTAAGCACTTTTATGCTGGCGAACGGATCGGACGTTAGAAGCGTGCAAGGTATTCTTGGCCACGCGGACCCCAATATCACGCTCAAAACGTATACAAGCCTCGTTCAACAATCAGAAATAAAAGCAGTTAAAGGCTACGAAGACTTCATCAACGCCTATATACAGAAAAGCGAGAAATAGCATGTTATTCATTCATCGTTTCATCAATAATATTACGGTACTATACTACTATTTCCGCAGGTAGACGCTTTATTTGATTGACATCTAATGAGTTTTAATAGATTCTAAAGCTGTCAGATGGCTACGCATGTAGTCATAAAAACCGGCCCCCCATGTGCTTATGAACCTGGTAAGTCTTACAAGCACAGGGAGGGCCCTCATTGAAAGGATAGCTCATCATGGCTACTCCACAGATTAGCACTCAGGCGTCCACACCGACTTTCCCCACTGGTGCCGCTCAGTGCGATCGGTTGCTCCGCGTTAACGATATCCGCGAACTCACTGGCTGGAGCGAAAACACCGCGCGCAAGTTTATGCGCGAGTCCGGCAAGCTCATCCAAATCCATCGCTCGAATTACATGTTTGAAAGCTCCTTCTACGAACTTTTCAAGCAGCTTGAAGGTCGTACCGCCCACCTTGACTAGGCGGTAAACATGAGCGAGCTACCGTCGATTTCCGACAAATATTCCGATGATGTTACTGAGCAACGAGAGATTAGAAGGAAAATGGATAACGCGAATTTTATTTCGGTGCCCGACTGGGCGTGTTGTGCCACCACTGTCGCTGCCGAGCGCCTCATCCTCGGCCTAGTATGGAAGCTTGGAAATCCTTCCAAAAACAAACGAGCCATGGGCTTTTACGCAAAAAGCAAATGGATTGAGGAGCGCTACCACCTGAGTAAGAACACGATCTCCCGAGCCTATACCTCTTTGAAGGATAAGGGGTTTATTCAAAAAGCGGGCGATGGCAGCTGGATGCTTAATTACGCCGCAGTCTACCCCGCCGCAATCGAAAACGGCTGGGAGCCCAAGAAATCTTAAGTCCATAGCCCGACTATCGAGGTCGTGAAGGTCGGTAATCGCCGGGCGTCTATAAGAGCATGCCGCGGATGTAAAATGAAACAGGGTCGAACCGAAACAGTTCCCGGACAATTGGCGTCCGGCCAGACACTTCGATTCGACCCTTTTTCATGCCCGCATCTAAAACAATCCCATAATCATTCTCGGCATCTTTAACGCCATCACTCTCCCGCCACCAACACGTCGTAGGTGCCATTTTCAACGAATCGATATGGCCGTCTATTCATGGTCTTTAAGGCGCGTGATACCATGAAAACGTGCGGTATTTCTCCAACCGAAAACCTGCGTGAATGCATGATCTGAGACGCCTTTTTAGAACTCACCGATCGCAGGGCGAACACAAATCAACAGCGGCCGTGCATTGTTCCCAGCCATATGGCATGGCGGAGCCATGCCCGTTGTTGATTGGAGTGCCGCACCATGGCAGACGAGAAGAAAATCAGGGAGATCTACGGCGTGAAGTCCGTCCTCGATGAGGCCGCCGAGCGGATCGAGGCGACGTGGCGGGAGAAGCTGCTGCGCGAGACGGGCGACCTCAGAACCGAGAACGCGTTGCTCAGGGCCCAGCTCGACGAATTCAACCGCAAGCTCGTCGAGGCGAGAGACCGGAACGAAAGACTTGAGGCCGACTGCAATGAGCGGGTCGCCTTTATCGAGGAGAAGTTCGAGCTCGACACCGCGAGCATCGAGCTCGAGAACAATGAGCTCCATGCCGCGAGCGTCAGATACCTCGCCGATGCCAGGGAGCTCGGCAGGCAGGTCGTCCAGCTCCACGCCGAGGCTGAGGCCATGTCCGATGAGATCGAGCGTCTGCGCGTCGAGCGTGACGCCGCGTTGAAAGCCCAAGCCGAGCTGAGCGATGCGCTCCTGGCCCAGCACGACCTGATGGCCGAGATCGCCGCCCTCAAGGACCGCCTTGCCGCCTCCGAGCAGCGTGCGGCCGTGGCCGAGGCCAAGGTCGAGGTCATGGCCCAGATGAGGGGCGAGTAGCCACGCGCTTCTCCTGCCAGGCTGCTGATTTCTAGGAACCTTCTAGAGCGCTTCTAGAAGGTTCCTAGAACCGGGCGCAGCATCTTCGATCGGCACGATGTCTCGGTAGATAAGGCGATGCCTGCCGCCGCGCCATTCGTCGCCATGGTAGTGGCCGAAGAGCCAGACGCGATAGTCAAGCCGCCCGTCGAGCTCGCCCAGGAAGGTTTGCAGCTGATCCCCACGGTACTCACGTCCGCGCTTCCGGCACAGCTCTCTAGCTAGGGCGGCAGGAGCCTCGTGAGTCACAACGCAGTCGACCTTCCAGCCCACGCGGTCGAGTGAGGCGCGGCAACGGTCCATCTCCTCCTCGCTCGGCATCTCCTCGGGCCACCAGCTCCTCCCCTCCCTGCGGTACCGCCTGTCGTTGCTCGCGGCACCGCCCATGGCAAGGACCGTGAGCCCGTCGATATCGAACACCTCTCCACGCATCAGGTGCAACACGTGCGGTCGCGCCTCATGGACGAGCCCGCCGTTCCACTCCCGCACCGGCAGCCCAGCCAGGGCGTGGTGGTTCTCATGGTTGCCGTCTACGAAACACGTGGTCCAGGGCTTCGACTCGAACCAGTCGAGCCAATACCTCTCAGCATTCGAGCCGTCCCAGACAAAGCCGAAGTCGCCGGCCACGATCACCGCGTCATCGCGCGTCAGGGTCCGGCCCAGTGGCCAAGACCTGAAGGCGAACCTGCTGGCCCCGTACTCGGCCCTGCCGTGCACGTCTCCTGTCACATAGACAGCCATCAGTACGCGCCCCACGGCAGGAGTTTGTCCCCGAGCCTCACGATCCGGTCGTACAGCACGGTATGACGTTCGTCCGGGTTGCCGTCTCGGTGAAAATGGCCGTAATACCAGCGCTTGTAGTCCAGGCGATTCTCGAGCTCGTCGAGGAATCCGGTCAGCCGGTCCACATCAGGGCGTTCCCAGCCTGGGTCGGGGTAGAGCGTCGGCGAGAGCATGCGCGTGGCGCAGGTATGGGTGATGACGCAGTCGACCTTCCAGCCGACCTCGTCGAGCTTTGTCCGCGCGGCATCGAATTCGCGCTCGTCCGGGAGCTCCTGAGGCCACCAGCTGGAATACGGAATGCGGTATTCCTTGTCCACGCTCGTGGCGCCGCCCATGGTAAAGACCGTTGAGCCGTCGAGCTCAAAAACCTCGCCGCGCGTCAGGCGCCGTATGGGGGAGGTATCCGACAGGCGCTGCGTCAGCCCACCGTGCCACAGCTCCATGGGACGCTCCGCCCAGTGATCGAAACGCTCGTGGTTGCCGTCGACGAACAGCACGGTATAGGGGCGCGACTCCAGCCAAGCGATGTCGGCACATTCCTCGGCGGAAAAGTTCCACGGAAAGCCAAAGTCACCGGCGACGATGAGATAGTCGTCGCTGGTAAGACTGTCGCCGAGCTCCCAGTCGCGGAGTTTTTGCATGTCGAGCCCACCGTGGATGTCGCCCGTCACATAGACCGTCATCGAATCACCTCTTCCCTCTTGTACGCCGCCAGCTCGCGCTCGACCTGCCTGTCGCCGGTCTCGTTGACCCACCAGGGCCATTTCACCCGGCCGCACGGCTCGTCGACTCCGGCGAACCATCCCCTCAGCTCGTCGAGGCTCACCGGGGAGTGCCCGTTGGCATCGCAACCGACGTCGTAGCGCAGAAGGCCCTGCTTGCGGTTGAACTCGTTGTACGCGCCGCCGCTGCTGTGGATGTGCCCGTGGAGGTGCCACGATCCATGGCTCATGCCCTGCCAGTCGGCCATGGGGTAATGGCTCAGGACGATCTTCTGCCCGTCGATCTTGAGCACGCAGATCGGCGGCTCCACGGTGAAGGCGCCCGCGACCGCCGGCTGGGTCCAGTCCTTGTCGTGGTTTCCCGGGACGAGGTGGATGCGCCTGCAGGCGATCCGCTTGCGCAGCCCGTAGGCGTCCTGGGCGGTCATCTTGAATGAGAAATCCCCCAGGATGTAGAGTTCGTCGTCCACGGCAACCCTGCCGTTGATGCTGTCGACGATGGCGTCGTTCATCTGCCAAATCGTCTCCCACGGGCGGTCGGTGAACTTCAGCACGTTCTCATGCCCGAAGTGGATGTCGCTGGTAAACCAGATCATATTTATGTCTCCTTTTATCGCTAAAAAACGTTCTCCTTCGAGGTCAGGAGACGTTTTATGAGCGACATGAGGTGCATATCCCTCATGTTTCATACTCCAATCTGCCGGATTTGCCCAACTAAAAGTTTACGCCGGTTGATTTTCAATCTCAACGCAACAGTCTGAACGGACCCCGCGTTTCCGCAGCTAGCGCAACGCGGAAATAGCCCCCGGCACCTGGCTATCGCCTCGTTTCCGCAGGTGGAGAGGCTATGGAGGCC